>PLAI01000279.1 GCA_003134075.1 Methylocystaceae bacterium | reverse complement strand
TGATGCGGCACTCGATCGCGTGGCCATAGAACCGGATGTCCTGCTGCCCATAACCGAGTTCGGCGCCGGCAGCGATGCGGATCTGTTCGCGCACCAGGTCGATGCCGCACACCATCTCGGTCACCGGGGGCTCGACCTGCAACCGCGTGTTCATCTCGATGAAGTACACGTCCTTGCCGTCGGAGACGAATTCGATGGTGCCGGCGCCGACATAATTGACCGCGCCCGCCGCCTTGCGCGCGGCGGCGCGCGAAATCCGCCGCGCCAGCGCCGCGATCCTTGTCGCCAACGCGCTGGATGTCGAAGCGGCGCGCGCTTCCGGCGCGACGCCCGCCGCGCTCGACCGACTGACGCTCGATCCAAAACGCATCGAGGCGATGGCGCGCGGCGTCGAGGAGATCGCCGATCTGCCCGATCCCGTCGGCCGCGTGGTGGCGGTGTTCGAGCGCCCCAATGGGCTGCGCATCGAGCGCGTGACAACGCCGCTCGGCGTGATCGGCGTGATCTACGAGAGCCGGCCCAATGTGACGGCGGACGCCGGCGCGCTGTGCCTTAAGTCAGGCAACGCCACGATCTTGCGCGGCGGCTCCGACAGTCCGCGCTCGTCGGCCGTCATTCACCGCTGTCTCGTCGCTGGGCTCGAATCCGCTGGCCTGCCGGCGGAAGCAATCGCCCTGGTTCCCACGACCGATCGCGCGGCGGTGGGGGCGATGCTCGCGGGTCTCGATGGCGACATCGACGTGATCGTGCCGCGCGGCGGAAAGAGCCTTGTCGCGCGCGTGCAGCACGAGGCGCGCGTGCCGGTCTTCGCGCATCTTGAAGGCATCGTGCATGTCTATGTGCATGGCGCGGCCGATCTCGAAATGGCCAAAAGGATCGTGCTCAACGCCAAGATGCGGCGCACCGGCGTCTGCGGCGCGGCGGAGACGCTGCTGGTCGACCGCGCCTGCGCCGCGACGCATCTGGCGCCGCTTGTCGACATGCTGCTCGCGGCGGGCTGCGCGGTGCGCGGCGACGCGGCGACGCTGGCCGCCGATCCGCGCGTGACGCCGGCGAGCGAACAAGACTGGGACACGGAATATCTCGACGCCATCATCGCCGTGCGCGTCGTCGACGGGCTCGACGACGCCATGACGCATATAGCGACGCATGGCTCGCATCACACTGACTGCATCGTGACGCGGGACGAAGCGGCGGCGGCGCGCTTTCTCGCCGAGGTCGATTCGGCGATTGTCGTCCACAACGCCTCGACGCAATTCGCCGATGGCGGCGAATTCGGCTTTGGCGGCGAAATCGGCATCGCCACCGGCAAAATGCATGCGCGCGGACCGGTCGGCGTCGAACAGCTCACTTCATTCAAATATCGTGTGCGCGGCGAAGGGCAGACGCGCCCGTGAACCCGCCTCCGGCATGATCCCACGCTTTCCGCCTCACGCGTCCGGCATGCGCATCGGCCTGTTCGGCGGCTCCTTCGATCCGCCGCATGAGGGGCATGTGCTGGTCTCGCGCGTCGCGCTAACCCGGTTGGGGCTCGACCGGTTGTGGTGGCTGGTCACGCCCGGCAATCCGCTTAAGGACGCCAAGAAGCTGCCGTCGCTGGAGGCCCGCATCGCGGCCTGTCGCGAACTGGCGATTGACCCGCGCATCGTCGTGACCGGCGTCGAGGCGCAAATTCGCACGCGCTTCACTTACGACACGCTGCGTTACCTGCGTCTGCGCTGTCCCGGCGTGCGTTTCGTCTGGATAATGGGCGCGGATAATCTGTTGCATTTCCACCGCTGGCGCCATTGGCGCGAGATCGCGCGGCTGGTTCCGATCGCGGTGATCGACCGGCCCGGCGCGACCTGGAGCAGTTCCGGCGCGAAAGCCGCCCACGCATTCGCCAAATGGCGACTCCCGGAGAAAGACTCGCGCCTACTCCCAGGCATGCGCCCGCCAGCCTTCGTCTATCTGCACGACCGGCGCGCCTTTCAGTCCTCGACCGCTCTGCGCGCCGCGCGCAAGGATCGATGATCAGCTACCCTTGCGCCGCGTCCACGCTAGAAAGGCGGCGAGGCCGATCATCGGGATGATCACCAGCACGAGCACCCAGGTCGAGGTCTCGCTATAGGGATGCGTGTCGTAATAGTCGTTGGAGACGGCCTGCGTGTATGGGTTGCGAAAGAAGAACACGACGAACACCCACAGCGCCATGACGCCAGCGGTCAGGAAATAAAGCCCGCGCGGCACGCGGTATTGCGGCGGCTTTTTCGGCTGTTCGTCTGTCATGGCGCGGATCCTTGGCTCTGGCGACGCGCCGGGTCTTTCGGACGCGTCTCGAATGGGTTGGCTCCGCGATAACATAGTGGACGCGCGCGCATTGCAAACCGCAATTTCAGCCCGTTCCCGGGCATTATGAGACAAAGCTGACTATCCTTCCAAGACGCGGCGTGGTTCCGAGCGATTTTCGCCGCCACGCCCGACCAACCGCTCCCCCTCCTATTCGCGCGCGTGGTCGCGCCTTATGTCGCCGTTCCGCGCAGATCATATGCGTTGGCGCCTTCGACCTTCACGCTCACAATGTCGCCGGCGCGCAATGGTCTGCGCGACGAAATGTGAACGGCGCCGTCGACGCCGGGCGCATCGGCCTTGCCGCGGCCCTTGGCGGCGCCGCCTGAAGTCCCACCCCCGGGCTCGTCGACGATGACCTGTATGCGCTGGCCGATTTTCTGTTTGAGAAGCCTGGCGCTGATCGCTTGCTGGCGCTCCATGAAGCGCTTCCAGCGGCTTTCCTTCACCTCGTCGGGAACGGGCGGGAGCCCGAGATCATTAGCCGGGGCGCCCGCGACGGCTTCATATTTGAAGGCGCCGGCGCGGTCGATCCGCGCTTCTTCCAGCCAGTCGAGGAGATAGGCGAAGTCCTCCTCCGTCTCGCCGGGAAAGCCGACGATGAAGGTCGAGCGCAGCGTGAGATCGGGAACGAGACGGCGCCAGTTCCGTATGCGCTCCAATGTCTTCTCGTCATTGGCGGGGCGTTTCATGGCCCTCAACACCGAAGGCGCCGCGTGCTGAAAGGGAATGTCGAGATAGGGCAGAATCTTGCCTTCCGCCATCAGCGGAAGCACCTCATCGACATGCGGATAGGGGTAGACGTAATGCAGCCGCACCCAGACGTCGAACTCGCCGAGTTCGCGCGCGAGATCGACGAACCGCGCGCGCACGGCGCGGTCTTGATAGGCGCTTTCGGCGTAACGCAGATCGCGGCCATAAGCGCTGGTGTCCTGCGAGATCACCAGCAATTCCTTCACGCCCGCGCGCGCCAGTTTTTCGGCCTCGCGTAGAACCTCCGCCGCCGAGCGCGAGCGCAAGGGCCCGCGCAAATGTGGGATGATGCAGAAGGAGCAACTGTTGTCGCAGCCCTCCGAGATTTTCAGATAGGCATAGTGACGCGGCGTGAGCCTGACGCCCTGCTCCGGGACGAGATCGACGAAAGGGTCGTGCGGCGCGGGCGCCGCCGCGCGCACGGCCTCGAGGACGCTCTCGTAATCCTGCGGTCGCGTGACCGCCAATACGTCGGGAAATCTCGCCAGTATGTTTTCGGGCTCGGCGCCCATGCATCCGGTCACCACCACCTTGCCGTTTTCGCCCAAGGCGGCGCCGATCGCCTCCAGCGACTCGGCCTTGGCGCTATCGAGAAAGCCGCAAGTGTTGACGACGACCACATCGGCGCCGGCGTGGCCGCGCGAGAATTCATAGCCCTCCGCGCGCAGCCGCGTGATGATCCGCTCGCTGTCGACCAGAGCCTTGGGACAACCGAGCGACACGAAGGAAACGCGCGGCGCGGCGGAGACGGCGGATTTAGTCAAGTTATCGTTGGGATTTTCGCGCATGGGCGTGGCTTGCCACGCCGGGGCGCGATTGGCAATCGGGCAGCGGGCTAGGACGTTGAGAGGGAAACCGAAGACTCGGCCTTGGATCCGTCGCGCGGCGCGCGATCGGCGGCCATCACGGCGCCAGCCAGGGAATACAGCGCGACTATAACGAGAACAGCAATCTTTATCAACGCTTTACCCTCCGAATTTACAAGCGGTCGCATCGCCTCGACCTCGAACGCGGCGCCACCGGCGCCAAGCCGAATTAATAGAATTGAAGGCTTAACAAATCTTAGCTTTTGGCGGTTCGTCGCGGCCCGCGAGCCGTCGAGAGCGGGAGCAACGGACGTAATAATGCTTACTAACAGTAACTTAGCGAACGAGACGACGTGAGGCGCCGTTCAGACAAAAAAATGCGCTCCCCTCACCCTAGGATTATGTATAGAAATTCTCGTCGCGGGAACGCGGGCGAGCACTCGCCGGGATAACGCCCCGCGAACGGGGCGCCCGTTGGATGCCCGGGCATTGAAAAGGGCTCGGAGACGAGCCGCGCGCCAAGCGTCGCGTCGCACGCCGCGTTGTCACAAACTCGCCTATCGCGGCGCCAACAAGGCCTGAAAATTTGCCGTCATCCATCATTCTCGGGACGGGCGCATATGCGCCACTGAAAATTCTGACCAACGCCGATCTGGAAAAAATAGTGGCGACGAATGGCCCCTGGATCGTCAGCCGCACTGGCATCAAGGAGCGCCACATAGCCGCGGAAGGCGAGACCACCTCGGACATGGCGGCCGCCGCCGCGCGGCGCGCGCTCGAATTCGCCGGGGTCGACGCCAGCGAGATCGATCTCATCATTGTCGCCACGGTGACCGGCGACACGCCCACGCCCTCCTGCGCCGCTTTCGTGCAGGCCAAGATCGGCGCGTTCAACGCTTTCGCCTTCGATGTTTCCGCGGCCTGCGCCGGCTCGCTTTACGGCCTCGTCATCGCCGACCAATTCATCCGTAACGGCATGGCGCGCCGTGCGCTGGTGATCGGCGCGGAAACCTTGAGCCGGGTGGTCGACTGGACCAATCGCGAGACCTGCGTGCTGTTCGGCGACGCCGCCGGCGCGATGCTGCTCTGCGCCAGCGAAGCGCCAACACGCGGCCTGATCGCGGCCAAACTGCGAACCGACGGCTCGATGACCGAAATTCTGGGGATTTTCGGCGGCGGCAGCCGTCGCCCGTTTTCACAAGAAATGCTGACGGACAACGGCCACAAGATCAAAATGCGCGGACGCGAGGTCTATAAGGCGGCCGCCCGGCTGCTGCCGGAGGTCGTGCGGGAGGCGCTGGATCAGGCTGGGCTGGAAGCCGCCGACGTGACCCATGTGATCGCGCATCAGGCCAATCTTCGCATCATCGAATCCGCGATGGAGACGCTCGGCGTTCCGCTCGAAAAATGCTGGATCAACATCGACCGCTACGGCAACACTTCGAGCGCCTCGATGCCGATCACGCTGGACGAGGCCAACCGGGGCGGGCGGTTGAAACAAGGCGACGTGATCGCGATGATGGCCATCGGCGCCGGAATGACCTGGGGCAGCGTGATTTTGCGCTGGTGAGCGCGGGCGCCGAACGTCACCGATTCTGGAACTTCGGGCGCCGCTTCTCGATGAAGGCCGACATGCCTTCCTTCTGATCCTTGGTCGCGAACAGCGCATAGAAGGCGCGGCGCTCGAATCTCACGCCTTCGGCCAGCGTCGTCTCGAAGGCGCGATTGATCGCGTCCTTGGCGGTGAGCACGGCCGGCCGCGACATGCTCGCGATGGTTTGCGCGGTCTTGATCGCCTCGGGCAGCAAATCCGCCGCCGGCAGGACGCGCGACACCAACCCCGCCCGCTCGGCTTCCTCGGCGCCCATGAAGCGGCCGGTGAGACAAAGCTCCATCGCCTTGGCCTTGCCAATGGCGCGGGTCAGACGCTGCGTGCCGCCGGCGCCGGGAATGACGCCAAGCTTGATCTCGGGCTGACCGAATTGCGCATTGTCCGACGCCAGAATGAAATCGCACATCATCGCCAGCTCACAGCCGCCGCCAAGCGCGAAGCCGCTCACCGCCGCGACGATCGGCTTGCGAATACGCGTCACCGCGTCCCAGCGCGCCAGAAAATCGCCCAAAAACGCGTCGGCGAAGTCCTTTTCGCGCATTTCTTTAATGTCGGCGCCGGCGGCGAAGGCCTTTTCGGAGCCGGTCAGCACGACGCAGCCGATATCTTCGTCCGCCTCGAACGCCTGAAGGGCGTCGTCGAGTTCGCCGATCAGCTTCGCGTTGAGCGCATTGAGCGCGTCCGGCCGATGCAGACGAACCAGTCCCGCTTCGCCGTGCCTTTCGATCTCTAACGTCTCGTAGCTCACGCGCGCATCTCCTCGCATCTTCCGGACAGGGCGAGCATCCTTCGCCCATGGCGTCTTTATATGTCGAAATCGCCGCCCGCGTCCTGCCTTTCGCCGAAACCGCGCGCGACCGCGCTGGCGTGCAAATCGTCGAGCGATATCCTCTCCAACCGTTCGAAAACGCAAGCCTCGATTTGCTCCAGAACCGGCGTCAGCGCCGCTTCCAGCGACGCATCGCTCCGGCGCGCGCACACCTCTTCGTCGTCGCTTTCGGCGCGCAGCGCGACGCGAACGATTTCGGCGGCGGTCAAACGGCGGCGTTCGCGCGCCAATTCGTAACCGCCGGAGGGGCCGCGTAGGCTCCTCAGTATTCCCGCGCGCACCAGCGCCTGCAATAATCCCTCCAGCCGCCGCGGCGGAAAATCGTGACGCGCCGCCAACTCTTTCGAAGACACCGGTCGCGCCCGTGCGTGCAAGGCCACGTCGAGAACCGCGAGCAAGGCGAAACGCGCGGCGCGCGGCAGCAGCATCATCCTTGCCGTTCTCCCAGCACGCCAGTGGAGCCGAAGCCGCCGCCGCCACGCTCCGTCTCTTCCAGCGCCGCTCGCGTTTCCTCCAGATGCGCCCGCGTCACCGGCGCGACGACAAGCTGCGCGATCCGCATGCCGCGAACGATCTCGAAGGGATGCGCGCCGAGATTGACCAACAGCGCATGCAGTTCCCCGCGATAATCGCTGTCGATGGTGCCGGGCGCATTGAGGATCGTAACGCCGTGCAGCAAGGCGAGCCCCGAGCGCGGCCTGATCTGGGCCTCGAAACCAGGGGGCAAATGGATGGCGAAACCGGTCGGCACGAGATCGCGGGCGCCCGGTTCAAGCACGAGTTTTCGTCCTGGCGCCAGCGCGGCGCAAAGATCGAGGCCGGCGGCGCCGTCGCTGGCGTAAAAAGGCAGTTCCAGGCCCCCGCCGTGGGGCAGACGCGAAATCGTGATTTTCATGGAGATGACTTTCCGCTATCGCCGGCCAACTCTCGCCCGAGAAGTTGCACAAGCCGGGCGGCCACCGCCTCCTTGCCGAGGCGCGGCCAGCTTTCGACGCCCTTCGCCGAGACGATATGCACTTCGTTTTCGTCCGCGCCGAACACCCCGGCGGAAACGTCGTTGGCGACGACGAGATCGCAGCCCTTGCGCGCGAGTTTTTCCCGCGCGTGGCGCAACAGATCGCGTGTTTCGGCGGCGAAGCCCACCACTAGCGCCGGGCGTCCCGCCTCGCGCGCCGCGACCCTCGCGAGAATATCCGGATTTTCGAAAAGGGTCAGCGCCGGCGCTCCGCCCTCCCGTTGTTTCTTGATCTTGTCGGGCGTGGCCTCGACGCGCCAATCGGCGACCGCCGCGGCGCCGATGAATATGTCGGCCGGCAGCGCCGCCTCGACCGCCGCGAGCATCTCGCGAGCCGTTTCGACATGACGCGTTTCGATGCCGGGAGGGTCGGGAATAGTCACCGGGCCGCTGACCAGCGTCACGCGCGCGCCAGCCAACCTGGCGGCGACGGCGATGGCGTGCCCCTGCTTGCCCGAGGAGCGATTGGCGATAAAGCGAACGGGGTCGATCGGCTCATGCGTCGGCCCCGAGGTCACGACGACATGGCGCCCGGCCAACAAGCCGGCGCCTCCAGCCGGCGCGGAGAGCGCGGCGCGGATCGTCTCCACGATTTGGGGCGGCTCGCTCATACGTCCCGGGCCATATTCGCCGCAGGCCATCTCGCCGTCTTCCGGTCCGACGAACAGAGCGCCGTCCGCGCTTAGCCGCGCGACGTTGCGCCGCGTCGCCGGATGCAGCCACATGCGCACGTTCATCGCCGGCGCCACCAGTACGGACTTGTCGGTGGCCAGCAGCAATGTCGAGGCGAGGTCGTTGGCCAGGCCGGTCGCCATCTTCGCCAGGATGTCGGCCGAGGCCGGCGCCACCACCACCAGGTCGGCGCTGCGCGACAACTGGATGTGCCCCATCTCGCTTTCGTCAGTCAGCGAGAACAGGTCAGTATAGACTTTCCCCTCGCTCAGGGCTTGCAACGACAGCGGCGTCACGAACTGGCCGCCATTGGTGGTGAGCACGCAGGTCACGCCATGGCCGTGGCCACGCAACAGGCGGATGAGTTCCAGCGCTTTGTACGCTGCGATGCCGCCGGAGATGATGAGAAGGATGCGCTTGCCAATACTTGCACGTTTCACAACCGCCACCCTTGGTGAATCGCCGCGATCCCGCCCGACAGGTTGCGCACGCTCACCCGCGCGAACTCCGCCGCCCGCATCATCGCCGCCAACTTCGCCTGGTCTGGGAAGGTGCGAATGCTCTCGGCACGGTATTGGTAGCTGTCCGAGTCATGTGCCACCACCTGCCCCAGCCGCGGCAACACGCGAAAGCTCCAGGCGTCGTAGAGCGGCTGCAACGCCGCCACCTGCACGCGGGAAAACTCCAGGCAGCAGAACCGCCCGCCCGGCTTCAGC
>PLAI01000155.1 GCA_003134075.1 Methylocystaceae bacterium | reverse complement strand
TCATCGGCTCCTGGAACACCATGGTGATCCGCGCGCCGCGTATGCTCCGCAGCGCCACGTCGTCCATCTTCAGCACGTCGGCGCCGGCAAAATTTATGCTTCCCGAGGGATGATGCGCCGATGGCGGCAGCAGCCGCACGACCGACAGCGCGGTGATCGATTTGCCGGAGCCCGCCTCGCCGACCAGCGCCAGCGTCTTGCCCTTTTCGAGCGAAAGCGAGACGCGGTCGACCGCCAACGTCTCCTTGCCGCCTTGCGTGAAGGAGATCGAGAGGTCGCGAATGTCTAGCAGCGGAGCGGTCATGGAATCCCTTGTCATCACCGGAAAGTCTTGCGCGGATCGAAGGCGTCGCGCACCGCTTCGCCGATGAAGATAAGCAGCGACAGCATCAACGCGATGATGGCGAAGCCGGTCAATCCGAGCCAGGGCGCCTGCAAATTGGATTTGCCCTGCAACAGCAATTCGCCCAGCGACGGCGACCCCGGCGGCAGGCCGAAGCCCAGGAAATCCAGCGAGGTCAGCGTCGTAATCGAGGAGTTGAGAATGAAAGGCAGGAAGGTCAGCGTCGCGACCGTGGCGTTGGGCAGGAGATGACGCAGTATGATCTTGGCGTCGGAAAGACCGAGCGCCCGCGCGGCGTTCACATATTCGAAGTTGCGCGCGCGCAGGAATTCGGCGCGCACCACATGCACCAGCGACACCCATGAGAACAGCAGCAAAATCCCCAGCAGAATGAAAAAGCCCGGCGTAAGAAACGACGAGATGATGATGAGCAGATAAAGCTGCGGCAGCGACGACCAGATTTCGATGACGCGCTGGAAAACGAGATCGACCCTGCCGCCGAAATAGCCCTGAATGGCGCCCGCCGCGACGCCGATCGCCGACGACACGCTGGCGAGGATCAGTCCAAACAGCACTGAAAGGCGGAAGCCGTAGAGCAGGCGCGCCACGACGTCGCGCCCCTGATCGTCGGTGCCGAGCCAGTTCCATTCGATGTCGGCGCATCCGCGATTGAGTTCGCCCGGCGCGATTTTCTTCGCCGCCGCGGCGTCGCACTGCTGCTTGCTGAGCAACCAGGTCGGCGGCGAAGGCGCCGGCGTCGGCAAGTCGAGATTATGCGTGTCGTAGGAATAGCGGATCGGCGGCCAGAGCATCCAGCCATGCGCGTCGATCTCCTTGGCGATGGTCGGATCGCGGTAGTCTGTGCGCGCGAGGAACCCGCCGAATTTTTCTTCCGGATAGGTGACGAAGGCGGGAGCAAGCAACTCGCCCTTGTAATAGGCGAGGATTGGCCGGTCGTTGGCGAGAAATTCGGAGCCGAGCGACATCAAAAACATCGCCAGGAACAGCCAGAACGCCCAGAAGCCGCGTCGGTTGGCCTTGAAATTGTCGAGCCGGCGCCGGTCGAGCGGCGTGAGCCGAAGGACGCCCGAGAGCAGGATTTTCGGAGCCTTGGCGATTGCGTCATCCATGGCCTACACCTCGCGCGTTTCGAAATCGATGCGCGGATCGATCCAAGTGTAAGTGAGATCCGAGATGAGATTAACCACAAGTCCGAGCAGCGCGAAAATATAAAGATTGGCGAACACCACGGGGTAGTCGCGGTTGACGATGGATTCGAACGAGAGATAACCAAGGCCATCGAGCGAGAAGATCGTTTCGATCAACACGGAGCCGGTCAGGAACGCGTGGACGAAGGCGCCGGGAAAGCCAGCGACGACGATCAGCATCGCGTTGCGGAACACATGGCCGTAAAGCACGCGGTTTTCGGTGAGGCCCTTCATGCGCGCCGTCTGCACATATTGCTTGCGTATTTCGTCGAGGAAGGAATTTTTGGTCAGAAATGTTTGCGTGGCGAAGGCGCCCAGCGTCATCGAAAACACCGGCAGCGCGATGTGCCAGAGATAATCGCCGACCTTGCCGAGCAGCGAGAGCTGATCGAAATTATCGGAAGTGAGGCCGCGCAACGGAAAGATTTGCCAAAACGAGCCGCCGGAAAACAGCACGATGAGCAGCATTGCGAAAAGAAAGCTCGGGATCGCATAGCCGACGATGATGACATTGGATGTCCAGCTGTCGAAACGCGTGCCGTCGCGCACCGCCTTGGCGATGCCGAGCGGTATCGAGATCGAATAGGAGATCAGCGTCATCCACAATCCGAGCGACATCGACACCGGCAGTTTTTCGCCAATCAGCTTCAGCACGCTCTCGTCGCGAAAATAGCTGCGGCCGAAATCGAACATCGCGTAGTTCTTCACCATCAGAAGAAAACGCTCCCAGGCCGGCTTGTCGAAGCCGAACTGCTTTTCGAGTTCCGCGATGAACTTTGGATCGAGACCCTGCGCCCCGCGATATTTCGATGATGCTTCGCCGCCGCCGGCCCCCATTTGCGTCGAGGAGCTTTGCCCGACTTCGCTTCCGCCTCCGGAAAAGCGCCCGGTGGCGCCGGTGTCATAGCCCTGCAGCTGCGCGATGATGCGCTCGACCGGGCCGCCCGGCGCGAATTGCACGATGACGAAAGAAATAAACATGATGCCGAGGATCGTCGGGATCATCAGCAGCACGCGCCGCGCGATATAGGCCCCCATCGTTCAGCGCCCCGTGAAGTTGATCTTGCGCGCCTTTTCCTCGTCCCACCACCAGGTCGAGGCGACGCCGGGATCGAAATGCGGCGGCCGTTCCGGACGACCGAACAGATCCCAGTGAGCGATGCGATGCACAGGGTTGTACCAATGCGGAACCCAATAGTGGCCAGCGCGCAGCACGCGGTCGAGCGCCCGGCAGATTGTGACGAGCTCCTCGCGCGTCGCGGCGGTAAGCGCCTTTTCGATCAGCGCGTCGACGACGGGATCGGAAATCCCGGTGAAATTGCGCGACCCATCCACATGCGCGACCCGCGAGCTGAAATAAGCGCGAAGCTCCTCGCCCGGCGACCAGCCCATCGCCAAATTATCGACGATCACGTCGAAATCGAAACTGTCGAGCCGCTGCTTGAATTGCGCCGCATCGACGATTCGCTGGCGCGCATTGACGCCCAGCAGGCTCAAATTCTTGATGAAGGGCTGCGTGTGGCGCTCGAACAAGCTGGAATAGTCCAGAAATTCGAATTCGAGCGGGGAGCCATCGGGCAGTCGGAGCCCATTGCCTTTGCGCTGGCAGCCGGCCGCAGCGAAAAGTTCAGCGGCGTGCTTTAACAGCGCGCGGTCCTGGCCCGAACCATCGGAGACTGGCGGCGAAACAGCCTCGCCGAAAACCGCGTCAGGCAATTTGTCGCGAAACGGTTCGAGCAGCGCCTTCTCGGCGTCGCTCGGCAGGCCCGTCGCCGCGAGCGGAGAGTTCTCGAAATAGGAAGTGACGCGCTTATAGGCGTCGTACATCAGATTGCGGCTCGTCCACTGGAAATCGAAGCAATAGCCGATCGCCTCGCGAACGCGCGGATCGGCGAAGACTTTGCGCCGCGTGTTAAAGACCCAGCCCTGTATGCCGGGAATATTGGCGTTGGGGAGTTCGAAGCGCTTGACGCGGCCGTCCTTGAAGGCGGGGAAATCGTATCCCGTCGCCCAGACGCGGGCGATGTTCTCCTCGCGCTCGGTGAACGCGGCCGCCTTGAAAGCTTCAAAGGCCACCTGACTGTCGCCAAAATATTCGAACCGGATGACATCGAAATTGGAGAGGCCGACATTGACCGGAAGATCCTTGGCCCAATAGTCGGGGGCGCGCTGATAGGCGATAAAGCGCCCCTGCTCGAACGAGCCGATTTTATAGGCGCCGGAGCCGAGCGGCGGCTCCAGGGTCGTCTTCTCGAAATCGTGTTTCTCGTAATAGGCTTTCGAGAAGATCGGCTGACCCGCGACGGTGATCGGCAGGTCGCGCGTGCGCTCCGGCGCGAAACGCACGACCAGAATGTCGTCGGCCTCGGCCTCGGCGCTTTTCAGGTCGCGCAGCAGTTGCGCGATGACGGGATGCCCCTTGGCGCGCAAAATATTGAGCGAAAATGCCGCGTCATGCGCGGTGAGTTTGGAGCCGTCGTGAAAGCGCGCTTCGGGACGCAAAATGAAACGATAGGTCAGCCGATCCGGCGAGATGCGCACGGATTTGGCGACGAGGCCATAAAGCGCGTCGCGCTCGTCCAAGCTTTGCGTCATCAGACTGTCGAAAGTGAACGACAGGCCGATGGCGGGATTGCCACGCAGAACATAGCCGTTCAGCGTGTCGAAGGTTGGCGAGGGCGGCGATAGCGTCAGCGTTCCGCCCTTGGGCGCGTTCGGATTCGCATAGGCAAAATATTTGAAGTCCGGTTTTTCCGCCAGTTCGCCGAAAGTCGAGAGGCCGTGGCTTTCGGTTTCGCCCGCCTCCAGCGCGGCCGCGAAATCTCGCGGGCTTGCCAGCAAAGCCAGCCCAGCGGCGCCCGTTTGCAAGGCGCGGCGGCGGGATATCGGAAACGCAAAGCGATGCTCTTTCACGGGATCGGCCTCGAATTGTGCGGGAAACGCGCGCCCGGCGCGCTTCCCAGATGATTCGCCGCGATTATGTCGGAATTTGGCGCCCTCGCCAGTCCCCATTCCTCCCCAAGGCCGGCGGGAGCGCGTCGGGAAGGTTTTTCGGTGGTTTTATATCTCGGCGCTTTTTCTTATATGAGCAATGCGCCGCGACCCGCGAGGCGGGAGAAGCGGCGCAACCATAGAGGGAGAAACGATACGATGGATCCGCGCCAGTCCAGCCTGTTCCGCCAGCAGGCTTTCGTCGATGGGTCGTGGATCGACGCCGAGAGCGGCGCGGTTTTCGCCGTGCGCGACCCGGCGACCGGCGAGCTTCTGGGCCATGCGCCCGACATGGGCGCGAGCGAAACGCGCCGCGCCATCGCCGCCGCCGAGCGCGCTCTGCCGCTCTGGCGCGGCAGGACCGCCAAGGAGCGGGCGCAAATCATGCGCCGCTGGTTCGAGTTGATCCTGGCCGAGCAGGAGACGCTGGCCCAAATCATTACCGCCGAGCAGGGGAAGCCACTCGTCGAGGCGCGCGGCGAAATCCTCTATGGCGCCTCTTTTATCGATTGGTTCGCCGAGGAGGGGCGGCGCGTTTATGGCGACGTGCTGCCGATCATCGGCTCCGACCGCCGCCTGTTGACGTTCAAACAGCCTGTCGGCGTGGTCGCGGCGATCACGCCGTGGAATTTCCCCTCCGCCATGTTCGCCCGCAAGGTCGGGGCGGCGCTCGGCGCAGGCTGCGCGATGGTGCTGAAGCCGGCCGAGCAGACCCCGTTCTCGGCCCTGGCGCTGGTCGAACTCGCCCAGCGCGCCGGCGTTCCCGACGGCGTCGTCAATGTGGTGACCGCGCTGGACCCCACGTCCATCGGGCTGGAGTTCGCGCGAAATCCCGCGGTGCGCAAGGTGACCTTCACCGGCTCGACCGAGGTCGGCAAGATCCTTCTGCGCCAGGCGGCGGAAAACGTGCAGAAATGCTCGATGGAGCTCGGCGGCAACGCGCCGTTGATCGTGTTCGAGGACGCCGATTTCGACCTCGCGATCAGGGGCGCGCTCGCCACCAAATACAGAAATTGCGGCCAGACCTGCGTCTCCGCCAACCGCATATTGGCGCATGAGAGCATCGCGCGGGCTTTCGCGGAGCGCCTCGCCGAGGCGGCGGGGCGGCTCAAGGTCGGCGATGGTCGGGAAGAGGGCGCGGTGATCGGCCCGCTGATCGAACAGGCGGCGGTCGAAAAATGCGAGCGCCATGTCGCGGACGCCGTGGCGCGCGGCGCCGCGCTGCTGACCGGCGGCGCCCGCCATGCGCTCGGCGGAACCTTTTTTCAGCCGACGGTGCTGGCCGGCGTGAGCGAGGACGCGCTGATCTTTCGCGAGGAGACCTTTGGGCCGGTGGCGCCGATTGTCTCTTTCAAGGACGAAGCGGATGCGATCCGTCTCGCCAACGGGACGCCCTATGGACTCGCCTCCTATTTCTATAGCCGCGACCTTCCCCGCATCTTCCGCGTCGCCGAGGCGCTGGATTTCGGCATGGTCGGCGTCAACGAGACGCTGATTTCCTCGGAAACCGCGCCTTTCGGCGGGATCAAGCATTCCGGTCTGGGGCGCGAGGGCTCGCGTTATGGTCTCGATGATTATCTGGAGATCAAATATGTGTGCCTCGGCGGAATGTAGAGGACGGGGGCCGCGCGGCCCCCGCTTTCGCATAACGTCAGCGCACCAGCCCTAGCCCGATGACGCCCGAAATAATCAAATAGATCGCCACGATGTAGTTGAGCAGCCGGGGCATGATCAGTATCAGGACGCCGGCGATCAGCGAGACTATGGGTTGAAGATGCGCGATGCCAATTGTCATATTTGATGCTCCCTCGCATTGCCGCGAGCGCGTCTGGCCGAGTCGCCTCGCGGGATCGCGCCAACGATAAACTAGCGCCAAGCTATCACAAGACCAGCGGTCAGGCTTTGCTACTAATTTGGCGGGATTATACCATTCCTAACCGAGGCAGGCTCACGAAGGGGATTTCCGAATCAGCCGAATTTGATTCTACCGGGCGAACGCAAGCAGGTTCGTCATGGCGGCGGCGACTTGGCTTCGAGGGGATTATGATGCAGGTGCTCCGCGAGCGATGGCAAAAAGGTCGAAGGACAGCCCGCAAACGCCCGGCTGTTGGCTCTCGCCTCGATCTGATGGCGTCCCGCGAAGCGAGTTGTTTGATTGCTGGCGTCGTTTTGCGTCACCGTTGTAATGACTATCGCCTGCGGATGTTTACCGTGGCGAATGGCCATGGCGATGCTCTATAACCACCAGTCTTTCACTTATCACCATCTTGCGTTAGGGAGACAACCCCCAAAATTTATAATTAACACCCAATTTAACAGTGTGAACACCGCCGATGACATCAGTTGTTGTCCATAAAAAGTGGCACGAACAATAGCCATAAGTGGATTGCGTGTTGTTTGTTCCTAGATAGAGATATTCCACTTTTACGGAGATATTATCGAGCTGCTCCAAGGGTAACGCATACTCAATACCGGCGCCAACTCCATAACGCACAATATTACTTGAGCTTGAAGTATATAGATCAGGGTGCGGTGTAATGTTGTCCTCTGTTTTGCTGCTGCCGTAAAAAGTTTTAATATTCGTAAAAAGCGCGCCAGCATTAACATAAAAAAGAGCGCGGTCCATCGCATATCCAATTCGCCCTCCGATCAAGCCATAGCCATAAGACCCACCTATATTAGTGCTATGCGTACCGTTGTTGGACAAAAAGTTATTGACGAGAGCGCCATAAAGCGTTTGGTTTGTATCTGTCCCGCTACCGTGTTCGTATAGGGAGCCATACTCGCCTTCCAGGCCGAGGAGCAAAGGTGAACTTTCAATCTGCCAGTTGTAACCTAGGGTGCCCCCACCAATGAATGAGGAGCCATCGCCGTATCCGTATGAATTATTGAATGGCCTGAACCAATAATTACCATTGTCCAGTCTTAGAGGCTCTGTAGTATTAGTATTAGTCTCTCCGGTCCCACCGGCGAAACCGCCTAAATAAAAACCGCTCCAAATATACTGACCGCTATGATTTGATTCACCAGCAAGAGCGAAACAAGGAATCAACATCCACAAACCAATCAAGCTCTGCTTAAGCAGGGCAGTTAAATAAAACTCTCTTCTTCCAAAACGAATCCGAAGATAGGGGCTTTTATAATAAAATTTCATACGTGCCGCTCCCAGTTTAGGTAGACAATTATGTAAAAGGTGGTTTCATCGCGTTAACAGCATTCGATAGCCCGCTCTTGCAGCCCAAATCTGCGGCGGTGTGGCATAGCTGTCAAGGTTGAAGCGACGCAGCCACACCAGGAGCGGGCCGACGAGAGGTGGTATTATAGTAAAATTTACCGCGAGCGCGCTACCCTCGCCGCGAGCATAGCCCGCGCTAACGCTCGCGAAACACTGCCCGCGCTTTCCACTTTTCGCGCGTCCGTTCGGATGAGTCCGTCAGCTCTAGCGGAACTTGCTTTAGCGGACCAGCCGATCCCTCGCCCCGATTGGTCGCGAAGGCGGCGTTTCAATTTGTTTTCGTGCGTGAGTGTTCACTGCGAGTAACGTCCATGAGGAGGATGCTGTTTGGCCTGCTGACGCTTGGCGCCTGCGCCACGAACGCCGCCGCCCTGGCCGAAGAGCTTTCCGCGATGGACGATGCCACATCGCCGCTGCGCAAGACTCTCGACCCTCAAGTCGAGATTTTTCCGCTCGCCTTGGAAGACCGTCGGTTCGATCCGCGCGCGAACGCCGAGATCGCGGCCGCGCCTGCGGATTCGACGCTATTCGACCGCATTGGCCTTCGGGTTGAGCCCGTGGGCACACAAGCCGCGCGCCCGACAGCGGAACTCGCGACCGCGGATTTTATCGGTCCGCCATTCTGGGCAAGTGATCAGATTAATATTGTCGGTCGCAAGGCGAGCCTAAACGCTTTGCTTGGATATCAAACCATCGTCGACGCCATCAAGTTTCAGGGATGGTTCGGCGCCGCGGCGCAAGCCCGAATTTGGAGGCTGGATCAGGAAAACAGGCGTCCCGGCGGCGGCGCTGCCCTCGGAACCATATGGGAATTGGACGCCGCGCCGAGCTCCCAGACAATGTTTTTCGCGAAAGGCTTTTATTCGGATGTATTTCAGAGATCTCTCGTCGAGATAAAGCCAGGCTATGCCGTATTGGACAATTTTTCGTTCGCGGTTTTCGCGGCCGAAAAGCTCTACATCGGTCCCTACGCGGTTTTAACCGGCCATTGGCGCGATAAAATTTGCAAGGCCGGCCTTCAACTGACGTTCGGCGAGATAGGCGCTTTCACCCTAACCTTCGCGAGCGGCCTTTCGCGCGACAAATACGCCGGCGCCGGCGCCTTCGGC
>PLAI01000267.1 GCA_003134075.1 Methylocystaceae bacterium | reverse complement strand
GCCTCCGTGCAACAAGGCTGCGTTGCGGCGGGTCGGCCGTCCACGCCCCCGTGGAAAGCAAGCCCGTGACTGACCGCAGAGTTTAGTCCGCGGCTGGACCTGTGGACGCCTCCAACGCATACACCGCGTCGCGCCAAGACGCGTCATGCATTTCGATGGCCTGCGTTTTGCCGCTAGGCGAACTCGTCGCAATCGCCTTAGCGTAAGTCTTGGCGTCCGCCGAGATGGGAAGGAGGCGCAAAATATCATTATCGAGAGCAAAGCTAAACATGCGATGATGATTGAATTCGTCGACGCCCATCGGCGCGTTCACAAGCACTGGCTTTCCGGTTTGAAGGCAGGCGAGGACGCTCGAACGGCGGGAGCTGAGCCCTTCGGCGAATCGATAAAGGAAGCAATCGACTTCCTCGAACAGCGTGAAAATTTCCTCGGGGCGGTCGACATAACCCGTCACGATAACATCGTTCCTCAATTTCAACAGATCGAGCTGATGATTAAAATCCTCCTCGACCGAATCCAGCCCCTTTATAAATGCGCCCACGAAGACGACGAGAACATCGAGACCCATGCTCTTCATTTCCGCCGCGACCGACAGCACGAAGTCGGACTGCTTTTTCGGATAGATCGAACCGAAATGACCGATGACGATTTTGCCGCTTCGGCGCGAGCGAATTTGTTCCGCGATCCGGCTCGCGGTGAGAAGACGACCTCGTTCGATATTTGGCGGTATCGGAATGACCGACGTCGGCCGGCGTATCATTCGCGCGAAGGCGCTTGAGAGATATTGCGCGCGCACTATTGGCGACGACAATATGACGCGCCGCGCGAATAGCGCGTAAACCATCAAGACGAGTCGGCGGCGCCAATCGAGATCGTCCCATTCATGCGCGACGAGAAGCGTCTTTTTTCGCCGCGCTAGCGCGGCGGCGAACGCCAGCAACGGCGTCAAAATTACTCTCTTCCAAGCGACAATGGGAAGATTCATCACCACAACATCGGCGACGTCAAGCGCCTTCCAAACCGCGAAAATGTTCTGAACATCGCCACGTATCATGACGCTTTCCTCGACCAGCCCGACATCGGTCCAAGTTTGCGCCAAGCGTCTCGCGAACATCTCGACGCCGCACGGCGTCGTCGAAGGCGAAATGAGAAACAGCGCTCGAGCGGCGGAGTGGTTGCCCGGCTCCGTCTCGGGCTCGGGCTCGGGCTCGGCGCGGTTTAACGAGGTTGAACCGTCAAATCCCGCCCGCCTCGTGCGCAAAGTGGTCACGCCGCCAATTTTCGTCTGTTCGACGACCATCATCACGACCTCTCGAAAATTGCGTTCCCGCGCGCCCATCGAGCCCCCTCGACCGGGCACACGTGACTCCCGCGTCGAATTGAGAGCAAGGCGCGCGTCTTACATGTCTCAGCAAGATGGAGGCCGCTCGCGCTTCGGTCATGTTCTTCCGCGGACCGCCGACGTCTCGTCTCCGCAAGTCCGAATTCGACGCTCCGACACCGCCTTCTGTCCGAATTTGAAACATCGACTTGATCGAACGGCGCCAAATCCAAGCGGAATGAACGGTACGCTTTTTTCTCCCCGCGAACAAGGCGCGGCGGGGCGTCCCAAAGCGACAACGCCGCGTGAATTGGCGTTCCAACGCCACGCGATGACACGGGGAATTTCATGGCCGCGGAACTCAACAATCCGATAGTCGTTATCGAGCGAACGATGGTCGGCGGCGCGCAAGTCGCGCGGCTGGACTTGAAGCAAACCGCGCATCTCATCGTAAATTTAGCGCGAGGCGCCGACTCTCGTCGCCGCCCTTACTACCTCACATCGGTGAATGGCGAAGTTTTGGCGCGGCGCCGCCTTGACGCGGCTTTCGCCCGACTGATCGACGACGCCGACCTTATCAGCGCCGACGGCGAGCCGCTTATTGTCGCCTCGCGCATATTGGCCCAAAACGGCTTGCCCGAACGCGTCGCGACGACCGACCTTTATCCGGTCTTGGCGGCAATGGCCGAGAAGGCCGGTTTGAGCTTTTATCTTCTCGGCGCGACGGAGGAAGTCAATTCGGCTGCCTACGGCGCCACGCGGAGAATGTTTCCGCGCCTCAACATTCGCGGCCGCTCGCATGGCTTTCTCAAAGGCGAGGCGCTCGATGCGAAGCTCGCGGAGATCAACGCTCTGGCGCCCGACGTATTGTGGCTCGCGCTTGGCGTGCCGCTGGAACAGGAATTCGTCGCGCGCTACTCGGCTCGCCTTCCCAACGTGAAGGTAATCAAGACATCGGGTGGGCTGTTCGATTTCATCGCGGGCGCGAAGTCGCGTGCTCCTCGCTGGTTGCAAAAGGCCGGGTTCGAATGGGCTTTCCGGCTCTTTTTGGAGCCGCGGCGCCTCGCCATTCGCTATCTCACCACAAATCCAATCGCTCTTATGATGTTGCTGACGCAAACGAAGTGACGAGGGCTGTCCTGTGCGCTTGCTCTGAAATTGGCGCCTCAACCGCGCGGACGACGGACTGGCGCGCGAGTGCTTGGCTCGGACGCGATAAATATGGCGCGATAGCCTATCGCAGGCGCCGCGACGGGCAGAGCAGCCAAGTTTTCGCGCGCTCGATCTTCGAAGACGCATCGAGCGAATCAAGAGGATCATATCTGACTAGGCGATAGCGCGGGGCCTCCATGTCGCGCGAGAAATCCGCTTACGCTTAGCGCGGCGAATTTGGTCCCGGAGCGCGGCGCCGATAGGGTTGCGGATCCAAGCCGAATGACGCGAGCCAGCGACCGACGGCGACGCCGATCGGATGTAGCGCGGCGAACGGATGCTTTGGCGCCGCCAATAGTTGCGTGGCGCGCTGCAACGAAATCGGCGCGACCGCGATGTTCTTGGCGGCGAGTCGCGCGCGGTCGACCAAGCTCTGGGCGGCCAGGCGATCGATGCGATAATTGATCACGCCCGTCGCGATGCTGCGACGCAGAACCCAGCTCAGAGTAAGACGATTCGGCGTCACTTGTTCGTTTATGCTGGCTTCGTGACACCAATGGAACTTGAAGCCCGCCTTGCGACAGCGGGTGAAAAATTCCGTGTCGCCGCCGCCGAGAAAATTGAACGCGGGATCGAAGGTCGCATTCGCCAATCCTTCGAAGACGCGGCGCGTGATCAGGCAATTCCCGGTGCCGTAAATCATCGGCACGGGACCGGTCTTCGAATAAGTGGGCCAATAGACCGGATGATCGCGAAACGCGGCCTTCACGTCGGCGGGAAAGATCGGAAACACCGGGCCGCCGACGACATCGGCATTGCCGCGCCGCGCCGCGTCGATCATTTGATCCAGCCAAATCGGCGCGGCCACTTCGTCGTCGTCGATCATCAGGAAATACTCCGCCGCAGGAAACGCAATGCGCGCCATTCCAAAGGCGGCGTTAATGGCGTGGACGTTCCCTTGTCGATCTTCGGTCGCCACGAACCCCTTCAATCGCCCATCGTCGAAGAAGGCGCGCGCGATCCCGAGGCCTTCCTTGGCCTCCGCGTCATTATCAACCACCACGACGGCGAAGGCGACGCTCGTTTGTTGCGTGACGAGCGACTCCAGCGTCGCCCTCAACATTTCTGGGCGGCGAAATGTCGGAACGCAAATCACGGCCTCGGGTTCTGTTACATCGGGCGAAAAAGGGGGCATTGAGCAGCTCGTTGTTGGTTGAGCGGAAGGAAGGGAAACCACGTTCGAATTGGACGTCGCGCCGACAAGGGCCGCGATTTCGTCCGTTAGCAGTTTGCGCGCGCGCATCGAGGAAAAGGCGTGATCAAGCCCCGGGATCGTGGTCAGGCGAACGCCGCGGAGGGCGCGCAAGCGCCGGGCGTTCGGACCAAAACATATCGCAAGCTCCTCCAAACCCGCGTCGACGTCGCCGTGAAGCACGGTCACGCGCGCGCCGCGCGCGGACAATGTCTCGAAGTGGGCATAGGCTTCGCGCCCCCTCGCGGAAATCGAACCAAACGCTCCGGTCGTCATCTTGGTCCAATACGCGGCGCCGTTTCGTCGCAGCACGCCCGCGATGATCGCTAGAAGTTTGGAAAGCGCGACTTCGCTTGTGAGAACGCGCGCCCATGTCCTGAAGCTCATCGCCTTCGCCACATAGGTTGATGTCGCGCCCAAGGCGAGACTAAGGTGAGCCTCGATCGCCGCTTCGTCCCGCAAATTGGTGAAAACCTGGATGTTGCCGAGCACGACGCCCTTGATTCGCGAGTCCTTCACCGCGGACAGAAAGGCTTGGGTCGCGCCGCTGCAAACGCCCGCCAAATAGAAATCGGAGAAGCCGTTTTCGCAAGCCCAATCAACCGCGCGAAATACGTCGGCGTGCCGCGCTTCACGATAAAGCACTGAACGGGCGCCCTGCTCCACCGGATCGGAGTCGCCAATACCGAGACTATCCATGCGCAAGGTGGCGACGCCTTTCGCGACGAGCGAGCGCGCGCAATCGACAAAGGATCGTCCGCTGCCGATGTGATAGTTGGCGCCGGTGTTGAGCAACAGAACTAAACTTTTCGCCTTCCCGCCATTGGGCGCGCAAAGCACGCCCGCGAGCGAACCGCCTTCGCCAAAGCGAACCGCCTGCTCGGTGAAAAATCCGCCGCGCAGAATGCCGGCCGGCGGCGGCGCCGGCTTCGGTTTCGGCCGAGCCCCTGAACGCGCCCAGGCCACGATCCTCTCGAAGTCCGACATGGGCGCCGGCCTTGGCGCGCGGGCGGGGGCCAGCGCCTCGTAATTGTTTAATGTCATCGTGTCGACCGTCGCGCCCAGATCGACGAGCCGAGCGGCATAGTCCTCGACATGACGCGCGGAGCCTTCCGTCATGATCAAGACCCGCCGCGCAGGACAGACGGAAAGGTCCGTCAAATCGATATTTTTTATCGCGGAGAGCAACGACGCATTTGTCGTGAAGCCTTCCAGATTGATCTCGCTCTCGCTCGCGCCTCGCTCGCGCGGCCCCGATCCACGCTCGGCGAGCATTCGCGATAAAATCCGCAATTCGCGAAGATAGGCGGAGCCCTTTACGACTGGCGCGAGCTGAACGAGATAACTCGCTCCGCCTGCTTCAGCCGCCAGCGTGGCGCCGATGCGAAAGCCGATAAGAACGATTTCCTGCACGCCAAGCGTCTCGCGCATCCATGCGGTCGCTTCTTTAATCGAACGACGCCAGCTATCGTATGGCGTGGGATCATCGGCGTCGTCGAGGGAATCCCCCCCGCCGGGATAATCGAAGCGCAGCGTGGGGAGGCCAGCCGCGGCGAGTCCATCAGCAAGGACGCGCCATGACTGATGCGCGCATAGCGCCTCGTAACCCATGGCGGCGCACATGACAACGCCACGATCGCCGTTGGCGTGGTGAAGCCATCCGAAATTCTGGCCGATCGAGACGGGCGTCGCCGCTGTCAAAACCAAGATCCTTGCTTTGCGGATCGAGAAATTGCTCGACCCAGATTACGCCGCGAGAGTTTCGAAATATTCGCCGAGCGTCCGCGCCATGGTGAAGAAAGGGATCTGTCCCAAAACGGCGGACATCGACGGCTTTTGCTTTGTCGAAGAAAGAAACGTGCCGCCCTCCATCAAACGCGGCGCCGCCGGTCCGCCGTCCGCGGCGTGGCACGAAAATCCTTACTCAAGGTTCAAAGCCCGGTCGGCTGTTACGAAATGGCACAGAGGCGCTGGAGACGAAAATGATTGGCGCGACGCAAAGACGCATCGAGCTTGGACTTGTCACCAATGCAAGCGCGGGATGGAAAACGGTGCGGCGCAGGTGGGAGACGGATCTCGCGATGTACGCGCCGGCGGTTCATCACATCGAGGACCATTGGCGATCGCTCGCATCCGTCACCGAAAGATTTGGAGCAAGGAGCATCGGTCACGCCCTTGCTGGGCGCGCCGGCGCGCGCGCGGCCATAGACGCTGGCGCCAAGGTGATCCTGCTTTCGACGCTGCAGAACGCTCCTTTAGCGCCGCTCGAAAAAGGCGTGCGATATATTGTGTACGGCGATTGCACCTCGACGCAACTGGCGACGAACTACGGCGGAAAGACGCTCGGCGCGCCCGGCTCCTGGATCTGCGCCCGCATCCGCCGACTCAAGGAACATGGCTGTATCTTTTTGTGCATGTCGCAATGGTACCAAGACGCTCTGCGGGAGGAGTTCGAGATACCGGAAAATCAGTTGCAAATTTTGCCCTTTTACGTCGACACGGAAATATGGAAGCCGCAGGCGAACAAGATTCGAAACGCGCGCAAGCAGATCCTGTTCATCGGCGGCGATCTCGCGCGAAAGGGCGCGGATATCGTCTACGAACTCGCGCGACAAGATAAGTTCAGGGACGTGGACTTCCACATTGTCTCTCCTCATGCCGAGGCCGGGCCAAGCAACATCCATCCGCATCGCGGCCTTACGTCGGACTGCCCCGATCTCGTTCGCCTCACCGCGGAATGCGACCTCTTCATCCTGCCGACCAGGGCGGACGCGTCTCCGATCGCCGCGCTCGAGGCGGCGGCCTGTGGCCTTCCCGCGATCATCACGGGTCGCGGGGGCATTCGAGAAATTGTCGTCGACGGCGTTACCGGAACGGTTCTCCCGGAATCGAAATTCGAGGCTTTCGAAAAGGAACTATCAACTTACCTCGACAATTCCGACATGCTCGCCGGGCGAGGGCGTTGCGCGCGTCTCCATGTCGAGCAAAACTATTCCAAGACGCGACACATGCAAATTCTGCACGGCGTCATCGCGCGCGCGGCCGCTTCCGTCCAAAGCCCGACGGCGGGCGTGGCGGATACGGTCCGCGAGGCGAACGGAGCCACGCGCCGCGTGAAGGAAAGCGCGATTTAACATCTCGAAACGAAACAACGCGCCCGAAGGTCGGCACCTTCGCTGATCGCTCACGGACAGGTGTAATGCTCGTCAAGCAGACCGCTATCTATTTCTTCGTCAACGTGTTCTCCGCCGCGTTCGGCTTCCTGAACGTCGTTGTGTTCACGCGCAGATTCGAACCGAACGCTTACGGCGACTATTTGCTCGGTCTCGCCTTCGCGACGCTGTTCGCGACACTGTTGGCGACTCCGTTGAAATTTTTGATTCTGAGAGAACAGTCGCGCGGCGACGGAACCGATGTGAGCCAGACGATTCTGGGCGCGTTGACGCTGTGTTGGCTTGCCGCGCCGCTTGGCTACCATGCCGCGCGAATCGCCAATTTGCAGCCGGCCGTCGCCGGCTGCGCCGTCATATTCGGTCTGACAATCGTTCTGTTCGACACAAGTCAGGAAATGCTTCGGGCGCGGCAGAACGCGACCGCCTACATGCGCGGAACGATAGCGCGCACGATCCTCGTATCCGTGCTAGGACTTGGCGGCGCTTTTTTTGGAAGCGGCGGCGCCATTTTGCTTGCATCGTCGTCGATCGCCTACTTCCTTTCAACCCTCGGCTTTTGGCGCCGCGCCTGGGGAAGCTCGATGCCGCGGTTCGACATTCGCGAGTTTCTGGCCATGGCCAAGACTGGCGCGCCGCTAACGCTTTCTCTATCACTGCTCGCGGTCGCCGGCGTGACGGATCGCTTCCTGCTCGCCAAACTCTCCGGCAGCGGCGCCGCCGGAGATTTTGGCGCGAGCTTCGATCTCGTGCGTCAGGCATTGATCATCCCGGCGGTCAGCGTCGCCTCGGCCTTTGTTCCAATGACGGTTCAGATATTCGCGACGCGAGGCGGCGAAGCCGCGCGTTGTCATCTCGAAAAATGCCTCGAAATCCTTCTCGCGCTTTGCCTGCCCGCTTGCGTCGGTTACGCGCTCGTCTCGGGGCAAATCGCCGATTTCGCGCTCGGGAGGGATTTCCGGCAAACCGCGCATGAAGCGATGCCCTATCTCGCCATCGGCGTCGTGTTCCAGATATTGAATCAGCAATACATGCACACAAGTTTTCTTCTGTCGAAGCGCAACACGTTCTATCTGATCAACAGCGGATCGATTCTGCTGTTCAACGTGATCGTCTCCGCATTGCTGATTCCGCGCTTCGGCGTGATGGGGGCCGTATGGGGACGCCTCGGCACGGAGGCGTTCGGATTCTTCGGCTCGCTCATTCTAAGCCGCTCCGCGTTCGCGATGCCCTTCCCTCTTGATCGAATCCTGCGAGTCTTGGCCGCGGTCGGCGCGATGGCGCTTGTCGTGCGTTTTCTCGCGACGAGCGCGCTGGACCAAGGGCCGACCCTCCTGTTCGCGCAGATCCCGGCCGGAATTGTGGTTTACGCGACCGCGGCCTGGTTGCTCGACATAGGTGGGTTTCGCGCGGGTCTACGAGGATTCCTGCTCGCGCGTTGGCGCCTTGGCGGGGTTTCGCCGTGAGAATGACGCTTCTCGCCGCCCCGCTCAGGGGTTTTCGGCAAAGCGGCCTGGGCGGAAATAACTTCGCGTAAATCGGCTCCGAGCGATCGAGCGGCCGAATATCCCGAGCGCGACGAAAGGGCGAGCAAGTCGGATTACTTTTTTTCGCTATCCAGATGCGCCATCTGCGACTCGGCGTAACGGGCGCCGGCCGCCGATCCCTTGGGGAGCGCCGTCTCCAAAGCGGCAAGATCGTCCCTGGACAATGTGAGCGCGAGAGCGCCAAGCGACTCGGCGAGTTGATCGCGGCGGCGAGCGCCGATGAGAGGCACGACATCGTCGCCTCGCGAAAGAACCCAAGCAATGGCGATTTGGGCCACCGTCGCGTTTTTGGCGTCCGCGATGCTCTTGATCGCCTCGACGAGCGCCAGGTTTTGGTCGATGTTTTCGGCGTGAAAGCGCGGAATATGAGCGCGGAAATCCCGCGGATCGAATGTCTTCTCTTTCGACCAGTGGCCGCTGATGAGCCCCCGCGACAACACGCCGTAAGCGGTGACGCCAATGCCAAGGGCGCGGCAGGTCGGAAGAATGGAGTCCTCGACGCCGCGAGAAATCAATGAATATTCGATCTGAACGTCCGCGATGGGGTGGACGGCGGCGGCTCGCCGAATTGTCGCCGCTCCGACTTCCGACAATCCGATATGCCGGACATAACCGAGCTTCACCATATCGGCGATCGCGCCGATCGTGTCCTCGATCGGGGTATCGGGGTCCAGCCGCGCGGGGCGGTAGATGTCGACGTAATCGGTTTCCAGGCGCTTCAACGTATAGGCGAGCGCCGTCTTCACCGCGGAAGGACGCGCGTCGATCCCGATCCAATTCCCGGCGGGGTCGCGCTGAGCGCCGAACTTTACGCTGACGATCGCCTTGTCGCGGGGACGCCCCTTCAGCGCCTCGGCGATAAGCATCTCATTGTGGCCCATTCCGTAGAAGTCGCCTGTGTCGAGCAAGGTCACGCCGGCATCCAACGCGGCGTGAATGGCGGCGATGCTCTCGGCGCGATCCTTGGGCGGGCCATAGAGGTCCGACATGCCCATGCAGCCAAGACCCAACGCGGAGGGGACGGGGCCGGTCGCGCCAAGTTTACGGGTAATCATGCACGGCTCCATTTATTCAAGTCGCCTGGGGAGCGCGAGGATCGACCTAGCTGGCGCGCGCCGCTCGACAAGCTTATCACCATGAAGATGCCGTTTTCGAGCGGTCCGCGCAACGCCTGTCCCTTTAAGATGGGACCGGCCGCGGCGCGGTTCTTGGCGTCGGGGCGCGGAGTTTGGCTGATGTCGATATTGCACGACGGATATTTCACGTCCGGCCTGGACGGCGATCCCGAACTCGCCGAGGCCCTTCGCGGCGAAATGCGCCGGCAACAAGACGGGATCGAGTTGATCGCGTCCGAAAACATCGTTTCGCGCTTGGTTCTGGAAGCCCAGGGCTCCGTGTTGACCAACAAGACGGTCGAGGGTCCGCCCTACGGCCGCTACTACGGCGGCGCGGAATTCGCGGACGCCATCGAAGCGCTGGCGATTGATCGCGCCCGCCGGCTCTTCGGCTGCCGATTCGCCAATGCGCAACCGCATTCGGGATCGAACGCCAACGCCGGCGTGTTCCTCGGCCTATTGAAGCTCGGCGACGCGATTCTTTCGATGAATGTCGCCGCCGGAGGCCACATCAGCCACGGCCATCCCGCGACGCTGACGGGTCGCGACTACAAAATCGCGTCCTACGGCGTTAACCAAAAGACCGAACGCATCGATCTCGACGACGTTCGCGATCTGGCTCTCCGGCACAGGCCAAAACTGATCGTCGCCGGAGGATCGGCCTATCCCCGCGCCATTGACTTCGCCGGCTTGCGCGCCATCGCCGACGAGGTCGATGCTCTTGTCATGGTCGACATGGCTCATTTCGCCGGCCTTGTCGCCACGAGGCTCTATCCCGATCCTTTCCCGCACGCCCATGTCGTGACCACGACGACCTATAAATCCCTGCGCGGCGCTCGAGGCGGGCTCGTGCTTTGGAACGACGACGGACTGACCAAAAAGATAAACGCCGGCATATTTCCGGGCGTCCAGGGCTCGGTGATGCTGCACGGCGTGGCTGGCAAGGCGGCCTGCCTCGGGGAGGCGCTTCGTCCGGAGTTTCGAAATTACAATCGGGCGGTCCTCGACAACGCCCGGGCGCTCTCGAACGCGCTCGCCGCCGCCGGGCTCCGCATCGTCACGGGCGGAACCGACACTAGCCTGATGCTGGTCGACCTCACCTCCAGAGGTGTAACCGGCGACGTGGCGGCGGCGGCGTTGGAGCGCGCGGGCCTCGCCGTGAACAAGAATCTTCTCCCGTTCGATTGGCGCCCGCCCGAAAGCCCATCCGGGTTGCGCCTTTCCAGCAACGCCGGGACGACGCGCGGATTGGGCGTCGGCGAATTTCAGTCGATCGGGCGCTGGATCGATCAAGTCCTGCGAAGTCCGAACGACGCGCTGATGATTTTGGCGATTCGCGACGAGGTTCGCGAGCTATGCCGGCGCCATTCGATTTATTGAGCTACTCGCTCGCCCTGAATCTCGCGATATGCCGCGTAAAACCTAATTCAATCGCCAGACCGCCGCGTTGAGATAAGCCGCGAAGGCGACCCAGGCGGCCTACGGCCAAAGCAAGCGCGCCGCTGTTTTGTCGATCCGGCGAAAAAGAACAATGGCGGCGACGATGGCCGCCTCCATCGCCACGATGACCATCACCCCAAGCATGGGGCTATGCGCGGCGAAAAAAGCGAAGGACCAGGCGCAGTTCAGCGCCATCTGAAAAAGGAAGATCGAAATCGCGCGCCGGCGAGCGGTCGACGGCTTGGAGCGCAGGATGCGGTAAAATGCACAGGCGATCAGGAGGTAAAGCGCCGTCCAGACGGGACCGAACACCCAATTGGGCGGATTCAGCGCCGGTTTGACCAGATTTGCATACCAACCGGCAAGATTGGGCATTGTCGCCGCATTGCCGAGCGCGGCGGCGAGGACGACTGGCGCGAGGGCGAGCAACGCCGCCAAAGGGCGCGGCAACGGACGGGTCAAGACGGCGTCGGACATCAGCGACCTCCGAAAACCGCGCCGCCCGCTCCAACCGCGTCGCCTAAATTCGATCCCACATGCTCAAAGTTTTCGCCGAGGTTTTCGCGCGTGCGCGGGTCGATGACCGCGAAGGGCGCGGAGATCGCGACGCCCGCCGCCGAGCCCACGGCGCCCGCCGCGCCGACGGCGATCTGTCCAAACTTGTCGCCGACGCCGGAGCCTCCGTCGGTAAGGGCCTGGCCGCCCGCGAGGCGCCGGCCGATCAAGCGAACGACTTCCGGGGCTTGCGCGAACGTGCCGTGATTGAGCGGATCGTCCGAACTCACGCCGGTGAGATCCTCGACGAGGACGCGGTCGGCGTGAAGATCCTGTTTATAAGGCGCGGTTTCCGGATCGATGGCGCCAAGGCGCGGCTTGTCGCCCCACACGCGCCGCGACGCGGCCAACGCCTGGTCGTCGCGCGAGACAAAAATCGTGAAGCGGGCCGAAGCCGAGCCAATCTGCGCGATCTGGCGCTGGAACACGTCGAAATCCACATCGGGCGCGGCGAGCATGACGCTTGTGATCTTCGCGGGAAGACCATGGTTGCGAATCGCCATCTGGCGCAAGGCCTCGATCGTCACCCAATTGCCCATCGAATGCGCCAATATGGAAATTTCGCCGACCGATTTGTCGCGGGCGAGGTTTTGCAGCACTTCTTCCAATTCGTCGCGGGAGTAGCTGGCGCTTTCGTGGTCGTAGCCATAGGCCAGCAACTTGCCGCGCGAGGGCCAGGTGAACAAGACCGGCAGCGCGGTCGTACCGGAGTCATGGACAATTTGCGCGAAACGATAAACCGCCTCCTCGAAGCGGGTGTTGAAGCCGTGCACGAACACCAACACTTGGCGGTGGGGCGCCTTGGCGACGCGGGCGTCAAACCGTGCAACGGCGGCGGCGCGATCCAGCCGATCGGCGTGAAGCGTCACGAAGTCGCGCATCGGGTCGGGAGGATTGGACTCCGGCCACTGCACGTCGCCGATTTTACGCGTGCTGTCGGGCGGGAGCGAAATCGCTATATCGGCGAAGGCCAGCCCATCGCCGCGCTCGCCGGTGAACAATTCGCCGGGCTGCGCGCCCACGGAATCGCGGGTCGTGGCGATCAACATGTCCACGCGGCTTGTTCCCGGCGCTTGCGCGCCTGTCGGCGTCAGGACGCCGTGTGGCCGCTCGGCGCAACTCGCAAGCAAAACGCCGGCGACGGCGAAAGCCGCGATGCGGCGCGAAAACGCTACCATTTGTCGCCTCGCCTCCCTCATTCGAAAAATTTCGGCGATCCGTCGCCGCCGGAAACCGGAAAGCATATCATGAATGTCGCGGCGGGCGACGGCGTTCCGCCCGGCTTCAGGCTCTTCCGACGCTTATGTAAGTGAAGCCGCGTTTTCTGGCGTCTTCGGGGCGGTATATGTTTCGCAGATCGACGATCACGGGGGTCTTGAGCAGGGCTTTGACCCGGTCGAGATCGAGGGCGCGGAAGGCGTCCCATTCGGTCACGATCACCAGCGCGTCGGCGCCCTCGATCGCCGCGTAGGCGTCGTCGAAGAACACCGCTTCCGGCATCAACGGCCGCGCCTGCTCCATGCTCTCGGGGTCGTAGGCGTGGACTTGCGCCCCGTCGCCGGCGAGCGAGGCGACGATGGCCAGCGACGGCGCGTCGCGCATGTCGTCGGTATTGGGCTTGAAGGCGAGACCCAGCAGCGCGACGCGCTTGCCGCGCACCGAGCCGCCCAGAGCATGCATGACCTTGCGCGCCATTGCGCGTTTACGCGCGTCGTTGACAGCGACCACCGTCTCGACGATCCGCAACGGCGCGCCCTCGTCCTGCCCGGTCTTTAGCAAGGCCAGCGTGTCCTTGGGAAAGCACGAGCCGCCGTAGCCGATGCCGGCTTTCAAGAATTGCGGTCCAATGCGCGGGTCGGCGCCGATCCCGGCGCAAACCTGATCGATGTCGGCGCCTACGGTCTCAGCTATATTGGCCACCATGTTGATGTAGGAAATCTTCATCGCCAGAAACGCGTTGGAAGCATGCTTGATGAGCTCGGCGCTCTTGGCGTTGGTCACGATGACCTGCGCCGTTTTCGGTTGCGGGTCGGGGCCGGGAATCGCGCCTTCTTGCCGGCAATACGTGCCTTCCGTCAGCGGACGATAAATGCTATAAAGCATGGCCGCGCTGAAATCGTCATCGACGCCCAGCACGATGCGGTCGGGATACAGGAAGTCGGTGACCGCGGTCCCTTCCCGCAGGAACTCGGGATTGGAAGCCACCGAGAAGTGGCCGGGCTCGGCCCCGTGCAGCTGTAAGACCTTGCGAATGGATTCGCAAGTGCAAACCGGGACCGTACTCTTCTCCACGATAAGCCGGGGCCCGGAGATGGCGGCGGCGATCTCGGAGGCAACCGACTCGACATACGACAAGTCGGGCTCGCCGCTCTCGCCCTGAGGAGTGCCGACGGTGATGAACACCGCCTCCGATTCCGCTACCGCAGCGCTTACGGAAGAAGAGAACGTCAGCCGCTGGCCGCGGTTCCGCTCCAGTAACTGCGGCAGAAGGCGCTCGTGGATGGGAACTTCGCCTCGCTGGAGGGCAGCGATTTTCTCAACATCGGTGTCGACCGAGATCACCTCATGTCCAATCTCAGCCAGGCAAGCTGCGGAAACCAGTC
>PLAI01000254.1 GCA_003134075.1 Methylocystaceae bacterium | reverse complement strand
CGCGCTTTCATTGGGCCGTAACAGAGTGTCGACGCTATAGGCCATCGGATCCGCGACGGACGTGGCGCCCGACGACATCGAAGAAGCGCCGGACTTCGCCAATTCGGCGCCGCCTTTGAACGCGGATGAAATCGACCATGTGGCGAGCCATGTGCCTATCGCCACCGCGACGGCCCAAACGACAAGCCCATGCACGCCGTCCCTGACATGACTCTCGTGGATCGTCGCGCCGTCGACGGGTCGGCGCATGCGGCCGGCGATGTATCCGCCCGCGACGAAACTGGAGACTGTGATCCAGATGAACCAAAGCGCGAGCGCGATGTAAAATAGTACGGCCGAGTGACCCTTGTAGGGCGAGACAAGCGAGAGGCCTATGGCGGAGCCAAAGGCGGTCATCAGCACGATGATCGCCGAAGCGACGATCGCTCCCGCGAAGATCGCCGACCACTCGACATAAGAGGCGCCGGTTGTTTTCTCTGAAATGCGTGATGTATCGGTCATGGGCGCGTCTCCCTTTTTGCCGCTCAGCGCAAACCGAGGAAGGAAAGAATGGCCATGATGACCACGATTAGACCAACGAGATAGATGATGCCGTTCATGACTACTTCCTCCATCAATGCGAATGCGACGGTCGACCGGCCAATGCCGCTTCGATAAATTTCCAAATGGCGCGCTCGCTCCGTTCGCCAACGGCGCCGGACCCGGCCCAGTAGAAAAAGCGACCCGCAAGGGCCGCTTTCTTGGAGTGGACTTTACTCAGGCCTTGTCGACGACCTTTTTCACCGCGTCCTTGGCGTCGCCGACGGCGCCCTGAGCTTGGCCCTTGAGCTTCTGCGCCTCGCCTTCGACCTGAAGTTTCGGATTGCCGACGGCGTCCCCGACGCCCTTCTTGACCGCGCCGGCGGCTTCGTTGGCAGCGCCCTTGATTTTATCGGTTGTGCTCGTCATGACGATTCTCCTGAGGTGGTGATGACGACGCATTGTCCTGCGTCGCCATGCTGATCTGTAACTCGACATCCCGACCATATGTTCCCCGGACGGTCCCGCATAGATTCGGAAAGTACCCATGCGGAGTGGGCAGCGCGGGCCGCCGGCGCGCGCCGAGAGAGCGAAGCGGCTGCCAGAGCGTTTCATGTTTCCATCAAACTTGAAAAGCGATAGTCATGACGCGTTGGCCCCAAGCGAGTGACCGCCTTGCGCAAAACCCTTGCTCTGCTGTTCGCCGTCCTCACCGCGCCCGCGCTCGCCGCGGACCTCAACGACTATCCGACCTCCGCCCGCGCCGATTATGTTTTCGGCTGCATGAAGGCCAATGGCGACACGCGCCAGTCGTTGGAGCAATGCTCCTGCTCGATCGACGTAATCGCGACCATTTTGCCCTACGACAAATATGTCGCGGCGGAGACGGTGGCGAGCGTGACTCAGCAGGCCGGCCAGATCGGCGGCATGCTGCGCAACTCCGCCTTCGCCCAGGACGCGCTGAACGAACTGCGCCGCGCCCAGGCCGAGGCGCAGGTGCGGTGTTTCTAGGGGTGGAAATCTAACACTTGGAACCCTGCTTTTGGCTTTGAGCGGGGAGGATGCCGGGGGCGGCAATGCGCCAAAAGCGGAGGTGGGTCAGTCTAGGGGCCGCCGCAAAAAAACATAACGCCCCGCCTCGAATGATCGAGCGGGGCGTTTTGTTTAATGCAGAGTCGCCCTAACATCGAAACGAAAGCGCGGATGGTTTGACCATCCGCGCTTGCGCGAACTCATTTGTGGGTCTTGATCCAGCTATCGACTTCGGCCGAAGCCTTGTCCTTTCCGTATCCATATTTTTCTTGGAGAGCGCCTTCCAGCTGCTCGCGCTTACCGGCGATTTTCGCGATGTCGTCGTCGGTCAGCTTTCCCCATTGCTCCTTGACCTTGCCCGTCAATTGCTTCCAATTGCCTGCAATCACATCCCAGCTCATGACCTAACTCCTTCTGCTTGGGGAAGAGCGCCGACACCTGTCGACCCTCGGCTCCCGCGATAAAACCGACGACCGGCGAAACCACGAAGAGAACAATGGCCACCCGGAAGAGGATGCGCGCATCCTCAATGGCCCTTACTTACTGGAGTGCTTGTGAGCTTCAACCGTGTGCTTATGAGCCTGCTCGCTGTGCTCGTGCGCGGTCGCCGAGCGCTGTTTGGCCTCTTCGTGCTTGCCCTGACCGTGCTCGTGCGCTGCCTCAAGGTGGTGATGAGCAGCAGCAGCGTGGTGTGCAGCAGCGGCATGATGATGCTCGAGGGCAGGATGTTTTGTCATTGCCATGATCGTTGATCCTTTTCTGTTTTCATCCCGAGCCGACCCTAAAACCAGCGTCCCCGACCGTACCAGCCCCCTCCGCCAAGGAGGAGAAAAATAATAACAATGATGAGAAGTGTCTGGGTATCCATGATCTTCGACCCTTTCAATGTCCCGACGTGGTTCCCACGTCCTTCGAGGCGACCCACTCCTGGCTAGCTAACCACCGAATCGCCGTCGGCGACAGATTCGGAAACTACTCAAAGACGAATTGAGAAGGCGACGCGATTCGACGAGCGTCACGTCCAACCGCTCGCGACCGCGACTTCCGGTCAAACCCGGTCCAACGGCTACCGCTCGCGACAACCCATTTCGCAGGCGTCAGGTGTTAGATTTCCACCACTAGGAGTTTCGCATTTTCGAGCGAAGTGGAAACCGTTTCGCGTCAAGAAAACGCGTCAAAACACGCCTCAGCTTCGGATGCCGACGCGCAGCCCCGGCGCCGGGCGCTCCTGCAACACGTTGCGCCGGAACTGAAACAGCGCGGCGGGGCGCCCGCCGGTCTTCAGCGACACCGCGCCGGTCGGCTCGACGATCGCCGAGCCCTCGACCAGCCGCCGAAAATTCTGTTTATGGACATGGCGGCCGGAGATCGCCTCGACCGTGCGCTGCAATTCGGTCAGCGTGAACTCCGGCGGCATCAGTTCGAAGATCACCGGCCGGTATTTCATTTTGGCGCGCAGCCGGCCCATCGCGGTGGCGAGGATGCGGCGATGGTCGTGGCGCATGGCGAGGCCAAGCGGCGCCAGCGGGCCGCGCCGCAACGCCGTCCTTCGCCCATCGCGCAGCGCTTCCTCGACGAGGCCGGCCTCGTAGAGCAATTCGTAGCGCTCAAGCACGTTTTCCTCGAAGAAGCCGCGCCCCTGCGATTTGAACAGCAGGTTCAGCCGCGCGCGGCGCGACAAGCCGGAGGACGAAATTTCGCCCGGCGCCTCGTCGACCCAGCTCTCGAGACCCGGCAGGATCGTCGTTTCGATCAGTTCGGGGCGGCCCTCGCGCCAGTCCTCCCAGGGGAAGAAGTCGTACCACGGGCGATAGGCGTCGGCGCGGCCCCGCGCCTGCTCGCCGAGTCGCGTCAGCGCGAGATAGCCGATCGAGACGATGTGCGGATCGCGGTCGCCGGCGCGGGCGTGGCGTCCGCGATCCCCGAAGGTATAGAGCTGCTCGACATAGCCGATCGGCGCGCCGGTCTGCTCGGCGACGAAGGCGCGCAGCCCGATCTCGAAGGTGCGGTGACGCAACGGATCGAATTCGCCGGAGGGCAGGGCGGTGGGCGCGTTGGCGTCGGGACGCAGCGTAAGGATCAGCGGCTCGTCCTCGCGCGCCGCGACGATCGCGGCGGTGAGGCCGATCGCCAGCGGCAGAGCCTGCTGCGTCGAAGGATGTTGCTCGGCAAGGGTCACGGGGCCTCGGCGTCAAAAACATTTATCCGCGCGCCGCGTCGGTTGCAAACTCAAAATTGGGACACGGGAACTAGCCGAAAAAGTTACCCCAACTCCATCGCGAAAGGCGCGCCCTCGAAGCAGTCGGCGCCGCGGCCGATGGCCGCCACCGCCTCGATCATGCGGCCCTCTCGGCCCAGCATCCGGTCGGCCAGCGTGACGAGACGGCGGTTGGGCGTGGCGCTTGGCGAGGCGCGGCGCAGTTCGCGCGCGATCTCGAATTCGGAGCGCATTGGCTCCAGCGCGCAGGCGCCGATGAAGGCCGCCGCGGGCGAGCGGCTGACGCCGGCGTAGCAATGGATCACCAGCGGCTGTTCGCGGTCCCATGCGCGCAGGAAGGCGAGCAGGCGGTCGACATGTTCGGCGCCGGGCAGAATATGGCCGTCCTGAGGGAGTTCGATGTCCGAAACGGAAAGGCGCAAATGACGTGGAGGCTCGATCGCGCTCGGACGCACCGAGGCCGCGCCGGCGGTCAGGATCGTCACCAGCGACCGCGCGCCGGTGCTCGCCACCGTATCGACCACCTTCGCCAAGGGACAGACGTAGAGTCGGCCGCGGCTCATCGAACGCTTTAGTCCCTCACCCACGCGTTTCCCCCCGGACACGCCCGCTCTCCAACGCTCGAAAGCAATCGAGAAAGCGCTGCTGCGCCATGTCGATCGGCCGAGGCGCGAGCTGCTCGGCGACATCGATCGATATCCCCGGGCGGCCAAAGATGCGCTCGGCCTCGCGTCGTGTAAAGCCGGCGAGTTCGACGGCCTCGAAAAAGGCGGCGGCGCGGTCGGATTTTTTGCACAGCAACAAAACCCGCGGCGAGGGCGGGGCGGGCAGCGAAAAGCGCAGCAGGATCGCCCCCAAAATACGATTTTCGACGGTTTTATAAGCATCTCCGATCACCGCCTTGAACGGCGAAATCATGTCGCCGATCACATATTCCGGCGCGTCGTGCAACAGCATGAAAAGTCGATCCTCTTGAGAAATCGAGGGTTCGAGCGCGCATGCGATTTTTTCGACGAGAAGGCTGTGCTGCGCCACGGAAAAAATATGCGGCCCCTGAGTTTGGCCGTTCCAGCGCGCGACGCGGGCGAGCCCGTGGGCGATGTCCTCGATCTCGATGTCGAGCGGGGAAGGGTCGAGCAGATCAAGCCGCCGCCCCGACAGCATCCGCTGCCAGGCGCGCGGCGGTTCGGCGTTCTTGCGTATGGTCAAGGCGGGCCTCCCGAGCAGCGGCTGTCATAGCGTCCGCGACGGGAGCGGGGAAGGGCGGGGGCGTTTAAGGCGACGGTGATCCGATCGCGCATGGAAGCGATGCGCCGGAATTTCGACCAATAGGTGAAGGATTGGTTTAGATTCAAAAGATAGCGTTCAGCCCATGCGTATTCGGCTCATCATCTACGCCCTTATAATCGCGCTCGCGCTTGACGTGGGCCTTAATGACGGCCGCTATCTCAAGATGGCGCTGCGAAGCGCGCAATATGGCGGCGATCGCATCGGCGCCGAAGTCGATAATGGGTTATCGCAACCATTTCATAAGGCTGTTCGTCGCCCCAACGCCTAGCGCGAGGGTCGAGGCTCGCCGCCCGTCAGCCCAAAACCCAGCCGTTCGGCGTGGAGAGGTTCGGCCTCGAATGGGTGATGGAGTTCGTGTTGGCCATCGCGAAGCCTTCCGCCGCGAAGAAAGTGGCTGTCGTGAACACGGCGACGGCGATGGCGAGGCGGCGAAACATGGCGGGGGTCAACATCGGGGCGTTTCCTTCTGCTCATGCCCGTTTCGGGCATGAAGGCAGTTGACCCCAAAAGCCGTCTGGCTTCCGTGCGCCGGCGCACATGGTGAATTGTTTCTTGTCCGGATTCTTTTTTTGTCCCGCGACGTCCCCGCCACGCTTATCGATACCAGACGTAAGCGAACGACACGGCGACCGCCAGGATGAAACCAATCATGAGACTGCGCAGGAAGCCGCCGCCGAACTCGTCCATGCTCATACCCCCGGTGGGGCGCGCGCCCGCGAAGCCGCGAGGCGCGGGCCGATGACGCCGCGTCGTTTCGGCATCATAGCGGCCAATCGCCGCTTTATCCAAAGGTTATGACCCGCGGTTGGCTCCTGGTCTTTCCGGTCCGGATCGAACCGCAAAGACTAGAATGTTCCCCTGTATAGTCGCGCCTTTCAAGGCAAAATCGGCGGCTGTTTTCGTCGAAAGCGCTCTAATGCGCCAAATTGAAGTAGGCGGCGACAGTCGTAAACGTCACCGCGAAAATAGCGAGCGCGCCCGCGAGCTTGACAAGATCGCCCAAATCCTCACGCTTCTGCACTGGAGCCTCCTCTATAGCAGCTTTCGCGCAAACGGCATTTAGTAAACTCTGCGCCAATTGCATCCGTCGCTCAATATGACGAGAGTGCGTCATCTCAGCGCGGCCTGCGGACGCGCGGCCAAGCCCGCGCCGGCGCCGCAGCCGCGAGCGCCAAATAAATGAAGGCGCTATTTCGGAGTCTTTCCGGTTTGGATTGAACCGGAAAGACTCCAGGTTACTTTATTTTGTCGCGCTTTCGGAAGGCCAAACCGGCGGCTGCTTTTGCCGAAAGCGCTCTGGCGAGCGTGATCACGGCCGCAATTCGAATGGGAAGATCGGAAATGTTCCCGTGCTTCGCGCCGGGGCGCCCATGACGATCGAGCCGGGGCTTCCGTTCGTCACGGCGCTCAAGCTTATCGGGACAGGCTGGACCGGCCACGGCGTAGAGCTCGCACCATAGGTCGAAAACGCGCCGCCAGCGTTCGTAAAGGGATTTCCGGGGCCAAAGAACGAGTCTCCGGCGGCGAGGAAGCGCGTCAAAGCCGCTCCCGATCCATTCGAATCCTGAACATTCGCGACCGTCGCGTCGCCGGCGGTGAACTGTCCAAAGAACAGGCGCGTCGGAATCGTGATCAGTGGACCGCCGAGAACGGACGAATAGCCGGTCAGCGCCGCCGGCGTGATGTTGTTCGACAGGAAACTATTCGTGCCGGGAACCACATTCAGGTTGTTCTGCTGCGTCGCCGTGACCATGACATAGGTCGCGGGCCGGCAATTCGAACTGTGAAGCGGACTTCCCGCCGAAGTCACGACGAAGTTGGTTCCCGTGCCATTATGTTGAATAATGACGCCCGGCGCCATTGGAAACATCGTCTGATACGCGGCGCAATAGCCGAACGTCAGCACGTCGTTCGAGATCGCGGGCGCGACCGGAACTTGCCCCGGATTCGCCGGGTCGAGCAATTCGCCGGGCGGAACCGTCATGCTCCAGCTTCTGTTGTCCTGGTCCATGAATTGTCTCAGTCCTTGCGTCATCGGCACGCGCGCGAAGGCGGTCGCGTTGTTGGCGAGGACGCTTTGTTGCGGCGCGGATCCGAGCGAAGCTCCTGGCGCCGAATAATGGGTCGCGGCCACGGGGTCTTGAATGCTGAATTTCTCTGGCCCGACGAGACATCCGCCGGAATAGTCGATCGCCAGAAGTTGCGCGGTCGTGGAGGGAGAGGCGGTCGCGCATTGCCAGGAGCCGCCGTCAGTGAATTTCACGCTGCCGCCGCCGGTCGCCCAGGTTCCGATTCTTTGATTGCCGGTGAACGCAACCCCGCTGAAGGTGATCGGACCGTTGTTCGTCACATAGGAAGCCGGGATTTGGCCGTGCAAAAATTCGTTCAGATTGACCATCCCGCCATGGAAAATGACGGGGTTTGGAAATGCGGCGTTGCCGGTGAAGTCGCCGATCCTGACGATGTTCTCGCCATAGATATTGTCGATCACGACCGGGCCGGCGTAGGCCATGTCGCCGAACCGAAATATTTCATAGCCGTCGGCGGCGGATATGTTGGTCATCGGCCCATTGAACTGGCCCTGCGCGAGGCCGAAATCCGAGTTCGTGAACGCCGCGTAAAAACGCCCGAGATTGAGATTCCGCAGTTCGACATTGCGCAATTGTGATTGCACGATCGCGATGTCATAGGCGTTGTTCGCGCCGGTGAAATTGACGATCTTCGTGAAGTCGGCGTTCGACGCGCAGCCGAGGCCGTTCGCATAGGCGACGCCGAATCCGTCGATTTCAACGTCCTCCAGCTTTACGTCGCTGGATGTGTATTTGCCGAATTGCGTGGTGATATTCGTCCATGCTGGAAAGCTTAGATCGGGATAGCCGACGCTTGGCGGGCCGCCGCAATAGGCGTCCTCGGTCACGCCGGCGAAAGGCGCATTGGGTTGCAGGCCGCCGGGAGCCGAGGCCGGTGAAAATTCCGGCGCGACCCAATCGTTTCTGTTGGGGGAAAACGAAGGCCGCCCCTGGCCGTAGACCAGATAATTGAAATTTCGGCCGATGATGGCGACGCCCGAAAGGCTCGACGTTCGCACCGCCTGGAAGTTCATGAAGGGCTGATTGAACCGCGTGAACAGCAGGACCGTCCCGGGCAGGCCGGCGAAGGACTGCCGGTCTCCGCCCTTTATGTTCAGCGTGTAAAAGCCCTTGCCCCAGCCGGCGTTCAGCGAGGATTTGACCGCGAAAATCCCATTCGGGAATTTGAAATTCGGATAGCGCTCGCGCATCCCGAAATCGAGCGCCGCCTGGATCGCCGGCGCGTTGTCCGTGCCCGTGATATCGTCCCACCAGGCTGCGAGCGGGACCGCGTTCATCGCGGGCGTCCGTTGCGACACGGCGATTTTGCCAGATCCAACGGCTGATATCGTCGTGCCCGGGGGAACGATCGGCAAGGACGCCGCGGCGCGTGTCGCCCAGTTCACGGAGGAAAGGCGCATCCCGGCGACGCATCCCGCCGTCGACGAGACCGTGAGCGTCCCGCCGCCCGCGTTCGTTCCGGTGAAATTGCAGCCGCCCTGCCTCCACGCGCCATCCGCGACGAGCCCGAACTCGCCGATGTTGACCGGGTTCGTGCTGTAAACCGGATCGAAGATGTGGCCGCCGACCTCGACCTCGCCCCAGACCCCCGTCGCCGAAGACGCCTCCTTGAACCAAAGCGGCGTCGCGTCAGCCCCGGCCGGCGGGGGATAGGTTCCGGTGACGGCGCGCACATAAACATGAGTCACGCCGGCCGGGAGCCAGTTCCGCGCCTTGAATTGCGCGAGCGTATTGAAATAGGCGATCGAGTCTTCACCGGCGACGGGCCGCGAGGGAGCGCAAAAAAGCGCCGACGCCACGCAAGCAAAGGACACGAGGCGAAGTTTCATGGCGCTCCCTGGTCTGGACTGGCGGGGACGCTCAATCGGCAACCGGCCCCGACACCGGTTTGGTTGGCGATCCGCAAGCCGCCGCGCGCAATTCTCGAAGCCTTGCCTGCTATTTGTCAATTCTTGACAAATCAGTTATTTATGTGGCCGCCGTCCTTCCCCGCGCCGTCAAATTCCAGCGCACGCCCGCCGAAACCTCAAAGCCGCGGAACTCGGGCTTGAGCAGGCCGAGGCGCGATATCGCGACGCGGCGACGTCTCGCAATTCGCGAAGCGGGCTTGGTTCGCAAAAGAAGTTTTAAAAAAACCGCCGCGTATAGCGACGCTTGTAAACTTAGAGGTTATGGATTACATATGATAAATCGAGTTTTCGGCCGAACGGCTTTGCGGCAGCGCCAGATTCTGGTGTTTTCGCGCACGACTTCCTCCCCTGAACATCGATCGATAGGGTGCCGCATTTCGTGGGCTCCCGACACTTGTTCTTGGAAAGGACATGTCATGCAGAATGGTACCGTAAAGTGGTTCAATGCGCAAAAGGGTTTCGGATTTATTCAGCCGGAATCGGGCGGACCCGACGTTTTCGTTCACATTAGCGCCGTTGAACGCGCGGGTTTCAACAACCTCGACGAAGGGCAGAAGCTTTCCTTCGAGGTGGTCGCCGATGGCCGCAGTGGGAAATCCTCGGCGGATCAACTGAAAATGGCGGACTGAAGCGAAGTCTAGAGCAAGTTCCGCCAAAGTTGACAGGCTTTTGCGATTAGAATTTGCTCCAGCATTTTGATTTCGCGCGATTTCTTATCGTTCGAACGATCCCGTTCGAACGGAAAGCGCGCTAACTAGAGAAAAAAGGAAAAAGTCATGGGAGCTATTCTTGAGTTGACGACCTATGCGGCGACCCCGGCTGGCATGATCGCGGTCATCGCGATCGGCGCCGCGGCCTATTTCGGAGCCCGTTGGGTTTTGGCGGACTGAGGTGAAAATGCTGATCGCGCCCCGACCGCGGATGTACCGGCGGCGGCGCGAACGGTTTTAGTCCTGTCGCGACCCGCGTGGCGTTTGGATTAACAAGTTTTCGGCTGTTCAGGCTCGCCCTGAGCAGCCGTTTTCGTTAGAGGGACATGTGTATTGGACGCGGGCGAGCCCGCGCCGCATTTTATTTATACGATCGCCGCGATGCGTTCTTCTTCTTCAGCCGGAGGGGTGGCGCTCTCCTCGGCCGCGGGCGAGATCAGTTCGTCAGCCAGGACCGGAGCGGCCACGGCGCGGTTGTTGTTGAAACTCGTCATCGTCCGCCTTGGCGGCGAATGCGCGATCTCCACGGCTTGAAAGACGGCGTCGCAGCTGGGACAGACAATCGGCGCGCGATTGAGGTCGAAGAAAGGCTTGTTACAGCTCAGGCATCGGCGCTTTACGCCGAGTTCGGCTTTGCTCACAGCGATTGATCCTTTTGGAGTTCTCCACGCGGAGGGACAGGACTATTGACGTGATAAAGGCGCGCCCCTTGCTCGAGCGCGCCGTCCATGGCGAAGACTATTGGTTGGCGGATGACGCCACGAGAGCCGGCGCCATCACGCGGTGTCGGAAGCCGGCAGGCGCGGCTTTAGCCGACATTCCCCAACGGCATGTTGTCGAGGAACAAAATGGCGGCGGTGACGACGCCCGCAGCCGCGAAGACCCAAAAGATCGCGGTAATCGTGTCCAGCTCGAAAGCTCCAAAGCCATTCTGCTCGTGGAGCCATTTTCCAATACCGGTCTGCATGAGATGTCCTTTCAAAGAACAAGCATCGGGAGCCCACGAAATGAGGCGCTCTATCGATCGATGTTCAGGAGAGGAATTCGCGTGCGAAAACGCCAGATTGTGACGTTATTGCAAAACCGTTCGGCCGAAAACTCGATTTACTATATTTAAGCGGTCATCCCTACGATTACAAGCGCCGCTATACAAACCGGTCCGTCGGATTTTCCTTGTGAGGGAGATCGCTGGTTTGACACTTTTCGCGTTCGAGGAGAAAAGCGATGTTGCTCAAACTTACTTTGATCGCGGTTTTCGCGACCGCGCTGGCGTTCCCGGCCGCGGCGGCTCCGGCGGTGGCGGCCGTGTTGGCGGCATGGGCATTGGGCGCGGCGCCTGGCGCTGGCATGGACAGGGCAATCGCGGAAACCTGAATTATTTGTACGGTCCCGACCGGAGACGCGGCGGGCCGTTTTGCGTTTGGAGGGGCGCGCGCCCTAGGGTCCGGACTCATAACCAGTAGCTGACGGTGGCGGCGATGCAAACCGCAGCGAGGAAGTTGGCGGCGTTTCGGTCGTATCGTGTCGCGACCCGCCTGAAGTCCTTCAATCGGCAGAACATGCGTTCGATGGCGTTGCGATTGCGGTAGAGGAACGGCGAAAAGCAGTTCTTCCATTTTCGGTTGGCCTTGGGCGGGATGTTCGGCATCGCGCCGTCGCTCTCGACTTGCCTCCGGATCGCGTCGCTGTCGTAACCCTTGTCGCCGTGCAGGATTTCACACGGCGGAAGCCGCGCGAGAAGCTCGGCGCCCGCCACGCAATCGGCGACATTGCCGCCGGTGAGCATGAAGGCGATGGGGCGACAGCTCGCGTCGGTCAGCGCGTGGATTTTGGTCGTGCGTCCGCCGCGTGATCGACCGATGGCCTGATTTTTCTCCCCCCTTCGCCGCCGCTTGCCGAGCGGTGCGCCTTCACCG
>PLAI01000223.1 GCA_003134075.1 Methylocystaceae bacterium | reverse complement strand
GGTGTCGACCGAGATCACCGGCCGGACGCCGATCCAACAATCCATTGCAGCGCCTCGTTTTCATCGCTCTTATCGTAGGCTCTTACCTCCGGATGCAGGAAAATTCTGACTGCGCCAATCAGCCAATACTGCCAGTCGTGCGCGGCGATGACAGCGATGCGCTCTACCCTCTGTTGATGGCTCTTTATGAATCGGGCATGATTTTCAAAAGCTGCGATACTCTCCCAGCCGGAGAATTCGGAAGCATCAATCAGTAATCTGATTTGCCCATGCTGTTTGATGAGAGAGTCGATTTGCGGAGCAATCTCGAGGAAGTCGTCAGCTTTCAATTTGTCTGGCGCTTTGACTTTCACCGCATTGCCAGAGATAACTTCTATCTTGATCATGGGAAAATTCCTTTGTGGTCACAGTCGGTGTACGGGTTCGGCATCCCTATCAGTAAGGACAGAGAGCCAATTCTTCTTGCCCCTGATCGCAATGACGACTTCGTCGCGACGCCATATATCGCCACGACCCGAACTACGGCGGCGAATGCGATAGAAAGGGCGATCTGCAGGTTCATGACTGGCGATGATCCCGCGCATGGCTAGGATGTTTTTGACCATGCGCGGGCAGAGCGGAAACCGGAAATAGAGGAGAAGGTTCTCGGCCCGGCGCTTCCGCCAGGAACCGGTCGTGGCGACAGAGCGATCGCTGGCTTTCGTGATTTCACCCCTATGCCCGCGTGGTCATGATTTACTGTTAAAGTGGCGGCGCCATCAGCGCCTGCTCCTCTTTTTTTGTGAGCGAAACAACACACACCAATAAGCCGACAACGACCTCATTCGCCACAGCCAGGGCATGTTCTCCTCCGGTGGCTCCGAACACCCAGGGGGCGAGGGCGATGAAGACGCCGCTGATAAGGGTCAGCCATTTTTCGACCCTCACCAGTCTATAGACGCCAGAAATCGCCAATAAGGCCAGAACAGCGGCCAAAACCCTGGCGGCTGCTGCGGGATAGGCGGAAATTTCCGCCGCTTCCCTGGCCGACATTCCAGGCAAATTTGTTTCCCCATAGGGAAAGACCCAAGGCGAGACAAACAGCCAGACCGCCAACACGAACATGCCCCAATCTTGCCAACCGGCAACATTCAGTCCTTTGCGGAGTGATGTGGAGAGTTGTCCTGTCATGTCGAAACGCCCTCATCTCTGTTTTGTGGCCGAAGCCACTGCCGAGCGAAGCAGAATTTCTGTCTGCTGAAACTCACAGCACGGTGACCATTGTTTAAAATTCGTCATTTCGCATTCTCCGCAAGCGGGGAACTGGCGCTAATGGGCGATGGGCCCTCCACTCCACGAAGGTGTCCGGGCGTTCCGCACCTCGCTACCCCCGGAAACTACTCATCTGAACTCGGCTGTTCCGGACAAAAAAGAGTGACAGCCAAGGCTCCGAGCAGATTAACAATCTTACCGCGCCGCCGGCCCGACCAGCTGGCGCTTCAGAGCATCCATCGCTTGGCCAAATTTTTTCCAGTCTCCCAGCTGCATCGCCTTCTGCGCATCCTCAAACCGCTTTTTCGCCTGGCCATAGTCTGGCTGGTGCGTAGGAGCCTCCTGTTGTGGCGTTATCTGCTCCGGTGCGCTGACTGCCTGCGGTGCGAGTGTCTTCTTTACCGCTGCTTGAGTTTGCGGTGTCCCGAATAGGGAGTTCAGCGCTTCATCAAGCGTTGGCTCCATCACAACCTTGTCGCCAGCGACTGCGATGACGCGTTTCAGTTGCGGAAAGTTGGTGCCTTGTGCGGTTAGATACAAAGGCACGACGTAAAGGAACGAGTTCTCGATCGGAGTCACGATCTGCTTGCCGCGGATGACTCGCGACCCTTTTTGGTTCCAAAGCGTGAGCTGCTGAGAAATTGTGGTGTTTTGATCGATCATCGCCTCGATTTGGTTCGGCCCATAGACGAGCTTTTCCTTCGGAAGCTGGTAGAAGAGCATTTTCCCGTATTGTGGGAAGTCCGACCTCGCGGCCATCCACGAGATCATGTTGTCTCGAGTTTGCGGCGTAAACGGAGTCATGAGCATATATTCGAGTTGGTCGCTGCCCGGAAGCTTCGCCAGGATATAATAAGGCTCCATTGCCTGAACCTCGCCCGCGTATTTCTCCTTGGGAGCCGCCCACAGATCCTCTCGGTTATAGAAAACCTGCGGATCCGTCATATGGAAGGTCCGGTACTGGTCGGCCTGGATCGAGAACAGATTCTCCGGATAGCGCAAGTGCTTCTTCAGATCGGCGGAGAGATCGCCGAGGTCGCTGAACACGTCGGGGAAAGCTTCTCGGTATGCAGCCAAAATCGGGTCTTTGGGATCCATGACGAAAAAGCGCACGTTCCCGTCATACATGTCCACAACGACCTTCACGGAGTTTCGGATGTAATTCAAACCATTGAAGGACGCCAGAGAATGAGTTTCGGTTCCTTGTGGATTGGAGCCTCGCGAACCTCCCGTAAATCCGTCGTCGACGCTCGGATCAAACGCCGCTTGATAGGTCCATGTATGTTCTGGATTTGCGTAGGGATAGTGATTGGATATCGTATAGGCGTCCTGGATCCAATATAGCTTACCCTCGCTCAAGACAGCATAGGGGTCATTGTCGAGATGCAAGAACGGAGCGATCTGCGCCACGCGCTCTTGAACGTCTCTGTGAATTTGAATCCTGCTCTGAGGCGTGAGGTATGTTGTCATAAGGATGTTAATGTCGGCTTTGGTCCAAGAGAACAAAAGCCTTTTCCAAATACTGTCCAACGGGATTCCACCCTTTCCAGCGTAGCTCGTGTAGACATTGTCATTGCCTTTCGGGTAGTCGAATTCCTTGACGCCGGTCGCGACGATCCGATATCCCGGCATCGCTTGCCCGTAATAGATCGCTGGCTGGGTTATATTCAGGCCGAAATTGGATTCGGCCGGAACATTCTCGAGCAGATATTGCGGAAACCCATCTCCAACGGTCTTCGAAACGAAGTTCATGACCGCGCCATTGCCATGGGTGAACTGAAGATATTGGTTAACCCAGGTTTGCGCTTTTTCCGGAAGTTCCCGTGAAAGCTCACGGGCCGATAACATGACCTGATGATAGCCGTCCGCCAACTGATAGCGGTCGGTGTCGACGTTATAGAATTGGTAATAGAGCCGTATCGCCTGAGTCTGTTCATAGGTTTGCAGCAGCGGCCGCGCATCCCATAAGCGGATATTCTGGATTGTATCCTCGTTTCTCGCTATTGCGTCATGGGTTAGATCCGCCATCGCCGGATAGGATGTTTCCTGGATCGCGTCCAACGCATATGATTTCCGCGTGAACTCAATGGAGTTTTTCAGATAGGGAGTCTCGAGCGCCAGTTCGTTCGGTTGTACGATAAACTTTTGCGTGAAAGCTGGTATCAGCGAGACGCCGATGAACCAAAGCGCCACGTAAGCGCCAGCGCCCGACGCCAGCATGTTCAGATTCGGGCGGAAAAAATTCAGCACCAGCAGCGCGCAGCCCACCGCGGAGAGGCCGACCATCATCCAAAGAGCGAGCCGTGTCACATGGTCGGCCGTAAAGCCGGCTCCATAGACGACGCCCTGAGTGGAGTAGAGGAGTTCGAAATGATTGAGGTAAAATCCCCATCCCCAATCAGCGACCAAGATAAAGGCGAGCACGGATAGATGCCGGGATGCAGTCCGGTCCGCCTCGATTTTTCCGCTACTGCTCACCCGCAGCAATCCAAATGAAAAATATGTGAAAAACACGAGACCGAGCGTCAATGCCGCCACGAACATCAAGCTGCTTTGCAATAGCTCGTAAAAGGGAAGGTGAAACAGATAAAAGCCGACATCGACTCCAAACAGCGGGTCCGACACGCCAAAGGACGAGCCGTAACGAAAGCGAAGGTAAGTGTCCCATTCCTCATAGAACCCGGCCCCAAACAATAACGCGGCGGCGGCGCTACCCAGGGCAATGTCGAGCATCACAAATTTTGGCGAGAATTTAAAGCCGCTTCGAGTGACCACATTGAGTCTAGACCAAAAACCAGGCTTCTCGGCTTGGCCGCCAATGTCGAAATCAGCGGAAGTTATGGCAGCCTGACGGAGATTGATCCAAAGGAACAGAAAGGCGAAGATGAAGGCGCCGAAAAACATCGTCCAGCGAACGGACAAAAGCGTCCAGAAAATTTTCGTGTATTCGAGCTGCCGCATCCACAACCACTTCTCGATATAGCCGGGAAGGACTGCCAAGACCATGATGAGGATGATCGCGGCCGTGATCAGGAACCGCAGCGGATGTCGAATCGCGAGATGTTTTTTGACAGCCGTGACAGTTTCGCCGTTAACCGGGCGTGACTGTTGGACGATATTTCTATCTCCGAACATTGTTCCATCCTTCCATACCCGCTGCCGGCTATCGGGATCGGGCCAAAGGCCCGTGGACATAGCTGGTTGCGGCAGCTCAAAACCGCCAATGCGCAAACACTGATGTTAGCGAGCCGGAAGGCGAGAGCGATAGACTCGGAATCTACTCAGCTCGAATTGCTTCGGAGCGGAGTCGAGCCAGCAAAAGTGTGTCATCTCACCGAGCTTTTGATTGCGAAATCAGGGGACCGACCCAAGTTCGGGTTAGGCTCTGAAACGCTCCGTTGATCAACAAGGGAAGGGTGATCCGTCGTATTTGTTTCGCACATTCACTTTGTGAGCTGCTTGCGGATTTCCAATAAGGCTCATCCCGGGTTCCGGGGCGATGGAGCGACGATTGCTTCAACGAGCGCCGTCAGCAGCGCTCTTCCACGTTTTCTGGCATTGTGCACGAACTGGAAGAAGGCGAGATAGAGCGGCAACTTTTCTTGGGCGACGCCGCGATGCGGTCGCAGCCATGAACGCAGCAGCGACCAAAAGCCCCCGTCGTATTGAAACGGATTTCATGAAAGCCGTCGCCGTCCTGATCGCGCGCATATTCGCCGCGTCCGTGGCAAACGGTCTTGTGTCGGTATCCCCATACGAGACGCGGGCGTAGATGTCGTATTCGTCCGTATGGATCAACGCGCCCTTGGCGACGCCGATTGTGAGTCCGGCGGTCACGGTCGCCAGCACGCCCGACACATCAAAGTATTCGGCGGCCAAAAACGAACCGTAAGCCGTGACCGTGGTTAACGCTGCCTCAATCAGATGTTCCGACGTGCGCTGGGCGACAAGGATGGCCACGCCTCCGAACGCGGCTCCAATTATCACGCCTCCTAAGACTATACGCACCAAGGTTGTGACCATCTCAAGGCTCGCCTGCGCATGTCCAGCGGACTGCGCCCACGCCAAGGCCATCACAAAGAGAACGGCTGCCGCACCGTCATTGAGCAGGCTTTCGCTTTCAACGAGGAGGCACAGCCGCCCCTTGAACTTGTTGTCCTTGAACATGGCGATGATCGCCACGGGATCGGTTGCCGCTATCAGCACGCTGAACACCAGCGCCGAGGGCGCAGGCCAGTCCAACAGCCAGACCATTCCCTCCGTCACGACACATGCCGCGATCACGGTAAGCGTCGTTTTCAGGCCACGGCTTTTTCGGGCGTGTTTTTGACGTAGGCGAATGGCAAGAGTTCGTCGATGCGGCTCATGGCGTGGCGGTTGACGATCTTGGCGAGCGCGTCGGCGAGATAAGCCTGCGGATCGACGTCGTTTCTCTTGCACGTCTCGATCAGCGAGGCGAGAACCGCCCAATGCTCGGCGCCGCCGTCGGAGCCGCCCTCCGTGCCATATGTGGACGGCCGTGATTGGCAAGCGTTTTTTCTCTAAGTTTTGAACGGATTGGCGGCTTGCGGTCATATGTCCGGCCTATGTGCGCGGAACCATGTCCGCTGGCCCTGATGAAGTCCGACTGCGAAGGTCCTTATCAATGATGCGGGCTGAATGCTCGTGGCACGGAACGGGGTGTCCTTCGTCGTCGTTGCCGACCTGTCGTTCATCACGTTGAGGTTTCGCCCTCGCCAAACTCCTTGTCCCTGGGATTACTCCTGGGAATTACGGTTACGTAGTCGATGCCTTACGCCGATTCGAATATTGTCTTTGCGGAACGCCTCGCCACTCGTCATCATCGCCCAGATGATCCGCGCCAGCTTGTTGGCCAGTGCGACTGAGGCGAGCCGCGCCGATTTCTTCTTTTCCAGAAGTGTCTGGGGCATCATCATCATATCG
>PLAI01000025.1 GCA_003134075.1 Methylocystaceae bacterium | reverse complement strand
CAAGGCCGCTGGGAGCATCGACATGGGCGAGAGCGGCAAAGCCGCCAAGCCGCTGAAGATGGTCTAAGCAGTCAAGCATCGCGTTCCGGCACCTCGAATTCTGAGTGCCCCGGTCAACAATATCTAAACGGCCGATAAAACTCTGGAGCAAAGCAACAGTCGGAAGGTAACAAAGGAGGTGCCCTTGGGGTGTTGAAAGCTCGACACCTGGAATGACAGTGACCGGCCGGTGCTCGGCTGCCGCGATCGCCGTCGCCACGTTCGTGATTTCGTTGTGATCGGTAATCGCAATGAGTCCCAGCCCTTCGGCTACGGCAGTATCAACAATCGCTTGCGGAGTCATAGACGTGTCTGAAACGTCATGAGATGCGCCAAACGAATGAATGTGAATGTCCGCTCTAAAGAACCGCGCGCCTCTTGGCTGAGAGGCGATGATTGATAGGTCGCTCATGTGCGCTGCCTATTGGCTCCAGATTGTCGATGGGGATTACCTTCCAATTTTGGCGGGGGCACTAAGTTTCCCCCTTCGGTTGAATTCTGCGAGATTAGCTCGCCCCGGAACGCCTTTGCCAGAATGGCCTGGTCGAGCTTCGGCAAGAGGCGCGACGCGTTCGCGTGCTCGGCGGCGACGCGGTCGAGCCACGCGAACGCGGTTTCGATGCGGCGCACCGTCGTTTGCTGCTGCTCTAAATTGAGTTTTGGCAGTGACAAATTGAGGAACTTTTCCTGCGTGAGGTTGAGGCCGCTATCGCTGATGCCGGTCTTCATCTCCTCAATTTGTCGCAAAGCTTGGGGCGAATTTAGCATCATCGCCAGGAACGTAGGGTCGGCTTTGCCGTCCTTCGCGCGAATCCGATACGCCTTGTCGCAAAGCATAAGGTGTGGTCGAGCTGTGGTTACCACGCAGCTGATGCCGACGCGGCTTCGCGGGCCGGCGCGCGTGATCAACACATCTCCAGCTTGAATCTGAATGTTAGGGCGTGGTTGGAGCGTCGGCNNGTCGGCGGAAGTTTTTTGTTTTCACATGCAAAAAAGTGGATGGGCTGGATGGCTGTAGTTTTGATTACAGCCCAATCTTTAGGGTCATCTGAGGCGGAGCTTTCACATTTTGGGCTCCACCCTTGATCGAGAGATTTAACATAGGCGGAAAGCGTGACCTGACCCGCTGAAGAGAGACCGACAAAGACACCCTCGAAGGCCTTGGACAGGATTGCTTCTCTGTATTTGCTGATGAGCCTCGGAATTCTCCCCAACTGCTCCCGCGCCCGCGTTGTGCCGCCGGTGAGGCTGTCGAGCTTCGCGACGATGCGGCGCTGCTCAGTGAGGGGGGGAACTGCGATCCGCGAAGATAAAACATCTCGGTCAGAAACGGCAGGATACATCGTCCCGTCCTGCGCTTTCGATATCTCAGTGACAAAGGCGTCTGACGTAACCCAATGGAACAAATAACTGCTGTCCATGAGTGCGGATGACCTCAAAACAGCAATTCCCGTCGATGTCAGCGCTCCAGAAAGCTCTCTTGGAACCGTCGCAATATTCTTGAGATAGGTTCTCACAGTAGAAAACAGAACATCACATTCTTGCACAACCCGCCTCGCTCGCGAAGGTGCATCTCTGCCCTTGAAAGCCTTAGGGTCGGTGATGATCTGACGTGAGTTATCAATCGAACCTATGTCAATATAACGATATTCCTTGGACGGCTCTTTCGTTGGATCGATCGATTTAAACGGGAGAGTCACCTCGCCGATTGATAGCTCTTTCCACCCCTTCGGAAGTCCGCTCACGCCACGGCCTCCTCTTTCAGGGTCTCTTCCGTCTCTTCATCCGCCTCCAGCTCCTCGCTAACGACTTCGATCTCCTCCAGCGCGGCCTTAAGATGCCCCATGATCGCGGCGGCGATGTCCTCGGGCTCGGTTAAATGCTCCTCAGCTTCCGCTTCGGTATCGCGAAGCCACCCGATGTCGAGATTGTCGTTGCGCGCCTTGATCTCGTCGCGCGTGAAACAACGGAAGCGGCCTTCTTCGCCTTGGTCTTTGCGCTTTGCCTTGCCAAATGGGTCGTCGCCGAAAGCCTTCTCGAACGCCTCGAAGTCCTTCACGGTGAGCGGGTGGGTCTTACCGAAAGCCTCCATCTGGTTGCGAAGATCATAGACCCAGACGGCTTTCGTGTTTGCCTTGTCAGTCTTGCCACGCGTCAAAAACACGACGTTCGTCTTGACCCCCTGGGCATAAAATATGCCTATCGGCAAGCGCAGAATGGTGTGAACGTCGCACAGTTCCATCATCCATGTGCGCACGCGGCGGCCGGTGTTGTCCTCGAACAGCACGTTATCGGGAATGACGAACGCCGCCCGCCCACCGGCCCTTAGCCCCCGCACGATATGTTCAACGAAAGCGAGCTGCTTGTTGGACGTGTCGGCGGTAATCGAAAAGTCGGCGCGGTTCGGACGGCCGCCACCCTTCTTGGTGCCGAACGGCGGATTGGTGAGGATAAGGTCGGCCTTGGGAAGGCCCGCGCCGTCCGGCGACAGGGTGTCGCCGGATTCGACGCCTTCCTCGATCCCATGCAGCATCAAGTTCATCAAGCAAAGCCGATGCGCGTCGGGGACGAGCTCAAGTCCGACATAGGCGTTGTGCTTCTGGAAATAGATTTGCTCTTTCGGGAGCTTGAAGAGGTCGTCGGTCTGTTCCTTGATGTAGTGGTCGGACGCGACCAGGAATCCGCCGGTGCCAGCGGCTGGGTCCTGGATGACTTCGCCGGGCTGCGGCTTCATGAGGCGCACAATGCAATCAATGAGCGGGCGCGGCGTAAAATATTGCCCCGCGCCGGATTTTTTCTCGGCGGCGTTCTTCTCTAAAAGCCCTTCGTAAAGATTGCCGAGGCCTTCCTCGCGCGCCGAAAACCAGTCGAGCTTTTCGATCGCGTCGGTGATCGCCTTGAGATTGGTCGGCTTGCGCAGCGTCGTTTGCGCGTCCACGAAGATCGCGGCGACGGTCGCCTTGCCCTTGGTGCCGAGGTCGAGAAGCAGGCGCTTATAATAATCGAGCTGCTCCAGCCCCGTGCGCTTGGTCAGCTCGCTCCAGCGATAGCCCTTCGGGAGCACGTCCTCGCGGCCGGTCTCGGCCATCATCTTGAGGAAAAGCAGGAAGGTCAGTTCGGTGACATATTCGTTATAGGTCACGCCGTCATCGCGAAGGATGTGGCAGAGACTCCAGAGCTTGGCGACAATGTCGCGGGTCGTCGTTTGTTCAGCCATCAGCCGGCGCGCCTCCAGGTTTCGTCGTTGATTTCGGCGAGCAGGTTTTCAAGCTTGCCATCGAACACTTTATTCAATCGTTTGAAGCCGCCTTCGGCGCGGAAAGGTTCCTGATCGAGCGCCTCGCGGTCGACGACCAGCTCCTGAACCAGCTGTTCGCCGATGCGGCGTAACCAAGCGCGCTGCGGCTGCGTCCAGCTTCCACGGCTCATGATCTTGCGCATGGCCTTGTCGACGCGTTCCGCGAAAGGCTCCAGAGGATCGCCGAAGGCGGCTTGGCGTATGAAGCCGATGATCGAAGCGGCGATGTCCTCGTTTTTGGACTGCTGCCATGCGGTGCGCAATGCCGTGTCCGTATAGCCCTGATTGGCGAGCTCAAGCTGCAAGCCGCGCAATTGTGCCCGCGTCAGTTCGCGCGGACGCTGCACCACGACGGAAAGCGCCGCGATCTTGTTGAGGTTGTTGCGCACGAAGCTCGTGAAATTGTCGAGAAAATCCTCGGGGCGCTGTGCCGTGCCATAGCCGCGCGTGACCCCGACCAACTGGTCGGGATGATGGGAAATCGGCAAAATCGCGCCGTTGCCTTCGGGGCTCCAGTCGAGGATCGGCCCGATCGCCAGCCGCTCTTTGAACCATGTGGCGAGGTCGGACGGCGGGGCCGTGCGGATGCGGTCCAAGGTCGCTTCGGGCGCTTCGCCGGCGGCCGCGCCGTATTGGCGACGTGCGTCGTCGGCAAGGCGGCGAAGCTTGCGGCTCCATTTGACGGCGAGTTGGTCGCGGATCGCGGCGCGGTGATCCTCGTCGGTGACGCTCGTCAATTCTTGGAGCAACATCTCGAAAGACAGCGCCGGATTGACCACGACCGGCTTCATATCCGTGAGGTTTTGAAGGTGGGGATAGAGGTCGACCGCGTCGAAGATGCGGAACGTCTCTTTGCCGATTTCATCGCAGCGGCGCGTCGCGCGCNNGCGGCTATTGACGCGGCGCACGAAGACCAGAGTGGTGATGCTTGGCACGTCGATGCCGGTCGTGAGCAAGTCGACGGTGACGGCGATCTTGGGCAACGCATCGTTACGATAGGAGCGGATCAACGCGCCGACGCGGTCGACGCTGCCCGTCACTTTGCGCACGGCGGCGTCCTCGATCTCGCCATAGCGGGCCTGCATGGCCTTCTTGATTTCATTGACAAGGATGTCGGCATGGGCGTCGGTTGCGGCGAAAACAAGCGTTTTGCCGGGCAGGCTCGGGTCAATCTGCTTGGCCAGCTCCTCCGCGACCACGCGGTTGAATTCTTGCGTGATGACGCGCCGGTTGAAAGACTCCACCTCGAAGGTGATTTCGTCGGGCGCATGCGCAAGGTCGATCTTGCCGGTGCGCGGATCGAAAAGCTCGATCGGCTCGTTGCGTTGGAACGTGATGCCGGAGCGCGTCAGCTCGGTCTCGATGCGGATCGGCGGTTCGTGGTCGATCAGGAAGCCGTCGACGACGGCTTCGCGGTAGGAATAGGTGAAGATCGGGTCGCCGAAAATCTGCACGGTATGCAGGGCAGGGGTGGCGGTCAGGCCGATCTTCGCGGCGTCGAAATGCTCCAGAACGCGACGGTATTTGGACACGTAGTCGTCCTGTGAGCGAAATTCGAGTTCGCGGTCGGACATTTCGCGGTCGAGCAAATAGCCGCGATGACACTCGTCGACGACCATTAAGTCATATTGATCGATCGGCGGGGCGTCTGACGTGTCCTCCGCGAAGAGAACGCGCTTAACCAGCCCCTGAATGGTGCAAATATGGACCTTGGTTTCGGACTCGGGAGCAACGTCGTCAAGGCCTTTAAGGCCGAAGATGTCGGCGAAAGTCTTAACGCTCACGACCTTGGTCGAGCGGAATTCCGCCGCAGCTTGCTGCCCAAGGGCGCTGCGGTCGACCACAAAGCAAATACGGCGGAAACGCTTGGCGGCAAGCAAGCGGTAGAGCATCGCAATCGCGAGCTTGGTCTTGCCGGTTCCGGTCGCCATGGCGAGCAACATCTGGCGGCGATCGGCGGCGAGGGCTTTTTCGACTTCCTCAATGGCGCGTTGCTGATAAGGCCGCAGCGGAAAGCCAAAATCGAATGGCATGGTTTTCAGGGCGACGTGGGCGGCGTCGCGGTCGATGTCGAGCTGTTCTTTCAACCCGTCGGGCGTTGGCCAGTCGTTCAGCGCGCGGCGTTGATTGGTGGCCTTGCGCGCGTCCCGGAACCAGATGCCGCTCTCGGTTTCGATCTGCTTCAGGTAGGGGCGGCCATTGCTGGCGAAGAGAAAGGGGACGCGGAAGGCGTCCCACGGGCCGCCGGCTGCTTCCGCAGCCTTGAACGAAAAGCCCCGCGAATAGCGGTCGGCTTGATCGATCGCGGCCGAGACGTTCTTGCGTTTCCGTTTGGCCTCGATCACGCCAACGCAGGTCAACCCGACGAATAGGGCATAGTCGGCCGGTCCGTTCTCGGTCGGCCATTCGGCAATCGCCATGGCGCGTCCTTTAGCGGGCCGCGCGCCAGCGGCATAGGTGAGCTGCTCGGTATCCGCGTCCCAGCCGCGCGCCCGCAGCTGCTGGTCGATGAGTTGCCGCGTCGCGCTCTCGTCGAGGTCGATCTTTTGCGCGGCCGACTCCGCTTTCGCGATGAGCTGCGGAATATTGACGGGCCTGGCTTCGGCGACGCGCTGGAAGGCGTTGAGGCGTTCGCGGAGCGCCTGCTTTTGCTGTTCGGCTTCCTGCGCCAGCTGTTCCCAGGTTACGCGTTCTTCGGCTTCCTGGCGGGCGCGTTCTTCGGCGGTCTGGCGAGCGCGGGCATGCTCTTCGGCCGCGAACCGCGCCTGTTCGGCTTCGGATTGGCTCGCCAGCAAATCCTTCTTCAACCGCTCTAGCTCGGCGCGGATGGGGGCGGCGGCGTCAGCCGGGGCGGTTGGCGGTTGGAAAGGGCCGGCAACAAAGGACGGATCAT
>PLAI01000046.1 GCA_003134075.1 Methylocystaceae bacterium | reverse complement strand
CCACTTGCCTCGGCTGACGAAGGACAGCCCGCACTGTCCTGCTTTTCCTCGGCTCCGTACGTAAACGACAACAAACCGGCCCCACCAATCGCCGTAATTTAGTCAAACTTTATGCGCCTAATCCCATCAACGGTTGGCTGCGGCTAACACTGCCGAATGCTGCTAAAGCTGGGTTTTACTCTTTTTTGTTAAGAGATTCATTTATGCGTAAACATCGCCTTCCTTCCTCGAAAAGCTCGTTGAGCCGCAGGCTCGCAGTCGAGGATCTCTTAGTTGCTTTTCTTGCCCCTTGCCTCGCTTTTTGGTTGCGAGAGGCACCGTTCCCCGCTGACGGCCAGCTAGAGCCTTACGTGATTTATCTGGGTGTCGCAACCGGCTTTTCGGCATTGTTTTTTGTTCAGTTTCGTTTGGCGCATGGATTACCGGAATTTTTTTCGTTCCATGACGCATTGCAAATTGTTAGGGCCTCCGGCTGTGCCGCGACCGCCACCGTGGTTTTGCTTTTCACGCTTACCCGGCTCGAATTGATCCCGCGATCGATCCCACCACTCCATTTCTTGACTCTGACGGCGGGCTTGATTGGGCTTCGCGTGCTGCGGCGTGCCATTGCTCAGCGCCGAGAAGTCGCTGCGGCGGGCGACATTTCTCACGACAAGGAGCGCGGCGTGATCATCGTGGGCGCTGGGCGGCTCGCGTGGTTTTATATTCGTCTGCTCGACACATTCGCGGCCGACAATCGACGCATCGTCGGGATTCTCGACGAAGACAAGAGTCTGCGTGGCCGGTCGATTTTCGGCCATGTCGTATTGGGCGACACGGGAGAAGCGTCGGCGCTCCTCGACGATTTGTCTCAACATGGGATCGATGTCCGGTGCTTCATTATTTGCGAACGCGACCGCGAAAAGGCGCAGTTACTTTCGGCCCGTCTAAAGACGTTATGCCTCGAACGCGGACTGGACCTCGAGATCCTCGCGGAGCAGATCGGCATCTGTTCCGCCGAGCGAGCGGAAAGCTTCGTCGACAATCAAAGCGACGACGGCCACAGCCTCACGGAGACACCTCCCGGCGGCGGCAACGCATTTGTCGGATGGAAGCGCTTGATTGAGTCTGCGCTCGCGGTGGTTTTCGTGCTGGCCTTTTCACCCTTGTTCGCGCTTACCGGCCTGCTTGTCGCGATTGGCCTTGGGGCGCCCGTATTGTTCTGGCAGCGGCGCATCGGACGAAACGGGCGCGCAATTTGCATTTACAAGTTCAAAAGCTTGCGCAATCCGGTGGACGCAAACGGGCGCCGCCTCACAGACGTCGAGCGCCTTACTTCCGTTGGTCGCTTTCTCCGGGCCACCCGGCTTGATGAACTCCCCCAGCTTTTTAATGTCGTCATGGGCGACATGGCGCTCATCGGTCCGCGCCCACTCCTGCTTGTTGATCAGCCGGCTGATCAAAGCGTGCGTCTGAGCGTAGCACCGGGGCTCNNAGCTTGTCACCGCCGAAGAAAAGAACGCGCTGGACGAATGGTATGTGCGCAATGCGTCGCTGCGGCTCGACGTCGCCATTCTCTTGCGGACGCTCGTGATTGTTTTGACAGGCGATCAGCGCAATGAAGACCGGCTCTCGGCGGCGCTTGCCCAAGCCTTGCTGGACAAGTCTAAAAAAGTGCACTCCGACAACAGGAATGCTGTTACCAGCGTCGAGCGCGCGGCGCAACGCCAGCTGCCTCGGCCACACGCCTTGAAGCCTATATGCCTAGAAGGCCAATGGGCCGGGCCTCGCGAGAATAGCCCTCTCGCCGTGGCGGGCAACGATTCGATGACCTTAACGGAGTCAACAAGTCGTCTTGCGAGATCGGGCGCCTCGATTGAGAAGTAGCGAGAGGACGGCGAAAACCCTGGTTTGCAAGTCCTTAACGAATGAACAGCGGGACCGTATCGAAGGGGAATTGCCCGGTAAGGATCGGCGATCCGGGATGTAGCGCTCGCGACAACCGCCTTTTCGTCGAGGCGGTATTATGGATTTCGCGCAGCGGCTCTCCGTGGCGTGAATTGCCACGCAGATTTGGGAAATGGTACTCCGCTTACACCCGTTACCGACGATGGTCACAAACGGGTGAATGGAACGCAATGTTCGCGGCGCTGTCAGACGATCTGGATTTTGAATTTGCGTTAATCGACGAGACGATCTGCCTGCGGCCCGTAAGGACGCTTAATGGGGGCAAACTTCGCAACTACGTGATTGAGCAAATGATCAAGGAGCTTGAACAACTTGAGCACAAATTCCGCGACAGCGATCCTGTCCGGGAAGCGATTGCAGTTGCTCGTCACACGGCCGCGAGGCATTTTATTGCTCCAGCGCAACCTGGGGGGCCGAGCCCCACAATCATCAAGTGAGCCAAAGTCGGCGGGGTGGTCCAAGGTCGAGGAAGCCGGGATGGCTTAGTGTGGGCCATTCTGTCGGCGGCCTTGGCGCATCCCGAGCTGCGCTAGGTGTTTAGCCGCGCTTTTTAGGTCGTATGAGTCTTCGCTAATCGAGTTTCCAAACCGTCGCATGATCACACTTGCGGAATTAGCTAACTAGTCATATAAGTAGTCATA
>PLAI01000162.1 GCA_003134075.1 Methylocystaceae bacterium | reverse complement strand
CGCGTGCCTTCCAGGGATTCGAGGAGCGAGGGCTCCTCGCCGCAGATGTAGGCGCCGGCGCCGTGGTGGACAAAAAGATCGAATGGATAGCCATGGATGTTATTCTTGCCGATGAGATTGGCCTCATAGGCTTCGTCGACCGCGCGCTGCAACGCTTCGCGCTCGGCGATGAATTCGCCGCGCACATAAATGTAACAGGCGCGCGCCCCCATGGCGAAGGAGGCGATGAGAGCGCCCTCGACCAGCGTATGCGGGTCGTTGCGCATGATCTCGCGATCCTTGCAGGTGCCGGGCTCGGATTCGTCGGCGTTGATGACGAGATAATGCGGCCGCGCCGGATCGACCTCCTTGGGCATGAACGACCATTTCAAACCGGTCGAAAAGCCCGCGCCGCCGCGTCCGCGCAGACCCGACGCCTTCACCTCGTCGATGATCTTGTCGCGGCCCTTGTCGAGCAGGGCCTTGGTGTTGTCCCATTGGCCGCGCTTTCTCGCGCCCGCCAGCGAACGGTCGCCAAGGCCGTAGAGATTGGTGAAGATGCGATCTGCGTCGGAGAGCATAGTTCGTCCCGTCACTCTTGGATCTTGGTTACTTCGCGCCGTCGCCATAGAGGGACGTCAGGCTCGTTAACTTGCCTTCCGGCTCGGAACTGTTGCGCCCGGCCTGCGAGCCGGTTTTCACCGGGCGGCCGGCGGCGAGATCGTCGAGCAGCTTCTCGAAGTTTTCCGGCGTCAGGTCTTCGTAAAAATCGTCGTTGATCTGCACCATCGGCGCGTTGCAGCAGGCGCCGAGACACTCGACTTCGAGCCACGAAAACAACCCATCGGCTGTCACCTTGCGTTGCGGGCCGACGCGGCGCTCTAGCACCTTGATGATGTCGTCGGAGCCGCGCAGCATGCAGGGCGTCGTGCCGCAAAGCTGCACGTAATATTTCCCCACCGGCTCGAGATTGAACATCGAGTAGAAAGTGGCGATCTCCAGCACGCGGATGTCGGGCATGCCCAGCGTTTCCGCGACCTTTTCGATCGCCGCGCGCGGCAGCCAATAGTCGTTTTGCTTTTGCGCCTGCCACAGCGCGGGGACGACGACCGAAGCCTGTCGGCCGTCGGGATATTTGGCGATCTGCTTTTCCAGCCACGCCTTGTTTTGCGGCGTGAATTCGAAGCTCTCGGGCTGCTTCTCGGCGAGACGACGGACGGACATTAGCGATCGACCTCCCCGAACACGATATCGAGCGACCCCAAGATCGCCGAAACGTCGGCGAGCATATGGTCGCGGCACAAAAAGTCCATGGCTTGCAGATGCGCGAAGCCAGGCGCGCGGATCTTGCAGCGATAGGGCTTGTCGGTGCCGTCCGACACCAAATAGACGCCGAACTCGCCCTTGGGCGCCTCCACCGCGGCGTAAACCTCGCCCGCTGGAACCTTGAAGCCCTCGGTGAAGAGCTTGAAGTGATGAATCAGCGCCTCCATCGAGCGCTTCATTTCGGCGCGAGGCGGCGGCGAGATCTTCGTGTTGACCACGGACACGGGACCGCGATTTTCTTGCATCAGCAGCTTGTTCACGCATTGGCGCATGATGGAGGTCGATTGCCGCATTTCCTCCATGCGGATAACGGCGCGATCATAGCAGTCGCCGTTCTTGCCGACGGGGATGTCGAACTCCATCTCCTCATAGCATTCATAGGGCTGCGCCTTGCGCAAGTCCCAGGCGGCGCCGGAGCCGCGCACCATCACGCCGGAGAAGCCGAACTTCCAGGCGTCCTCCAGCGAGATGACGCCAATGTTCACGTTGCGCTGCTTGAAAATGCGATTCTCGATAAAGAGCGCCTCGAGATCGTCGAGCACCTTCAAGAACGGATCGCAAAAGGCCCCGATGTCCTCGATCAATTTGTCGGGCAGTTCGCGCGCCACGCCGCCGGGACGGAAATAATTGGCGTGCATGCGCGCGCCGCTGGCGCGCTCATAGAACACCATCAGCTTTTCGCGTTCCTCATAGCCCCATAGCGGCGGCGTCAAGGCGCCCACGTCCATCGCCTGGGAGGTGACGTTGAGCAGATGCGACAACAGCCGGCCAATCTCGGAATAAAGCACGCGAATAAGCTGGCCGCGGCGCGGAACCTCGACCCCAAGCAGCCGCTCGATGGCGAGGCAGAAGGCGTGCTCCTGATTCATCGGCGCGCAATAGTCGAGCCGGTCGAAATATGGCACGTTCTGCAAATAGGTGCGCGCCTCCATCAGCTTTTCCGTGCCGCGATGGAGGAAGCCGATATGGGGATCGACGCGCTCGACGACTTCGCCGTCGAGTTCGAGAATAAGGCGCAACACGCCGTGCGCCGCCGGATGCTGCGGACCGAAGTTGATGGAGAAATTGCGTAACGGTTGGTCGGTCATTTATGAGGATCCAGCGTTCAGATTTTCACGTCGATGCCGTTCTTCTTCATTTTCTCCTGCGCGTCCTTGATGGCTCTCGGCACGATCGAACTCAGCAGCGTCGGCACTCTTTCCATCATTTTCGGCATTTTACTCATAATGCTCGCTCCAATTGGCGAGCTGTAAAATTTGCCGAGCGCGACCAGTTCATCCTTGTCGAAGATGTCCATCATCATCAAAATCGACGCGTCCTCTATCGCCTGCGCATTGTCGACGAAGGCGCTCTTGACGAAGGCGTCCGCGAAAGTCTCGATCTGCGCGGAGCTGAGGTTTGGATTTTGCGCGTGAGCTCCGGCGATTACCTGTTGCCGAAGCGTGGGCGCCACCCTCGCCATCATTCCCTTCATGTCCGCCGCGCGCGCGTATTGCCGCGCGGCCGCGATCGATTCCAGATCATAGGCCTTGAGCTTTTGCTCGAATTCGTTCGTCGGGGCGGAGTCCAGCGCCAGCGCCCCAGTCGAAAAGACGCCCGCGACGATCAGCGCGGCGGCCGTTCTTTTCAAGAAGGCGCTCATTCCGGCGCTCTCGCTGGAGAAAACCCGACTCATTGCCCCCTGGCCTTTTCGTCGCCGGGCAGATCATATTGCACGCCCTCCCATGGCGAGAGGAAATCGAACTGGCGATATTCCTGCGTCAGTCGAACCGGGTCGTAGACCACGCGCTTCTGCTCGTCGTCGTAACGAACCTCGACAAAGCCGGTCATCGGGAAATCCTTGCGCAAAGGATGCCCGTCAAAGCCATAATCGGTCATGATGCGACGCAGATCGGGATGGCCCGAAAACACCACGCCGAAAAGATCGTAGGTTTCGCGCTCGAACCAATCGGCGCCTGGATAAAGCGGGGTGAGCGAGGCGACCGGCGTCATTTCGTCGGTCAGCGTCTTCACGCGGACGCGCAGATTATGCTTGGGGCTCTGCAAATGCGCGACGACCTCGAAGCGCTCTTCGCGCTCGGGATAGTCCGCCGCCGTCACGTCGACGATGTGGACGAAAAGATAGTCCGGCTCGTCGCGCAAGGTCTTGACGGTGTCAAGCCAGCGCTCGCGAGCGACGGTCAGCGTCAATTCGCCGAACGCGATCTTGACGTCGGTTACCGCGCCAGCGGAAGCGGCGGCGATCTTCGCGCCGAGAGCTTGGAGTTGATCAACCATTCGCATCTTCCCTCGCGACCAGCCGCCCGAGTCGCGCTCGGCCGGGTCTCGCCCGCGCTTGCCTCGCGGCCAACGGCAACCGCGCCCTTAGCGTTCGATCGTGCCTGTGCGCCGGATTTTCTTTTGCAACAGGAGCACGCCATATACCAGCGCCTCCGCCGACGGCGGACAGCCTGGCACATAGACGTCGACCGGAATAATTCGGTCGCAGCCGCGCACCACCGAATAGGAATAGTGGTAATAGCCGCCGCCATTCGCGCAGGAGCCCATCGAGATCACGTAGCGCGGCTCCGGCATCTGATCGTAAACCTTGCGCAGCGCCGGCGCCATTTTATTGGTGAGCGTGCCGGCGATGATGATCACGTCCGACTGGCGCGGGCTCGCGCGCGGCGCGAAGCCGAAACGCTCCAGATCGTAGCGCGGCATCGCCGCCTGAATCATTTCGACGGCGCAACAGGCGAGACCAAAGGTCATCCACATCAGCGAGCCGGTGCGCGCCCACGTGATGATGTCGTCCGTCGCGGTGACCAGAAAGCCCTTGTCGGCCAATTCGTCGTTGAGATTGACGAAAAACGGATCGGTGGAGCCGACAGGCTTGCCGGTGCGCGGATCGATGAGGCCCGCGCCTTGCGGAGCGACGAGCGTCGAACCCTGATTGGCGATCAATCCCATTCGAGTGCTCCCTTGCGCCATTCGTAGACGAAGCCGATGGTCAGCACGCCCAGAAACGCCATCATCGCCCAAAATCCAAAGACGCCGGCTTCCTTGAAGGCCACGGCCCAGGGAAACAAAAAGGCGACTTCGAGGTCGAACACGATGAACAGCAGCGAGACCAGATAGAAGCGCACATCGAATTTCATGCGCGCGTCGTTGAACGGATTGAAACCACACTCGTAAGCCGAGAGCTTCTCGGGATCCGGGGCCTTGAAGGCGAGCAGAAACGGCGCGACCAGCAGCGCGCCGGCGATGATCGCCGAGAGCGCCGCGAAGATCACCAGCGGCAGATATTGTTCGAGCAGGAGCGGCATTTCGCGGGTCCAATAGATTTGCGGCGCATCCGACAGTTTCGCGCGGGGCCGGAGCTTGGAACGCGCAAGAGCCTGGAACAGGCGCCTCCCGACCAGCTGGCCGTGCGTTCCGTAACAAAGCGTTCCGGTCAAAGCAAGTGACAACCGCGGCTTTCTCATCACAAAGGACGCAACCGCAGCAAAGCCGGGACGTGCGCTCAAAAATTCGGCGCCGCCGCCTTAGCCGGCGAGCGCCGACAATCTCGCGGCGGCGCGCATCTCGTCCCGGCGGCGCTCGCGTCGCGCCATCGCCTCCGCGTCGGCGCCCCAGACCCGCATTTGATGGTCCTCGTCGACATAAGCCGCCGCGAAACCCGCCTCGGCGTCGATCTCACGCAGCGCAACCGCGAGCGCGATGATGCAGGAGCCGGTCAGCGTGGTCATCGCATGTAGCGCGGCGAGCCGAAATGGCGAGCCCGCGCCCGCGCCGACATGCGCGCGCGCGCGCGCCGCGACCGCCTCCAGCGCCTCGGGCGACTGCGGGTGGAAGGTCACGCCCTCGCATAGAATAAGCCGCGCGCCGCATTTTTCCCGCGCGAATTGCACTAGCGGGTCCCAGGCCTCGGTCTGGGCGCGCACGAGGCTGTCCGGGCCGTCGGCGCGGAAGCAGATCAAATCCGAGCCGGCGTATTTCACCGCGTCCGCCTCGACCTCGGCCATCCGGGGCGCCACACCGTCGACGGCGGAATTCACCTGCCGCGTCAAAGGCATGGTGTTTGGATCGAGCAACTCGCCTTGGGCATCCCACTCGGCCGCGATCGCCTGCGCCAGAGCGAGCGTCGGCAAGACCAAGGCGCTCCGCGCCGGCGTGCGCACCGGCTTGCCATCGAGCAGCACGGCGAAGCCCTCAGCTACGGGCGCGGCCTCGGCTTTACTGTAGAAGCGCTTGGGTAGCGTCCGCCGGCCGTCCCGAGCGGCCAAGCGTATCGGATCGCGCTCGCCGCCGTCGATGAAGATGGCGGATGCGAGGTCGTCGTTTTTGGTGGACATACGAAAACCCCTTAACTCATTCCTCCGGCGCGTCCTCGATCGGATCGTACTGCTTCTCGTCAAACCCGAAAAAATCCCAGGTCGCGCGCATATGCGGCGGCAGGGGCGCCGTCACGTCGATCATTCCGCCCTTGGGATGCGGCAGGATCAGCCGTCGCGCCAGGAGGTGCAGCTTGCGCTCGACGCCCTCCGGAATCGCCCGCAGCGGATCGCGCCGTCGCACCTCGTCCTCCGGGCGATGGCCGTATTTCGGGTCGCCGACGATCGGACAGCCGATGGCTTCGGCATGGGCCCGCAGCTGATGCGTGCGTCCGGTCAGCGGCTTCATTGACAGCCAGGCGCAGCGCGGCGCCGCCTTGTCGACGATGGCGTAATAGGTCAGCGAATGCTGCGCGTCGGCCTCGCCATGACGAGCGACGCGCATTTTTTCTAGGTCTCGTACCGTCCCGGCGCCGGGCTTGCGCGGCACTCGCTCGTCACCCATGCCCGAACCCTTGGCCAGATAGAGCGAAATCCGTCCTTGCGAGGGCTTCGGAACGCCCTCGACCAGCGCCCAATAGATTTTTCGCGCCTGCCGCGAGCGAAAGGCCTCGCCCAGTTCGGCGGCAGCGCGGCGGTTCTTGGCGACCATCAGCACGCCCGACGTGTCGCGGTCTAGCCGATGCACCAGCACCGGACGGCGGTCGCCCTCGGCCAGCGACGCCAACATTCCGTCGATATGCCGGGTCGTGCCCGAGCCGCCCTGCACGGCGAGGCCGTGAGGTTTGTTGAGCACCATCACGTCCTTGTCCTCGAACAAGGTCATTTGGGCGATGTCGCGGGCGTCGTCCGGATTGACGCGCGCGGGTCGTGGAGCCTCTTGGGCGTCGAGGTTTAGCGGCGGAATGCGGATGGTCTGACCCTGCTCCAGCCGTGTCGAGGTCTCGACTTTCTTGCCGTCGACGCGAACCTCGCCCTTGCGGCAGATTTTGGCGAGATGCGACAGCGTAAGCGCGGGAAAGCGCCGCTTGAACCAGCGGTCGAGCCGCATGCCGGCCTCGTCCTCGGTGACGAGCGCCGCCGAGACGCCGGTCCTTTGCGCGGTCTCGCTCATGAGGGAGACCCCGCGAAACCGGGTTTGCGAGCGAGCGACCGCGCCGCCAAGGCGGCCGCCGGAAAAATCTGGAGCAATGAGCGCATGGACGCTTGTAACAAAGACGCGGGCCCGCGTCATCAGCCGAGAAAGCGCCTCTATTCGCCCTGCTTGTCGGTCAAGGTCCGCAGAAAGGCTGCCAGCGCGTCGATGTCGCGCTCCGAAAGGCGCGGCCGCTGGCCCAGTCGCCGGTCGTAAGGGACTTCCTTCACATTAACATTGTCGTGGTATTTTTCCGGCAGGTCATTGAACTTGGCTATGCTTCCATCCGCGCCTTTGGGATACCAGCGCTCGGGATTGGTGTCGCGCGTCGCGTAAAAGGCCACGGCGTCGTGCAAACTGGCCAAGGCGCCGTTGTGCAGATAAGGCGCCGTCAGCTCGACGTTGCGCAGGGTCGGAACCTTGAAGGCGCCGCAGACGCTCTCGACGTCGAAACCCTTGGGCGCGAAATCCGCCAGCCCCTCGCGCCGGCACAGACCCAGATCGAAGTAATCGGCCTTGGCGTTGGCGGGGATCGCCGCGTTTCGCGGCGCGCCGAGCGTGTCGTAAGTGAAATCGGTGAACAGCCAGTCCTTGGGATCGCGCGACTTGGGCTCGCCGACATGACAGGCGAGGCAATTGCCCTTCTTTGGATCCTTGAACAGCGCGAAGCCCTTGGCCTCCAGCGGCGAAAACCGCGCTTTCCCACGCAAAACCGCGTCGAAAGTCGAGGCGAAGGGATGGAAGATCTCCGTTCCCTCATAGGCCGCGAGGGCCTGCATGAGCTTGCCGAAGCCGGCGTCGGAGTCGTCGAACACGTCCTTGCCGAAAACCGCGCGCGCGAGATCGGCGTAAGCGCCCTCGCGCACCTTGGCGACAACGGCCGCCTTGGAGGGATTGTTCATTTCGACCGGATTGAGCAAAGGCCCGCTGGCCTGCGCCGCGAGGTCGAGCGCCCGCCCGTCGCGGAACTGGCCGCCCACCGCCTGTTTTTCGATCTTGCCGGTTTCCTCGTCCTTCTTGTCCGCGAAGGAGAAAGGCGGGCTGAAAGAGGCGTAGGCCAGCGAGGGCGGCTTGCGCAGGCCGAACGAGCCAGCGGGCGCGCCGCGCGCCACGCCGGGAATCGTCGAACCATTCACGCCGGAAAACGCCTTGGCGGGATCGTGGCACGAGGCGCAGGAGACGCCGCGCGGCTCCGACAGGGACGTGTCCACGAAAAGACGGGCGCCCAGCTGCTCCAGCGGCGTGAGCTGGGCGCGCGTCTCCGCGCCCCGCGCGGCCCCGGCCAAAAGCAGCGCGAGGACGCAGGCTCCCACCGCGTGATGAGCGGAACGACGCGCGAGGCGAACATACGACGGCACGAAAATCATCAACGCCTCTATCCGACGATGGCGGGCCAAGCAGACCGAACCTATAGGAAAGCTGGCGCATCCGCGTCAAATTCAATGATTTGGAGGATTTCCAGAGAGGCTGCGGGCGGCCCGGCCAAACCGACGCGCGCAAAAGATGCGGTGCGAGAACGAAGAAAGAACTTGGCGATCAGAACAAAACATGCACAATGACACTCGCGCGGTATTTCCGCTTAAAGCCGCGCGCCGCCGTTGCGCCGGCCGGTTAACCCGTGTCAGAAGGAATTTCGCTGTGAGCCAAGCCAATCTCCGCCTCGTGGAAGGATCGTCCGTGGACAAAACCAAGGCGTTGGACGCCGCCCTGTCGCAGATCGAACGCGCCTTCGGCAAGGGCTCGATCATGCGGCTCGGCAAGAACCAGAAAGCCGTGGAGATCGAAACCGTTTCGACCGGCTCGCTCGGACTCGACATAGCGCTGGGGGTCGGCGGCCTGCCGCGCGGAAGAGTCGTGGAGATTTACGGACCGGAATCCTCCGGCAAGACCACGCTGACGCTGCACGTCATCGCCGAAGCCCAGAAGGCCGGCGGCGTCTGCGCCTTCGTCGACGCCGAGCACGCGCTCGACCCCATTTACGCCCGCAAGCTCGGCGTGCAACTCGACGATCTGCTGATTTCGCAGCCGGACACCGGCGAGCAGGC
>PLAI01000341.1 GCA_003134075.1 Methylocystaceae bacterium | reverse complement strand
GATTTCGACCAATGGGCCGGCTGGGGGCGCTGGTCGCCGGGCAATCAACTGAAGCGCGCCGGCATTGGCGGCGTTTCGCCGGGGCTCTCGTCATTCGGTTTTGGCGCCGGCGGTTCGCCGACGCCGGTCCGGCTCGACGGCTCGGCGGCGATCACTAATCGTGTCGAGCTCTCGATCAATGATGATCTTCTGGTCGCCAGAATCGGCCAAGTCATTGATGCGCGGGGCGCGCTGCGCGCCGACACAGGCAGAAGCATGCCGGAAGCGACGCCGGGCGCCAGCAGAGGGGAGTAATGTTTTGAACGACGAAAAATCCTTCGCGCCCGGGCCCGTGGCGCGCGTTCCCGTGGGCAGGCCCGAATCTTTGAGCCTTCCGGCCGGTTATCGGCGCGGCGTCGACGATTTGGCGAGAGCGCGCCAGCAAGTTGAACCCCACAACGTAGGCCGATGGCAGCGCGGCGCATCCGTTGATGGCGGCGAGCCCTATGACGCAGAGCGAACGCTTAAAGAGTTGGGCGAAGGCATTGCGAAAAAGGAACGGCAGGAGCGAGCGCCCTTTGCGCAATCGATCGCGCAGCGGATTGTTCTCGCGAATCTCGCGATGTTCTATTTTCGATTGGCGTGCGGATTGAGGGTTGACCACGCGCTGCGAGAGCTTGTCGAGCTCCGCGCGAGTTGCTTCGCCATGATCGACGCGAATGTTGTCGTTCATTCGTCGGACGCAGACGAGGCCGCGGACTATCGCGCGATGATCGCCGAGGATTTGGAAAAGTTTTTCGGCGTGATCGAAAACGCCATCGGGCAAATGGATTTGGCCAAGGCGCCGATCGGCGGAAAGGCCTGACGCTCGGCGCGATCGCCGCGCGCGACGGAGAAAATCGATGATCAACTTCAAGGTGGACGTGGAGTCGCTAAAACGAGAACTGGACCGCGAACTGATTCGCCTTTCGAAGAAGATCCCGCTAGCCATCGCGCGCGGGCTGAATGAGGGCGGTAACAAGGTTCGAACACAAGTTCAGCACGCGCTCCAGCGCCAGACGGGGCTTGTTAAATATAGGTCCGTCACTTCGCGCATTGAGACCATCAGCGCCGCCCCCACTAAACTCAACTATCAAATTATCGCTAAGGGAAGGCCGGCGATTCCGATCAAGGAATTCCGCGTGAAACTCGGGCCTCACGGCGTCGTCGCCTTTCCTTGGGCGAAGGAGCATGACTTTAAGCGATCGTTCGTCGGCAACGGGCGCGTCTCCGGTGCATTCATGGCGCGCACTGGGATGAAGCGCTTTCCCGTGCGCCGGCTATTCGGACCGTCCTTGGCGAAGGAGTTGGACAAGGACGAATCGGCCCGGGCTTTCAATAGCAGCGCGGACGCGTTTGTCCCGCTGGCGATCGAAAAGCATCTCGATAAACTCTTGGGCTGAAGACGCGTCACGGGCGCGCGGGGAGCTGAATAACATGCAGATTTCGGAGGTTCGTGATCGCGTCAAACTTTCGAACACGAATGAACCGCTCGGGAGCGCCTTCGACGCCGCGACCTATGCGAATATGCTCGCCTTGCAAACCATCCTTATGCACCTTGTCGAAGAATTCGGCATCGGAAAGGCATTGGAGACAAAAGGCAGCGTGAAGCGGATCGAGGCTTATTTACGCGACGACAGTTTAAGCAGCCTCGCAAAGTCCAGGTCGAATTTAAGCCCCGAAGATTGGGGAGTAATCCGCGCTTGCGCGGAGCGCAAGATCAAAAGCTTTTTTGCGTCGATTGAAAAAAGCGCCGAGGAGCACGATCGAGCAATTGAACTCTGGCGTCGAGAAGGCGGCTCGGCGTGAGGGGCGCCGCGCCACTACGCCATGCGGCGCTTGTTGGAAGGCCGTGCGATCGGATGGGCTTGGGCCATGTCGGAAAGTGACGTCGCGCAAACTGAACCCATCGGACTTTGGCTCTCTATTTCAGCCCTCGCGAAACTGCGCGGCGTCTCGAAACAGGCGATTTCGAAGCGGGCCGAGCGCTTGCACGCGCAGGGCCTTTTGTCGCGTCGCGATGGCCCGCGCTCCACCGTGCTGATCAACGTCGCGGAGTTTGACCGCGCCGTTGGCGACACCACGGATCTCGCTAGAGCCACGACGCATGCCGACGCGCCTGCTCCCAAAAAGGAAGGGGCGGCCCTTGTCTACAGCGATGAGCAAGCGCGCCGCGTCGCCTATCTGGCCGATATCGCGAAGCTCGATCTCGATGAGCGTCTTGGCAAGCTCGCGCCGATCGACGCCATCGAGGCCGCGATGGTGCGCTGCGCCGAGGCGATGGTGCGCATCATAGATCAGCTCCCGGCCCGCGCCGATGATCTCGCCATCGCCGTCGCTGCCGAGGGAGCGCCTGGCGCTCGCGCGGCGCTGAAGGGCTTTGCTCGAGACTTGCGCGAAACCCTGGCGCGCGAGTTGAAGCTTATCGCCAGCGGGCCGCAGCAATGAACTTCCCCTGTAATCCTCTAGCCCTCATCGCCGGCGCCCTCGCCGCCGGAATCGCCCCTCCGGAGCGCATCGCGCCCTCCGAATGGGCCGCGAAAAATCTTGTCGTGCCAGACGGCCCACGCGCTGGCGAATATTGGGACCCGCTCGAAACGCCTTACATCCTCGAGCCGCTCGATCTGCTTGGCCCCGATACCGGCGTGAACCAAATCGCTGTGATGAAGGGCGTGCAGTGCGGATTCACCATGCTGCTCATCGCGGCGATCGGCCATTCGATCGACCGCGACCCCTGCCGTATGGCGATCCTCCAGCCGACCGATGGCGCGCTCGCTGATTTCAACCGCGACAAGCTACAGCCGGCGATTGAAAACTCTCCCGCGCTCGCTGTCCGCGTCGTGCCGCAGACCTCGCGTAGCGCCACGGGCTCGACAACCTATAGCAAGAAATTTCCCGGCGGCGCGCTCGATCTGCTGCTCGCGTCGTCTGCCGCCGATCTGCGCTCCAAGACGCTCAAAAAGCTATTCCGCGACGAAGTCGACGAATATCCTGACGACCTCGACGGCCAGGGCGACCCGTTGGAGCTTTCCGACGGCCGCATCACGAGTTTTCTGGCGTCCGGCGACTGGAAAAAGGCCGACGTTTCGACGCCAACGATCAAGGGCGCTTCGAAGATCGAGCGCCGCTACGAGATGGGCGACAAGCGCCGCTGGAATGTGCCATGCCCGCATTGCACGGCCGCCGATGGCGGTCCTAGTTTCTTTGTTTTTGAGTTTGGCCCAAACTTCCAGTTCGAACGGACGTTTCCGTATAAGGCGTTTTACGTCGCGCCTTGCTGCGGCGCGGTCATTCACGCGCATGAAAAGCGCGCCCTCTCTCGCCGTGGCCGCTGGGTCGCCACAGAGCCAGGGCCCGGCCGCTTTCCGTCTTATCATTTCGATACATTGTCTAGCCCTTTCGTCCCATGGGACCATATCGCCGGCAAATTCATCGACGCCGGCGATGATCCACAAAAGCTCAAAGCCTTTTACAATCTATGGCTCGGGCTACCCTATGAGATGAAGGGCGACGCGCCCGACCACAAACGCCTCATGGAGCGCCGCGAGGAGGGCGTGCCGCGTGGGCGCATTCCGCCGCGCGGATTGGTGCTTGTCGCGAGCGCCGACGTGCAGATGCGCGGCATCTGGGTCGAGATCCTCGCCTTGGCGCCGGACCGGCAATCCTATGTCGTTGATGTGCTCTATCTCGACGGCTCGACGGAAGGTCCGGAGGGCGAGGCCTTCGAGCAGCTCAAATCCCGCGTGCTCGAACGCGAATTTCCGGACGCCTTCGGCGGCAAGCGCCGGATCGATGCCCTCGGCGTCGATTCGGGCTATCGCAGCCATGTCGTCTATACTTGGACGCGCCTCAACCAATGCTTGCACCCAGACACCGGCCAGGACATGGTTCTCGCGCTCGACGGCCGCGACGGCTGGGGTAGGCCGGCAATCGGCACGCCCAGCCTCGTCGACATCGATCTAGCGGGCCACAAGATTAAAAAGGGCGCGCGGATTTGGCCCGTCGGCACTTGGCCGATCAAGGGCGCATTTTACGAGGATCTGCGCAAGGAAGGAATCGCCAGCGGCAAGGAGCGCGATCCGGAAGGCTATTGTCATTTCGGCACCTGGCTTGATGAAACATATTTTCGCCAGTTGACGTCCGAATATCTCGCTGAGGAAAAATTCAAAGGGCGCTTGCGCAAATTCTGGAAAATCCGCTCCAGCGAGCGGGACAATCACATCCTCGATGCGCGGGTCTACAATTTGGCCCTGGCCGAATATCTCGGGCTCTCGTCGACGACGCAGGACGAATGGGCCGAGCTCGCGAGGCGTCGCGGCATGCCGCAGGCGGCGATCGCCGAGGGGCTATTCGCGCCGCGGCGGGCAGCTGGGCCGGCGATCGTTTCGGAAAAGCCGGAGGATTTGCCGCCGGCGCAAGAGCCGGCGAAGGAAGTCCTCCAGGAGCGGCGCGACCCCTTCGCGAGGCTGGCGGAGCTCAACAAGCAAAATTAGGCGCTGGCCCGTGACGTCGCCTCGGCGCGGCGCCCGAATTTATCCTCCCCAGGCCGCGCGAGTTGTTGCCAGCGCGACGACGGCGACTTGCTAACACCGAGATCGGCCAATTTCAAAATAGCGTCCCGCGATTTTATTTTGCGGTCGCCGCCATTGGGGGCGCTCGCTCGCGGCGCAATTCGCTTGCGGGTGCCAACGGGGCCTCGGCGCCTTTTCTTTTCGTGGGGGCATATGGCGGCTCGCTACGCCGGTTATGGGGCTGCTTGGGTTCTCTCTATCAGCGCCACGGCTTCGTGCTAGGTCGCGGCGCCTGTGGCACAACCCGCGTCGGCAGGGTCGCGCCTGGCGCGCTCGGGACGTCGCTCGGAGCCGCGCGGCGGCCTATGCGCGCATCGCGCTGGTCGTGTGATCATGACCTCGCGCCCGCGCTCGATCTTTTCCCGCGCCCTTTTGGCTTCCTGTCGCCCGCACCGGCCAGCAACGGAGCGGGGAGTGGCCTCGCGCGGCCGATTCGAGGGGCTTCTCCAGGGGATCGCGGGTCCTTCCTAGGGCCCCCCTCGCCTCACGCCACCGCCGCAGTCCGGAAAAACCCTAGCGAGGCTTCGTCAATTCAAGGCTGACGGGTTGACCTCCTCGGGCTTGCGGCGCGGCGATTTACGTTGGCCTACGGTCATTTGCGCTTTCAGCCCGTCAACTGTGGACGGCTTGGACGGCTTGAGTTTTAAGCCGTCCACCCGCTAGCCCAAGGATGGCAAGGCTTTGGACGGCTTGGACGGCTTGGACGGCTTCTCTTATTAATTAGAAAATAGAAAAAAGAGACAGAGGGGAGGGCAATGGGCGAAAGGACCCTCGCGGACGGTGCCGGGAATAATGCCGAGGGGAACGGGTAACGAAATTGCGCCGGCTGGTGACACATTGGAGACACGAGAACAAAGCGAGGGCCTCGCGCCTGGCGGCGCGATCCATAACATGCTGAATTTTAAAGAATTAAATGGCGCGCCCGAAAGGATTCGAACCTCTGACCCCCAGATTCGTAGTCTGAGCGAAGCCTCCGCCCTGGGCCGCCTCCGACCGCAGAGGCCATTGTATTTCAATGTGATTTACCGCCATCGCCCCGTTGCGCCCGCCGGGATTTCGCGTTAATGTGGTTGCTAATTGGTAGCTACGTGGGGGCGGGGGGACGCTTCGCACTTTCCATCGGGAGGCGGCAATGACAATCACACTTCGCGCGGTCGGGGGCCTAGGGCCGAAGGCGACCATTTGGGATGATGCGGTTAAGGGCTTCGGCGCTCGCCGCCAGACCAGCGACGCCGTGACCTATGTTCTCAAGTATCGGGCCATGGGCCGGCAAAGGTTCTTCACTATCGGTCGTCACGGCTCGCCTTGGACGCCAGACACCGCTCGCCGCGAAGCCCGCCGACTTTTGGGCTTGGTCGCTTCAGGGGCGGACCCCGCTGAACGGGCCGCCCCTTCCAGTTCCCTCAAGGCGCTTTGCGAAGCTTATCTTGCAATGGCCAAGGCTCGCCAGCGCCCCCGGACCTACCTCGAAACCCAGCGCCATCTTCTCGTTGCGTGGAAGCCGCTTCACGACATGCCCATTGCCGAAGTGACCCGCCGGAATGTCGCCGCGCGCCTTGGTGAACTTTCCGGCGTCACCGCGATCCGGGCCAGGGCCGCCCTCTCCGCCTGCTTCGTATGGGCCATCCGCGAAGGGCTTGCTGAGGCCAACCCTGTGGCCGGGACAAACCGACCGCCAGAGCCACGAAGCCGCGAACGGGTTCTAAGCGACGGGGAGCTTGCCGCGATCTGGCGGGCTTGCGGGGATGATGACTACGGCCGGATCGTTCGGCTTCTAACCCTGACGGCCCAGCGCCGGGACGAAGTGGGCGCGGCGCGGTGGGATGAAATCGTCGACGGGGTTTGGACCCTTCCGCGAACGCGAACCAAGAACCATCGCGAACATGCACTTCCGCTTACCGAAGCCATGCTTGCCGTTCTCCCAGACCCTCGCGCCGGCCGCGAGTTCGTCTTTGGCGCTGGGGCCGGGGCGTTCTCCGGTTGGAGCCAAAGCAAAGCCCGCCTTGACGCCCGGGCCGGGGTCTCGGGCTGGCGTTTGCATGACCTCCGCCGAACCGCCGCGACTGTCATGGCTGACAGGCTCGGGGTGATGCCGCATATTGTCGAGGCGGTGCTTAACCACGTTTCCGGACATAAGGCCGGCGTCGCGGGAGTATACAACCGCGCGAGCTACAGGGTCGAAATGAGAGCGGCCCTGGGGGCATGGAGCGAACATGTTGCGGGGATTGTGGGGGCCAACGCCAATGGTTGAACCGGGATGGATCACCTTCAACGACGCTGCGATAAACCTCTCCCGGGCTCGGAGGGCATCTGTTGGGGCTGCCCAAGCCCAGCTTCGCGCGGCCTGCGCCGATGGCTTGATCCGATCTATGCGGGCTCCGGCTTGGTGGGATGGCGACGATCTATGCCGCGAACCTATCGAACATTGGAACCGGGTGTCCCCCGACGAATGGCGGGCTAGGGCCGTTGATCACGACAGTGACGAGGCTGTCATGGATGAAGTTTCCGTCGTCATGCTCAACGAAGATGACCTTCGGCATTGGGCGGTTCAACCGCCCAAGATCACCAAGCCACTTTCTCTTTCCCTAGTTCGGATTGTTGGCAAGCAACCCCGGGTCATTGCGCGGCTGAGAGACAAGTTCAAAGGTGAGCCTGTTCCTGAGCCGGGGCTGTGTCCGCGCAAGGCGCTGCGGGCGGAATTGCTTCTGGCTGATCCGAGCCTTAGTCCATTGGACGAAGGCACACTTAAGCAAGCCATAGAGACCTATAACAACACCCTGCTTAGCGGACGCGTCTGTTTTGATTGAGGCCCAAGGCCGAATTGATCCGAATCGATCCGAGTCCGATTGTTTCGGACTGACGTGGACCGCCCCGAGGTTCATCTTCACGACGTAGCCCGACGCGAGACGGGCACAACCCAAACCAAAGGAACTTCCCATGCACCTGCTTAATCAGCGGGAGGCCGCAGCCTTCTTGCGCCTATCAGAACGGACCCTAGAGCGCTTCCGCCTCACGGGGGACGGACCACCTTTTGTTAAAGCCGGCCGGCGCGTGTCCTATCGGGCCGAAGACCTTGATCGCTGGATTGCGGATCACGTTCGAACCAGCACTAGCGAGCGGAGGGCCGCGCGATGAACCCCTTCCCCCGAGGCCCTGCCCTTGCTGAATACGTCGAAGCGGTCGCCGGCGCTTTGGAGGGGGCTCCCCCTGCCTCTGCTTCCACCGCGATCGCGACAATCCCCCTGTCCCTTGCCGACCTTTCCGCAGCCGCGCTCGCCTCCCATGTTGCCTATGAATCCCCCCTAGTCGCAGCCGCCGACAAAGCGATCGAAACCGGGCTGCGCTTGATCGAACTAAAGGCGCGCGTTCGGAAAGAATTCGGTCATGGGTATTGGGAAGAATACCTTGCCGAAACCTTTCCATTCACGGCCCGGACGGCCCAGCGATATATGAGCCAAGCGAAGCAATCACTTAGACCCGGAAACGACAGCCTGTCGTTTTTGAAAAGGCATCGGGCGGTAAAGATCATCGCGGGAATTGCGAAGAAATAGCTTGATCGGCTGCTATGCATCAGCGCGGCTGTCATTGCTGTATCTGGGAAAGGGGGTGAAGTCTTCGGGGCGCTTCCCACTTTCATTTAATTGCCAAGTGGGAAGCGGCCTAACTGATTGAATTAAAAGAACTTTATACTGGAGTTCTATCAGGACTGTGCTACACTGATCCTAAGATGAAGAGAGGTGTGGAATGAAAAGAACTTGCGAACAATGCGGAAATACTTACTTCGCTCGCCAAGACAATCAGCGTTTCTGCGGAACACCATGCAGCAACGCATTCCACCAAGACGAACGCCGACGCGGGATCGAACTTATCCGCAGCCAAACTTACTACGGCCGGACTTTGGTTGAAGCCGCTGAGAACCAAGGCCGATTTGCGGCGGTTGGGGCGGAACAACTCGCGCCATTTCCAGTCGCACGGCAAATTGATCCATGTGGCCCCGAACCCTTCCACGACGGGACTGGCGAAGGCGATCGGCTGGGGGGTGGCTCTCGGGGGAGGCTCACGTGACTAACTCAATCCTTTCACAGGCCGAAGAAATTGCCCGGGCACGACGCGAAGCCCGCGAAACCGAATTCGACTCGGCACTTGATGCGGCTGTGGATCGGCTGATTGAGCGCCGTCACGTGGCGCGCTGGGCGTTGCGGGAACTCCTAGCCGCTTTGGAGGCGGGGAAGGTGAGCCGTTACGAAGCGGCGTTGATCCTCGACGCCTTTGGGGACGGGGAACTTCGGGATGAAGTCTCCGAAGGGCTTCGGTTGGAAATCATTGATGCGGCTCTGAACCTTCGAAAGGACAACTAGTGGCGAGATACATTTTGATTGCAACCGTGGTCGGCCAACCCCCAGGCTGGACTTACACAAAATGGGGGCGCGGCCGAACCATCGCTGATACCGCTGGCAACGCACTCCCCGGCGACGTGGTTTGGCCAGCGCTCTGCGACGCGGCGAATCCGGTGAACATGGCTCCGCTCGACGCGGCCGCATCGGCGGTGATGGGCCTGCC
>PLAI01000147.1 GCA_003134075.1 Methylocystaceae bacterium | reverse complement strand
GAAGGGGGCTTGAGTCTAGAACGCGGTTAGGACTGGCGGGAATTAAAGCACAACAATCATGCCGCGTTCCCGCCTCTCCCCGCTCGCGAGGAGAGGGAGCGCGCGCTGGATTCGCTAAAGAGCTTCCGGCTCAGTCGATCGGGCCGTTGAAGGCCGGCCGCGACTTGTCCTCGCCTCTCCCGGGCGCGGCGCCGAACCTGAAGTAAAGCAAGTTGCCCGGCGCCATCCGCGACATTTCCTTGGTGAGCGGGATCGGAACGCAGCGGTCGAAGGCCTCGATCAGGCGCGCTTCGAGTTGCTTTTGGCTCTGATGGCGCCTATCGAGTTTGAGCCAGGCTATCCGCGGCGGCCCGATCAACCCGCCGTCGCGGTTGAGGGAAAAGTGAAAGGCGCCCTGCATCTTTTCCATGCCCGGAGGCGTCTGAAAACACTGGATGAAATGGGCGTGCAGGTCCCGCATGCTCGCGGCGGGGCTCTCTTGCTCCACGGCGCCCGCCGTCTGAAGGCTGGCGAGAAAGGCGAAGATCGTGACGAAGCGGCGCAAAAAACTCCCCCGAACTCGTGAACGCCGCCACGCGGGCCGACGCGAGCGTCATCCTAGCCTTGTCACGACCATCTAGCGCGATATTTGTCGCGTCACTTCGAGAAAATCGCGTTCAGATTGGCGAGTCCGGCCTCGAACCGGCCGCCGAGCGTCTTGTCGAAGTTCATGACGAGATTCATCGCTTTCGAGATCAGCGTGCTGGGGCCGGACATGGTCCATGTGACCTTCGTGCGCCCGCTGTCTTGCGGCGAGAGCCGGAACGACACCTCGTTCGACGCCGCGAACGGCTTGCTCATTTCGAGCTTGATGTCGACGCTTTCGAACGGCCGGCTGTCGATGATCGTCATGCGCCCGGCGCCGACCTTTTCATCGCCCGACCACGCGAACACCGCGCCGGCGCCAGCGGCGGGGCCCTCAAAGGTGTTTATCGCGGCGGGATCGAGCTTCGCCCAGGGCGACCACGCCTGCCAGTTGCGGAGTTCGTCGATGTGGCGAAAAACCTCTTCCGGCGGCGCGTCGACGAGCGCCGAGCGCGTCACGACAAAGCGATTGGGCTGCATGATGATCCAGGCGGCGAGCGCCGCCAGCGCGAAATAGAAGATTACGAGAAGAAACCCGGTCATGGTGCGGCCTCCCGGCTGGACGCGACAAGACGAAATCTAGCGCGTCGCCAGGCGAGGGGAATGCCGCGCGTGGTCGCCGCCCGGCCGGTTTCGAGGCGCGGGGGCTTTCCATCCCCGCTGGGGCGTCATGCCGCATATAAAGCTTCGCGTCCGCCGGTGTAGCTTACAGTGCAAAACATCGCGCGCGGCGTGTTGCCTAAAATACTAGCAATTCCGCGAACATGGGCCACGCCGACGCGCGACATATCAAGGGGACCGAAATGCCGAACGTGACCTTTTCCTCGCCGCTGCTGCACAAGGACCTGACCGTCTATGCGATCGCCGGCGACACTTCCACCGTTCTCGCCATCGCCGAGGCGAACAAGGTTCCCATTCCGCACGACTGCCGCAATGGCGAATGCGGCTCCTGTCTGATCGAGGTCGTCACGCTGTCGGGCAAGACCATGGGCTCGCTTCTGACCGAAAACGAGAAGACGCAATTGAAGTCGATCGGCAAGATCACGCCCGAGGAAATCCGCAAGGCGGAAGTCGAGGACATCGCGCCAAAGTTTCGCCTGGCCTGTCAATATGTGGTGCGCGACCAGGACATTTTGGTGAAGTTCACCGGCGAGCCCGGCGGCGCGTAAGGACCGGCGAAAGCGGCGGGGGCGCCAACGGTGGGCGCGCCCGTCGCGGGGATTGGTCTCGCCCGCCAAACGCGCGTGAACGAGACGAAGGGATTATTCCAGCGAACCAAGATAGGCCGCGACGGCCTTTATCTGCGGCTCAGTCAGCCCGTGCGCGATCGGCTCCATGATCGCCGAAGTGTCGGGCTTCGATTTGTCCTGGCCTCGCTCCCTGCTCCAGTTCACCAGTTTGTTGAAGACATAGTCGTTAAGCTGACCGGCCAAGCGGGGAAACGCCCCCTCTCCCTTGGCCTCGGGGCCGTGGCATGACGAACAAGGCGCGACATTGGTTTCGGGAACGCCTTCATCGTAGATTTTTTTGCCGGCGTTCGCGAGTTCCCTGGGCGCTCCTCCCAAGGGTTTGGGATTGAGATCCTTGAAATGCGTGGCGAGACCCTTGAGCATCGCGGGGCTCAAAACATGGGCCACGTTAAACATGACCGGGTTCGTTCGCCTGCGGTCGATAAAGGCTTGCAGCTGATTTTCGAGATATTCGGTCTGCTGTCCGGCGAGGCGCGGCATGGGATAAGCGCCGCGAAAGCCCTGTCCGTTGGTTCCGTGGCAGGTCTTGCAGTAGTTGATCTTGGCGTCGAGGTCGCGTGGCGAAACGGTTGCGCTTTCTTCCGCGCGGCTCGCCGCGGCGGAAGCGATCACGACAAGCGCCGCGAGAGACAGTGACGTTAGGATGATGCGTTTCATGTGGCCGCCCCGATATGATCCAGCGCCGCGAAAACTTTCATAAGCCGATCCGGAAAGCCGTGCGCGCATTTTTTGTCCGCGGTCGCATGGAGAATCGACGATGCAGGGATTGCGATTAGTAAGCCAAGGCGCGTGTCGCCTCAACTCCCCCGATCGAGACCATTAGCCGCGGTGATTCATGCTATATCACGATACGAAAGTATTTTGCGGTTGGAGAGGCGTATTGTAATTGTAAGCGACCGCGCGCTTGTCCGAATCGCGCGAGAGGAAATCAGCACAAAGGCCGCTTTGTCTTTTGGTCAGCCGGCTCGACTTACGGGGGACACGATGAAGCAGCGATACAAAGGCGCGGGGGCCGGAGCATGAAGATCGTTGGTTTGCGATTGGCGACGACGGCGGTGTTCGCTCTCGCGTTCGCCTTGGCGGTCAAGGCCGCGGATCGGGACGAAGGCGGCGATTCGGCGCATGGATTCCAGGCGAAGCTCGAATACTGCAAAACTTGCCACGGCCTGTCGGGAGAAGGCTACCGCGGCTATTTTCCCATGCCGCGACTCGCCGGGCAGCAGCCGAAATACATCGAGAATCAGTTGCGCGCTTTCATTGAACGCCGGCGGGTGAACCCCGTCATGTTCAACGTCGCGCATGTCCTCAGTCCCGCGACGCTCGCGGCTCTGTCCGAGCATTTCAGGAACTTGAATCCCGAACCCATCGGCGGCGGCCCCAGAGATCACATCGCCTTGGGAAAAACGATCTTTGAACAGGGGCTTCCCGAGTCCAATGTTCCCGCCTGTTCCGCCTGTCACGGTCCCGAGGCGAAAGGACATGAGGAAATCCCGCGTCTCGCGGGTCAGCTCTTCCCCTACACACTGAAGGCGCTGTCCTATTGGGGCAAGGAACGCGGTGTTGGAGGCTCCAGGGACGACACCTCGGCGATCATGGTGCCAACGACGCACAATCTGACCCATGAGCAAATGTCCGCCATCGCGGCTTATCTCAGTTACATGAAGTGAAAGCGTCTCCATTGGCTTCAAGAAGCATGAGAATCGGGGACATGAAACGAATCACGTCAAAGCCCGCGGTCTTGGCGATCATCATGGCTTGCGTCGCCAGCCCCCTCTCGGCGCAGGAGTCGCTCCCGATCCGCAACTGCACATGGTGTCATGGCAGCTCGGCGCAAGGCTACACCAGCGCGCCGCGTATCGCCGGACAGACGCACCGCTATATCGAAAATTCGCTTTTGAGCTTTAAGAGCCATGCGAGGGACAACCCTGCTTCCAAACAATATATGTGGGGCGCGGCGGCCAATCTCAGTGGAGAGACGGCGCGCGGCTTCGCGGTTTACTTTTCCGAATTGCCGGCCTCGCCCGCCAATGACGGCGACGAAGCGCTCGCGAGCGAAGGGAAGTCGATTTACGTGGAGGGGAGACCTGCCTCGAACGTCGTCTCTTGCATTGTATGTCATGGCCCGAACGCGGAAGGCTTCGAAGGCATTCCGCGTTTAGGCGGCATGGGCCACGACTATCTGAAACGGCGGCTCGAACAGTGGAACGAAGGCTACCATGCCGCCGCCGAGCCCATGCCCAGAATCGCGAAGAGGTTGTCCGCGAATGAGATTGAGGCTCTCGCGTCGTACCTGAGCTTTGTGCGGTAGGCTAAGAACCAGATCTCGTTAAACTGGATTTTTCGGATTCGCCGCGAACGGCCGCGGCGAGCATCGGATTCGAAGTGATGCCGCCTTCGCGGGCTGCCCCAAACGTCACATCACAAACAACCTGTCCGGCAACTCATCCTTCCCACCCGGCGGGAAACGTCCTTCGAGCAGGCGGGCGGTTTCCTCTATCGCCGCGACATAGCCGTCGGCGATGCTCCCCTCGCGCAACCGCGCCCGCAGCAGGTCTAGCGCGGCGCGCCATTCCTCGTCCTTGATTATTTCCGCGACGCCGACATCGGCGATGATCCGCGCATAGCGTTCCGCCAGCGAGGCGAAGATCAGCACGCCGCGGCGGCCGCTGGTGCGCGCGACGCCTCGGGTAAAGAACTGCTCGCGCGCGGCGCGGTGGGCGCGGGCGCGCTTGATCCGGCGCGGCGTCAGTAGGGAATGCACGGGCGACAGCGAGAACAGCAGCGTCGCCGCGATGAACACAGCGATTTGCGCCGCGAAGATTTCGCGCACCGGCAAATGCGTGAACGCGATAAGCGGCCAGGGTGTCGCCAGCGCGGCGAAACTCGCCCACAGCGCCGGCACGTAAGAATAATCCGACGAGCGCCGCGCCAGCACGCAGACGATTTCGGCGCCGGTTTTTTGTTCCGCCGCGCGGATCGCCTCGGCGACACGGCGATAATCTTCGTTGCTAACGCGCATCACCAATCCCCCGAGGCGCCGCCGCCGCCCGACGATCCGCCGCCGCCGGAAAATCCGCCGCCGTCGAAGCCGCCGCCGCCAAAACCACCCCCGCCGCCGCCAAAACCGCCGCCCGGAGGCAGGAAAATCATCGGGCCGCCGCCGCGGCCGCCGCGCGCGTTGCGCGACATGTAGATCATGATGAACATGAACAATAAAAACAGGATGATGGGCGCGAGCTGGTCGATCGTCTCCGACATGGACTGCTCCGCCGCGCGCTTCGTCCATTCGCTGGTGTCGCTCGAGAGAACGTCGATGATCGCGTCGACGCCGCGCTCGATCCCACCGCTGAAATCGCCGGCCTGGAAGCGCGGCGCCACCGCCGAGCGGATGATCACGCTGGACACGGCGTCGGTCAAAACGCCCTCCAGTCCATAGCCGACCTCGATCCGCATCTTGCGTTCGTTGGGCGCGATCAGGAACAGCACGCCGTTGTTTTTCTTGGCGAGCCCCAGCTTCCAGGCGCGGAACAGGCCGTTGGCGTAGCTTTCGATATCGCCGCCCTCCAGCGAACTCACCGTCGCGACGACCAGTTGGATGCTGGATTTATCCTCTAAATTCTGTAGCTTAGCCTCGATCGACGCCTTGGCGGGGCCTGAGATGATATTGGCCTGATCGGTCACTCGCCCCGCGAGTTGAGGAAAGCTGAACGCGGCCAGCGCGATGCTGACGAAAAGGCACAGCGCGACGGTCGGCAACGCAAATTTAAATCCATGATTTAGCTTCATAAATGGCCTCTCCGCGCCGCGTCAGCCGGCCGCGCAACGCTCGCAACGTCCGGCGATTTCCACGACGCGGCTGCGCGGCGCGAAACCCGCCGCGCCAGCGAGCGCCGCGAGTTCGCGGGCGAGACCGGGGGAGGTCGCCTCCTTCACTTCACCGCATTGTTCGCAAATGAGAAACACGACCGGCTCCTCCGCGCCATGGGCGTGGCCGCAGACGATGAAGGCGTTTTGCGAGGCGAGGCGATGGGCGAGGCCATTGTCGAGCAGATAGCCGAGCGCGCGGTAGACCGAGATCGGCGCGGGGCGTTTTCCCTTTGCGTCCCGCATCATATCGATCATTTCATAGGCCCCGACCGGGCGATTGGCGCGGGTCAGTATGTCCAGCGCTTGCCGGCGCGCCGGCGTCAGACCGCCGGGGGCGGGCGCGCGAGGATGTGGTTTGGGCTCAAGACTCATGCGCGCATTTTAGCGCATTTTCCGCGCATCCGCGCGCATGGACGCGCATCAGGCGTCAAAAATGGAAACCGACGCCGAGGCCGCCGCCAAATTGCGAGGTGCTGGGGTTGGGATTAGGATTATTTCCATAGGTCGCCTGCGGCGAATCTTGATTGACCTTCGCCTTGGGCGAGATCGTGACGTCGCCGGCGCGGATCGACCCCTCCTTGGCCGGCGTCGATTGCGCGGAGGGCAAGGGCAGCGCCGAAGGATCGTTCTCGCCAAAGCAAACCGGATCGTCCTTACCACTTCGCACGGGAGCAGGGAAGGGTCGGTGAAGCCGCGACCGGCGCGGGTTTTACCTTGGCGGCCCTTGGCTTCTTCTTGGGCTCGACTTGCGGCGCGTCGACGGATTGCGCCAGCGCGGGGCGCAAGGCGAGAACCGCGAAAGCCGCGACCAGAATGATAAAAAATTTCGTCCTCACGCCGCCCCTCGCTCGCCCACTTGATTTATAGGGTAGTCCCGCATTTAGGCGAATTTGCGCCGGGAAGCTTAAGCGATTTTTGGCGCGCGGCGAAGTCATGCGGAGCATGACGGATGAGGGCCGCCGCGGCTAGGTTGGAACTTCCCGAGAACCCTCACCCGACCCGGCTACGCCGGGCCACCCTCTCCCGCAATTGGGAGAGGAGAAGGCCGCTCACCGCTCGATCAACAACCCTAGCGCCAGCGATCCCGAATTGGCGGCGAGCGAGACCAGCATCGCGCGGTCCAGGCGCAGCATCGCCATCCAGGCGATTAGCGCGCCCTCCACCACGACGACGGCCGCCTCCAGCGTCAGCACCGACGGCCAATAGGGGTAGCGCTCGTAGGCCCATAGCGCCGCCGTCCATAATTGTGGGTGGGTGATCGCCGTGGCGGCGGCGGAGCTTGCGGCGACGTGCGCGGGGCCGCGGCACTCCCAGCGCGTCGCCCAAGCCAGCGCATAGGCGATCGCCGCCTCCACGACGGCGGAGAGGATAAGCGCCTCGAACTCGCTCAGGCCGCTTTTCCCAGCACGTCGACGCCATTCTCGCCGGCGCAAAGGATTGTCGTCGCGAGGCCGATGAACAGTCCATGCTCGACGACGCCGGGGATAGCGTTAAGCCGCGAGGCCAGCGCCTCGGGCTCCGGGATCGCGCCAAAGGCGCAGTCGAGGATCAAATGGCCGCCGTCGGTGATGAAGGGCGCGCCGACTTTTTCGCGCGGCGTTATCTCGCCTTGAAGGCCAAGTTCGCGCGCCGCCGCCTCGACATGCAGCCGCGTCGCCCGCGCGCCGAAGCGGTCGATCTCGACCGGCAGCGGAAAGGCGCCGAGCGTTTTGACGCGCTTGCCGGCGTCGGCGATGACGATCATACGCTCCGACGCCGCCGCGACGATTTTTTCGCGGAGCAGCGCGCCGCCGCCGCCTTTTATCAGTCGCAGCGCGTCGTCGAATTCGTCGGCGCCGTCGACGGTGAGATCAAGATTGGGACAATCGTCCAGCGTCGCGAGTTTGAGTCCAAACCGCGCGGCCTGGACCCGCGTCGCCTCGGAGGTCGGCACGCAAGGGGCGTCGTGCCCGGCCGCGCCGAGCAGATCGACGAAATGCGCGGCGGTGGAGCCGGTGCCGAGCCCCAGCTTCATGCCGGGCCGGACGAAGGTCATCGCGGCGGCGGCCGCCGCGCGCTTGAGATGGTCGGGGGAGCTTTGGTTCATGCCTTGCGCGCCTTAAATTCAACAAGCGCGGCGGTCTCGCCGCGTTATCGCCTCTCCCCGCGAGCGGGGAGAGGGCAGGGTGAGGNNCCGCTCGCGGGGAGAGGGAGCGGCGCGCCCTCGGTTCGCTTGTCGCTGGACGAACGTCTGCTTGGCGTCGTCATTTCGCGGGCGCCGTGCAGACGACGGAGGTTTCGTTGAGGACGAAGCAGATCGACATGAAGCCGGTGTGCACGTCGACGCGGAACACGCCGGCCTCGCCGGTGTGGCGCGAGGCGATCAACTCATATTCGCCGGCCGGGCCGGCCTTGGCGCCCTCGCCGGCGGGATAGCACAGCGTCACACCGAAGGGGCTGCCGTCCTTGAGGCCATATTGGCAGGCGCCGACCTCGCCGGTGACCTTATCGAGCCGGAACACGCGGTTGAGATCGGTCTGCGGCGCGGCGAGAAATTCATAGGTCGCGGCGCGCGCCCCGCCAAGCGGCGCCAGGGCGAGCGCGAGCGCCAGCCAAACGTAACGCTGATGTTCCCTGGGCATCGAATTGGCTCCTCGTAACGAATCGGTCGCCACCATGATACACCGCATTGCGGCGACCGCGGGACAGGGGCCGGGGGATCGGAGGGCGCGCCGGCGCTGGTATCATGATACCGTCATCGGCAATTGGCCTGTTTTCTAGCGGTCCAGCGCGATCTCGCGTCAAAAATTGTTTGACATGGCCGGCGCGCTCGCTTATCGCAACGGCACGGCCGCGAGACGCGGCAGCTAAACGCCACGGAACGAAATTCCCATGTTTGGTAAAACCTATTCGGCGAAGCCCGCCGACATTGAAAAGAAATGGGTGCTGATCGACGCCAAGGGGCTCGTCGTCGGGCGCCTCGCCTCGATCATCGCCCTGCGCCTGCGCGGCAAGCACAAGGCGACCTTCACCCCGCACATGGACGACGGCGACAATATCATCGTCGTCAACGCCGATAAGGTGGTGCTGACCGGCCGCAAGCGCGAGCAGAAGATCTATTATCGCCACACCGGCTACCCGGGCGGCATCAAGGAGCGGTCGGCCAAGGCGATCCTCGAGGGGCGCTTTCCCGAGCGCGTGCTCGAAAAGGCCGTCGAGCGCATGTTGCCGCGCGGCCCGCTCGGCCGCGTCCAGCTCGGCAATCTGCGCGTCTATAAGGGCCCCGAGCATCCGCACGCGGCGCAAAGCCCCGCGCCGCTCGACGTCGCCGCGCTGAACTCCAAAAATTCCCGGAGCGCCTGATCATGGCCGAGACCACACTCTCCTCCCTCGCCGACCTCAACCAGGCGGCCGTCGCCGCCGCGCAAGAGGCGCCGAAATATGTGCAGAAGCTCGACAAGCAGGGTCGCGCCTACGCCACCGGCAAGCGCAAGAACGCCATCGCGCGCGTCTGGATCAAGCCCGGCACGGGCAAGATCTCGGTCAACGGCCGCGACGTGGCGGTCTATTTCGCGCGTCCGGTGCTGCGCATGATCATCCAGCAGCCGCTCGGCATCGCCAAGCGCACGGGCCAATACGACCTCACGGTCACGGTCGCCGGCGGCGGTCTCTCCGGTCAGGCGGGCGCCGTGCGTCACGGCCTGTCCAAGGCGCTGACCTATTACGAGCCCGATCTGCGCACGCCGCTGAAGCGCGAAGGCTTCCTGACCCGCGACTCGCGCGTCGTGGAGCGCAAGAAATACGGCAAGCGGAAAGCCCGCCGCAGCTTCCAGTTCTCGAAGCGCTAAGCGTTTCGATATGGTTCGCGAAGGGCGGCTCATCGGGCCGCCCTTTTTTTTACGGCTCGTCGGGAAACAAGCGTATCGGGCGCGCGCGGCTCCCTCTCCCCGTTTTACGGGGAGAGGGTTGGGGTGAGGGGCCGGGGATGTTATCCACGATGCCGAAACGCGCATGCGATTGGTCGCCCGAATCGACATCCGGGGCAAAAGCCCCAAGCCCTTCACCCTGCCCTCTCCCCGTAAAGCGGGGAGAGGCGGGAACGCAGCGAGATCGCCGCGCCTGTTTTCCGAGGATTCTCTGCTTTGCGGGAGAAGGTCATGCCCAGGATTTTCATCGACGGCGATAGCGGCACAACGGGGCTCGAAATCCGCGAGCGGCTCGCCGACCGGAGGGATTTGGAAATCGTTTCGATCGCGCGCGAATTGCGCAAGGACGTGGAGGCCAAGCGCGATCTGCTCGCCGGCGTGGAGATCGCGATCTTGTGCCTGCCCGACGACGCCGCGCGCGAGACCGTCCGGCTCTGCGACGGGCTTGGCGCGCGCGCGCCGCGCCTGCTCGACGCCTCGACCGCGCATCGTATCGCTCCCGGCTGGGTCTATGGTTTCGCCGAGCTTGGCGAGGGTCAGGCGGAGCGCATCGCGGACGCGGCGCGCGTGGCCAATCCCGGCTGTTACGCGACCGGCGCGATCGCGCTGCTGCGTCCGCTCGTCGACGCGGGCCTCGTCGTCGCCGGCATGGCGGTGACGATCAACGCCGTCTCCGGCTATTCCGGCGGCGGGCGCCAGATGATCGAGGCTTATGAGGCGAGGCGGGCGCCGCCATTCGAGCTTTACGCGCTCGGCTTCGAGCATAAGCATCTGCCGGAAATCGCCACTTACGCGCGGCTGTCGTCTCCGCCGCTGTTCGTGCCGTCGGTCGGGGATTTCCGGCAGGGAATGCTGGTCTCGATTCCGCTCCATCTCGACACGCTGCCGGCGCGGCCCAAGGCGGCGGATTTGGAAGCGGTTTTGGCGCGCCACTACGCGGGAGCGATACATGTGCGCGTGGCTCCCGCGCCTTCGGAGGCGCGGCTCGACGCGACCGCGTTGAACGGAACCGACGACATGGAGCTTTATGTTTTCGCCAATGAAGCGAAGCGTCACGCGGTTCTGGTCGCGCGGCTCGACAATCTCGGCAAGGGCGCGTCGGGCGCCGCGGTCCAGAACCTCGCGCTGATGCTCGGCGCGCGAGGCTGACGCGGGGCCGGAGGGCGCGCCGTCAGTATTGCGCGGGCGTCAAATGGCCGAGGCAATTGACGTTGGTGGAGCCCGAGATCGCCGTTGTCCAGCTCGTCGCGGTCGTCGGGCTCTGAATATGGCTCAGCAGCGCCGGCGGCCCGGGGTTGGGATTCACATATTGGTTGCGCACGGGAGAATAGCTCGTGCGCTTCATCAGGATCGCGCCGGTCGGAAGCCATTGCTCGACGAGATTGCCCAAGCCCAGATTGTAATTATAGGTCACGTCGGCGACGATCACCGGACCGAGCGTCGGACTAAGCGTCGCATTGGTGAAACTGGTGGGCATGCTGATCGCGCTCACGGGCGGAACGTCCGCCGCGTTCAAATAGGTGTTTAGCGTGCAGCCCTGTCCGTTGCGCAGGGTTCCGCCATTATACGAGACCGACCAGGTCACTTGCGCCTGATACGCGCCGGAGGCGTTCTGCGTGATCAGAACCTCGCTGATCGTTATCGTGAGCGGCGTCGCCGACAGAGGCGCGATCAACGCCGCGCCCGCCAAAAATATCTGCTGCATTTCCGCGTCGGTGATCGCGGCCTGGCCCGAGCCCGCGCCCCCGCCGGTGATCTGCCCGGTCAGATCGGACATCGCATGAGCGACGAGATCGACCTTGCGCGAGGCGCTCAACCCACTCGACAGTTCGACGATGCCGAGATAAATCGCCAACATCAGCGGGAGGACGAAAGCGAATTCGATCGCCGCCAGTCCGGAATCGTCGATCCCGAACGCCCGAGCGCGCCCGCGCGGCATGATCACGGCTCCACCCGAAAGGCGTAAATCCCCATCAGCACCGTCACGGTTTGTCCGCCGATGGTCGTTTCGCCCGCGGTGACCGCGCCGATCGACCCCGCTTGAAGCGCGGTGCCGCCGACGATCGCGGCCATCTGACTCATCGGATAGAGAATGCGCACGACGGCGATGGCGCCGGCCGCCGGCAAGGTGATCGCCGTCCCCTGCGTGTTGGCCGCGTTGTTGTAGAAATTGCCGACGTCGAGCAAGCTGGCGCTGGTCCAATTCGCCGGGCTTTGCAGGTCCATTCGCAAATTGGCGCAGGTGAACATCCCGCTCATCCGAGGACAGACATAGTTTTGCAGGAAGGTTCCGTAGGTGAGGCCGGCGGCGGCCGATTGCGTCAATATCGCGCGGCTTCCGATCTGGGTGGCCTCCTGCAACTGCGCGGCTTCGAAATAGATAAGCGCGGTCTGAAAGATCGCGCAAAGCAGTCCCAGGAAGGGGACGCCGATCATCGCGAATTCGATTGCGGTCGCGCCGTCCAGGTTCCTTAAAAAAGCTGTTCCACCGAGCCAGCGCCGCGGCCCCGCGCGAAAAACGCCCCTGTCACCATGCTCACGCTTCATGCCGCATGTCCAATAGTCACGCGCGATGGCGGACGGCGCCATGCCGATCATTGAAAACATATTGCGATGAAATACTTGCCGAGGTGTTACCGGGCTCGGGCCGAGCCGCGCCGGCCCCAGGCGCGGTCGTTTCAAAATGGATCAGTGCTTGCCGATCGTCAGCGTGCTCTCATGCATTTTTATCTGGCCAATCGTTTCGCCCATATAGGCGTGATCGTCGCCGAGATCGACAGCGGCCATGCAGTCCGGGTTGCAGGCATAGGACTCGCGATGCGGCCCGCGATAAACGACCAGCTTGTCGTTGGGATGCGCGACGGTGATCATCGATTCTCCAACCTGCGTGCCGGCCGCGTCGAGCACGATCAGATTGGTCGTGCCGAAGCTCTTCCCGGTTATGACCATGAGCTGATTGTTTCTAAGCATCGTCACGTCGGCGATCAGTGGATTGCCGATCACCAGCGTCTGGGCGCCCGGCGGGATCTTCACGACGCGCGCATAGTCGAGCTCGACGAGAATTGACTTTTCATTCGCATGCGCGGCGAGCCCGGCTCCGCCCAGCATCATGATGAAGGCGCATCCCAGGCGCGGGAGCGCCAAGAGCCGCGAGAGCGCTACGTAAAGCGACGACCAAGACTTCATCCGGCTCACCATGGATAGATTGCGCGCGACCGCCCGGGAAGGACGCCCGCCGCGCGACAGGGGCGGTTACGCGACCCTAAACATGACTTAAAGCAGCTAATGGTGAATCTTTACTAAAGGCGTTCGAACAATGAACGCGCCGCCGCAGCCACGCGAGCGGCGCCAAGAGCGCGATTTCAGCGGGCGGCGCGATGGCGTTCGAGATAAAGTTAACGAATTTCGCGCGCGGCGCGACAGGCGCGACGAGAAGTCTCGAAACGACCGGCGCGGCGGCGCTTTAGGCGCTCGCGCGTGGTTGGACCGCGCGGCTCGAATGCGCGTTCGGGGGCCGCGCGCGGTCGGAAAGCGGGGGGCTGGCGGGTTGTTTTTGGAAAGCGCGAAGATGTTTACCGCTTCGGGCAACGCCTTCGTAACACTCTAGGTTGATAGTCAAACCGTTCCGACGACGGAGCCCCTTTGTCGGCGCGGAACATGAGTGAACATGAACAATCGGAGCACGGACATGACCATGATTTTTTCCCGCTTTGTGAAGGACGAGTCGGGCGCCACGGCGATCGAATACGGTCTCATCGCCTCGCTGATCTCCATCGCGGCGATCGCCGCCTTCACCACGGTCGGCAGCAAGCTGAGCGCGACCTTCGGCTACGTCGCCGGCCAGCTGAACACCTAATTGCCGGCGGCGGCGTTTTCATCGCCGCCGATCGGACGGAAGCGGCGCCGGGAGCGGCGCTGCTTTGCCGCCCGCCCGGCGAAATCGCCAGGCTCGCTTTATAGACAAACGCGGCGCCGCTTCGCGCGCGAACGATTTTTCAGCATCCATTTCCCCGCCTTTTCCGGCGCGTCGCGGCGTGGTTAACGCGCGATCAATATTTGCGACCTATTCTGTAACTCGAACCAATGGGCCTCGCGCCCTTCCTCGAAACACGGGAACCCGTCAATGTTCGACTCCCTGGCGCTGCTTGTGTTTCCGCTGCTGATGATTTTCGCGGCGCTCGCCGATCTGTTCACGATGACGATTCCGAATCGCGTTTCGCTGGTGTTGATCGCGGCCTATCTTCTGCTGGCGCTGTATCTGCGGCTGCCGCTCGCGACGGTCGGTCTGCATGTGAGCTGCGGCCTCGCGATGCTGGCGCTGACCTTCATGATGTTTCAAATGGGCTGGATCGGCGGCGGCGACGCCAAGCTCGCCGCCGCGACGGCGCTTTGGCTGGGATGGCCGGCGCTGTTCGAATATGGGCTGGCCGCGTCCCTGATCGGCGGCGCGCTGACCATCGCGATACTGGCCTTGCGCCACTATGATCCGCCGGAAAAGCTGCTCTCGGTCGGCTTCATCGCCAAACTGGCGGAGAAGAACGGCGGCGTGCCATATGGAATCGCATTGGCGCTCGCCGGGCTTGTGATTTACCCGCACACCGGCGTGTGGACGGGTCTCGCGCATTTGTAAATCTTCGGCGCGCTAAAGCGCTTTCCGTTCGAACGAGATCGTTCGAACGATAAGAAATCGCTCAAAATCCAAATGCTGGAGCAGGCTCTTAACGAAAAAGTCCATCAACTTTTTCGAAAGCTTTTGCTCTAAGCGCGAAAATTTGACGCCGCCCGCCGCCGCGGGCGGCGTTTTTTGTTTGCGCCTCGCGCGATCTTTAAGATTTGGACGGCGCCGTCGCCGCCGAGCGCTTTTTCCAACTTGCTGGCGGATAAGGGTTTTCGAGCGATCTTCGAAAATTGTAGGAATCGATTAACCCTAATTTGATCTTTATCTCGTTCAATTCAACCTGACCTCGATCACGCGAGGAAATTGGAACAGCGAAAATGAACAAGGCACAAGTCGCCGTACTAGCAGTCGCCGTCCTCGCGGGCGGGGGCGCGTTCATGATCATGAGCCGTCCGACGCAAGCGCCGGCGCCGACACGGCTTCCCGCAGTGGTCACTCCAATCGTACCGACGATGACCGATCAGGTGCTCGTCGCCAAACGCGACCTTCCCTATGGAACCGCGCTGACGGATTTGGACATCGAGTGGATGGACTGGCCGAGGTCGACGATACCCAAGGGCGTCATCACCAAGAACGAGGCGCCGCACGCATTGGAGGATCTGAAGGGATCGTTCGTTCGCGCGCCGATTGGCGCCGCCGAGCCGATTCGGCGCGAGCGGCTGGTCAAGGGCGCGACGCCAAGCATGATGTCGACGCTGCTCTCCAGCGGCAAGCGCGCGATCGCGATCGACGTGTCGATCAACAGCACGGCGGGCGGCTTCGTTCTGCCGAACGACCGCGTGGACATTCTCAAGCTCTATCGCGACCCGGAGCTGACCAAGGATCGCGGCGCCGACGTGATGGCGTCGGAGCTGGTCGTCTCCAACGTTCGCGTTCTCGCCATGGGTCAGACGGTCGAGACGAAGAACGGCGAGGCCGTCGTCACCGGCGCCACAGCGACTCTTGAGCTCGATCCGCGCCAGGCGGAAATCGTGCTGCTGGCGCAACGCTCGGGCACTCTGGCGTTGGAGTTGCGCCCGCTGGTCGACGCTCACCCGACCGACGAAAGCGGCGCGGTCGCCGAATCGCCTGGCGACGGCTCCCTGACCATCGTGCGCTATGGCGTGACGACAAGCCTGCGGGCCCGATGACATCAGCGAGAGCGTGGAATTCATGATGAGACCGCAAATTTTTTCCAGCAACCGCCACGGAGAGCCGCGCATGAGCCGCTTGACGCACAAAGGGATCGGCGCCGCTCTCGCCGCGGCGATGGGCGCGGCGCTGCTGCTCGCCCCAGCGAGCGCGCAGGAGCGCTATGAGGGCGGGACGACCGAGCTTCCGAGGTCGACGCGCAGCATTCAAATGGGCGTCGGAAAATCCGTCGTGCTCGACCTGCCGCGCGACGCGGCGGAGGTCGTCGTGGGCAATCCCGCCATCGCCAACGCGATCGTGCGGACGCCGCGAAAAATCTATCTGATGGGCGCCGCCCAGGGCCAGACGACGGTGTTCGCGGTCGACGCGCAAGGCCGGCAGTTCGCGAAATACGAACTCAGCGTCGGTCGCGACGTCGGCGAATTGGGGCCGTTGCTGAAAGCCGCGATTCCAAGATCCGAGATCGTCACGCGCACCGTGAACGACACAATCATCCTGACGGGCCACGTGGCTTCGCCGGCCGACGCGCAGCGCGCCATCGACATAGCCAAGGGCTTCGCGATGAGGAAGGCCGAGGCCGGCGGCCCCGGCGCCGAGGGCGGCGGCGGCAATGGAAACGTCATCAACGGGCTGATTATTCGCGGCGACGATCAGGTGATGCTGAAGGTCACCGTGGCCGAGGTTTCGCGCACGGTGCTCAAGCAGCTCGGCGTTTCCGCCAATCCCACCAATGGCGCCGACACTCTGTTGAGCGGCGGCTGGGGCACGCTCACCAACAACAACCCCTTCTCAATCAATGGGCAGCTCAGCAACGCCTCGCTCACCCTGAAGGGGCCGGGCAGCACGTCGCTGTCGGTCCAGGCGTTCGAGCGCAACAGCGTCGCGCGCATTCTCGCCGAACCCACGGTGACGGCGGTCTCGGGCGAAATCGCGAAGGTGATGGTGGGCGGCGAAATCGCGGTGCCCGGTCCCGGCAGTTGCGTCGGCACCACCGGCTCCAACATCTGCACGCCGAGCGTCGTGTTCAAACCCTATGGCGTGTCATTGGCCTTCACGCCGGTCGTGCAGGCCGAGGGACGCATTCTGATCCATGTCGGCATGGAAGTGAACGAAATCGACCCCACCACTTCCGTCACCTACAGCGGCGGCACGGTGCCGGGCTTCAAGACGCGCAAGAATGAAACGACGGTCGAACTGCCGTCCGGCGGTTCGATCGCCACCGCCGGTCTCATTCAGCAAAACAACAGCACCGTCATCAACGGCATGCCGGGCCTGCTGAATCTGCCGGTTCTGGGCGCGCTGTTTCGCTCGAACGACTATCAGCGGCTGGAGACCGAACTGCTGGTCGTCGTCACGCCCTACATCGTGAAGCCCATTCCGGCGAAGGACGTGTCGCGGCCCGACGATAATTTCAGGGACGCGAGCGATCCGCAGACTTGGCTGCTGGGCCGGATCAATCGTCTCTATGCGTCGCCAAATAATCCCGATCTGAACCAAAACTACAAAGGCCGTATCGGCTTCATTCACGATTAAAACCTAAAGCCGAGAGGATGACTCTTATGTCGAACCACTCCAAAGCCGCAGCGAAAACGCTCGGCGTCGACGCGGGCGGACACAAAACTGGCGGCGCGCGCCCGGCGGCGCGGCTTCTGTCGCTCGTCTTGCTGCTGCCGCTCGGAGCATGCGGCCTGAACAAGGTCGCGATGGCGCCCGAGGTCGCCTATGATTATCGCGATCGGCATCCGATCGTGCTGGCCGAGACGCCGCACGTCATCGACATATTTCCGCCGGCCTTCGGGAGCCGCCTCGACCAGGAGAACATCCTGCGCATCAGGGAGTTCGTGACCCGCTACCGGCGGATGGGCCGCGGGATGATCACGGTTCTGGCGCCAACAGGCGGCTCCGATCCGGCGGCGTTGCGCGCCGGCGCCGAGCACGTTCGCCGCGCGCTCGAGGCCGAGGGCGTCGGGCGGGCCGTTTATGTCGCCACCTTTCCCGTCGCCGACGCTGGCCTCGCGGCGCCGGTTCGCCTGTCCTTCGTCGGCATCGCGGCGAAAGTCAAAGGCCCCTGCGGCGAATGGCCGGACGATCTCGCCTCGGGCGGGTCGGTGGAGGGGTGGCAGAACAAGAGCTACTGGAACTTCGGCTGCGCCAATCAGGCGACGCTCGCCGCGCAAATCGCCGATCCGCGCGATCTCGTCGATCCGCGCGGCGAAACGCCAGGCGATGTCGAGACGCGCATGCGCGCAATTCAAAAGGTTCGCACGGGCGGCGATCCGGGAACGGGCTGGGCGGCCAAGGCGCAAGCCACGGGAGGCAATTGATGAGCGATCCTATCGTCGAGCAAATCGGCGCCGCGGGCGATCTCGCCCAAATCGCGCAGGTGCCGCGCATTTCGATCCAGGCCTTTTGCGAGACCTCGCGCGTCGCCGAGGTCATCGAAAGCGCCGCGATGGACCGCCGGATGCTGAAGGCGCACATGAAGGTCCACATGGGCGGCGTCGCCGCCGCAATCGAGGCCTTCCGCGGCGCGCCGACGCCCAATCTCATCGTCGTCGAGTCGGTCGCCGACCGCGCCGGCCTGATCGCCAGTCTCGACGACCTGTCGGAATATTGCGACTCCGGCACCAAGGTCATCGTCGTCGGCCACGAGAACGACATCGCGCTCTACCGCATGCTGACCGCGCGCGGCGTCAGCGATTATATCGTGGCGCCGTTCGAGGTGCTGACCTACATTCAGCACGTCTCGCATCTCTACAACGGACCGAACGCGGAAACGCTGGGGCGCGTCATCGCGGTGGTCGGCGCCAAGGGCGGCGTCGGCGCCTCCAATATTTCGCACAATCTCGCCTGGTCGATTTCGCGCATCCTCGAAATCCAGACCGTCGTCGCCGATCTCGATCTCGCCTTCGGCACCGCGGGGCTGGATTTCAATCAGGATCCGCCCCAGGGCATCGCCGAGGTGGTGTTCTCGCCGGAGCGCGTCGACGCCAACCTGATCGACCGCCTGCTGTCGAAATGCAGCGACACCTTAAGCCTGCTCGCGGCGCCAGCGACGCTGGATCGCCTCTATGATCTGCCGGAGTTCGCCTTCGATCCGCTGCTCGACATTCTGCGCGACTCGACGCCTTGCACGGTGGTCGACACGCCGCATCAATGGACGGCCTGGACCCGCCACATTCTGACGAGCGCCGACGACGTGGTGATCGTCGCCAATCCCGATCTCGCCAATCTGCGCAACGCCAAGACGATGGTCGACGCGCTGCGTTCGTCGCGGCCCAACGATCATCTTCCAAAGCTGCTGCTCAATAATGTCGGCGTGCCGCGGCGGCCGGAAATCGCGGTCGGCGAATTCGCCAAGGCGATCGAGCTCGAACCCTGCGCGACCATTCCGTTCGAGCCGAAGCTGTTCGGCACCGCCGCCAATAATGGCCAGATGCTCGCCGAGATCGAGCCCACGTCGAAAATAGTCGAGATATTCGACGATCTCGCGCGCCTGCTGATCGGGCGCGCTAGCATGCGCAAGTCGAAGAAGAGTCTTCTGGGGCCGCTGCTCGAACGCCTTGGGCGCAAGAAGGCGAGCTAGCTTGCCGCGTTACGCCGTCGAGAAAAACCAGGGGTAAACCGCGATGTTCGGAAAGCGTACAGAGATTGGCGATCAAGGCGCGGCGCGCGCGCAAAAGGCGCAGGCCGCCCCCGCCGCGGCCAAGTCGCTATCTCCATTTCCGCCGCAGCGCCCGGCGCCGGCGGCGCCTGTTCCGGCGGCGCCGACCGAAACGAGAAAGTCCGACGAATATTACATCACGAAGAGCGTCATCTTCGGCGCGCTGATCGAAGCGATCGACCTCGCGCAGCTTTCCAAGCTCGATCCGGATAACGCGCGCGAGGAAATTCGCGACATCGTGAACGAGATCATCTCGATCAAGAATGTCGTCATGTCGATCTCCGAGCAGGAAGAACTGCTCGACGACATCTGCAACGACGTGCTCGGTTATGGTCCGCTCGAACCGCTGCTCGCCCGCGACGACATCGCCGACATCATGGTCAATGGCTCGACCAAGACCTATATCGAGGTGGGCGGCAAGATTCAGCTCACCAACATTCGCTTTCGCGACAACACGCAGTTGATGAACATCTGCCAGCGCATCGTCAGCCAGGTGGGCCGTCGCGTCGACGACTCCTCGCCGATCTGCGACGCGCGTCTGCTCGACGGCTCGCGCGTCAACGTGATCGCGCCGCCGCTGGCGATCGACGGCCCGGCGCTCACAATTCGTAAGTTCAAGAAGGACAAGCTCACTCTCGATCAGTTGCAGCGGTTTGGCGCGATTTCGGCGGAGGGCGCCGAAGTGCTGAAGATCATCGGCCGCGTGCGTTGCAACGTGCTGATCTCCGGCGGCACGGGCTCGGGAAAGACGACGCTGCTGAACTGCCTCACCAACTACATCGAGCACGACGAACGCGTCATCACCTGCGAGGACGCGGCGGAACTGCAATTGCAACAGGATCACGTCGTCCGGCTGGAGACGCGTCCGCCCAACCTCGAAGGGCAGGGCGCGGTGACCATGCGCGAACTGGTCAAGAACTGCCTGCGCATGCGCCCGGAACGCATCATCGTCGGCGAAGTCCGCGGACCGGAGGCGTTCGATCTGTTGCAGGCGATGAACACGGGCCACGACGGTTCGATGGGCACGCTGCACGCCAACTCGCCGCGCGAGGCGCTCGGCCGTCTCGAATCCATGATCACGATGGGCGGCTTTTCGCTGCCTTCGAAGACGATCCGCGACATGATCGTCTCGTCGATCGACGTCATCATACAGGCGGCGCGTCTGCGCGACGGCTCGCGTCGCATCACGCATATCACCGAGGTGCTCGGCACCGAGGGCGACGTCGTGACGATGCAGGATCTGTTCATCTACGAAATTCTCGGCGAGGACGCCAATGGCAAGATCATCGGGCGGCATCGCTCGACGGGCATCGGGCGGCCGCGGTTCTGGGAGCGCGCGCGCTACTATGGCGACGAGGAGCGTTTGGCGGCGGCGCTGGACGCCTCGGAAATCGCCGGCGCGCAATAAGCGGTCGGCGCGGCGCGTCGCGTCGCGCCTCTTTTGTAACGCTGTAACTGGAGGCGCCCTTCGATGGAGAACAATGCCGCACTTGTCGCGGGCCTGATCGCTGTCGTGGTCGCGGCCCTGATGTATGTCATCGCCTATCCGTTTCTTTCCGGCGACGCCAAGGCGCAAAAGCGCGCGGCGGCGTTGATGACGAACACGAAGGAACGCAGCGTCGCGGCCCGGACCAGCAACGATCCGGCGAAGCGGCGCAAGGCCATCGCCGATACGCTCAAGGAATTCGAATCCCAGAACAAGAAAAAGAAGGTCACGATCGAACAGCGCATCGCGCAGGCGGGGCTCACCATCACGCCCACCGGCTATTTCATCGCTTGCGCGGTCTGCGGCCTGGCGCTGGCGGGAGTCCTGTTTGTCGTCAACGGCAATATGCTCGTCGTCGCGGGCGGCGCGGTCGTCGGGGTCTTCGGTTTGCCGAGCTGGGCTCTGTCCTTCCTTCGCAATCGGCGCATCAGCAAATTCATCGAGGAATTTCCAGGCTCGATCGACATCATCATCCGCGGCATTCGCGCCGGTCTGCCGGTCATCGATTGCTTTCGCGTCATCGCGAGCGAGGCCCAGGAGCCGGTGCGGAGCGAGTTCCGACAAATCGTCGAATCCCAGACCATCGGCCTTTCCGTCGGCGAAGCGACGGAGCGTTTCGCCGATCGCATGCCGATCCCCGAGGCGTCGTTCTTTTCGATCGTCGTGAACATCACGCAGAAGTCGGGCGGCAATCTCTCCGAATCGCTGGGCAATCTTTCGACGGTGCTCAGAGACCGCAAGAAGATGAAGGGGAAGATTCAGGCGATGTCGCAGGAGGCCAAGGCCTCGGCGGCCATCATCGGCAGCCTTCCGTTCGTCGTCGGCGGCGCGGTTTATTTCATCAGGCCGAAATACATCATGCTGCTGTTCATCACCAGCACCGGCAAGATCATCGTCGGCTGCTGCCTGCTATGGATGCTCATCGGCATTTTGATCATGCGCAAGATGATCAACTTCGACATCTGACTTTGTTCGTCGTCGCGAGCGTCGGACCGCGCGGGGCTGGAGGGTTAGCGCAATGAATTCGGACGAAATCGTCAAACTCCTCGGCGACCCGCAATTGGTCAGCGGCGTGCTGGTGGCGGTCTGCGTGGCCGCGACCATCTACACTCTCGCGACGCCATTTCTTAGCACTGATACGCTGGAGCGTCGGATGAAGTCCGTCGCCGTCGAGCGGGAGCGGATCAGGGCGCGCGAGCGGGCGGCCGCCAAGGTGAAGGGCGCCACGCTTCGGCACGAGCACAAGCGATACATGAAGGAGTTCGTCGAGCGGCTGTCGCTGTCCAAATGGCTGAACACCGAGGACGCGAAGATGCGACTGGCGAGCGCGGGCTTTCGCGGCCCGCAGGCGGAGACGGCGTTTCTGTTCTTTCGCGCGGTGACGCCGGTCGCTTTGTTCATCGCGGTGGGAGCCTATTTAAGCATTATCAACGACCACGGCCTCACCTGGCCGATGCAATTGGCGGCGGCCATTTTCGGCGCGTACATCGGCATCAAATTGCCGGAGCTTTATCTCACCAACACCATTCAGAAGCGGCAATTCTCGATGAAGCGCGCGTTTCCGGACTCGCTCGATCTGATGCTGATTTGCGTCGAGTCCGGCATGTCCATCGAACACGCGTTCCGCAAGGTCGGGCAGGAGGTCGGCGCGCAGTCGCCGGAACTCGCGGAGGAGTTCGCGCTCGCGACGGCTGAGTTGTCGTTTCTCCCGGACCGGCGCACGGCCTATCTCAATCTTGTCGCGCGCACGGGGCTCGACGGCGTGAAGCAGATCTGCACCGTGCTGATCCAGGCGGAGAAATACGGCACGCCGCTGGGGCAGGCGCTGCGCGTCACCGCGCAGGAAAGCCGCGACAATCGCATGATGGAAGCCGAGAAAATGGCGGCGGGCCTGCCGCCCAAGCTGACCGTGCCGATGATCATCTTCTTCCTGCCGGTGCTGCTCGTCGTCGTCATGGCGCCGGCGGTCATGCAGGTGATGGCGTCGGGCTTTTAGAGTCCTTCCGGTCCCGATCGAGAGTCAGCCGCGCGCCAAAAGACGACTCATGCGCCGCGGCAAACAACGCCCTGTCGCGCGCGGTTAGTTCTTCTTCTGATGCGGGGCGCCAAGGTACGGAAACTCCTTGAGAATGTCGGTGTGCGGTTTCAAACCGCTGGAGGGGCATTCGCCCTTGGTCAGGAACGCGAGGCGGTAATCGATCACGTCGTCGGTGAAGACGCGGCCGTTGGGATAGTTCGCGGGCTTCGATGGATCGAAATTCAGCACGTCGGGAAGCGTTCGCTCCTTGTCGATCTCTGCGATCGCTTCTTCGCGCGAGTAATTTCCCGTGTGGCCCATCAGATGCACGAACTGTTCGAGCCAGCGACCGCGATCGTTCACCGGCTCGCTGGCGTTGTATTCCAACTTCGTGTCGTCGGTGTTGAAAAAGCTGCTGACACTCGGATGGCCCGCGCGATCGGCGTGGATCAGCTTGCCATCCTGCCTCACGCTGCATCGTCCCCAGATGTGCAGTTCGGGCTTCGGGGCCAGTTCGCTCGTCGGCAGTTCGACCACCATCGAGAAAACATTGCCTTCGATATTCGAATCCACGCCAGTCCACGGTGACTTGCCGCTCAGGTGAGGCTCGGTGAAATTCCGCTTGCCTCTGATGTCGAACAGATTTTTGATGCCGTCGAAATCGAAGAAGAAAGCGTCGCCGCGACTGCCGGCGAAGAATGTGTGGTCGCCCGCCTTGACGAGGTTGGGGGTGGGGCCGAACGAGACTTCCGCATCGGCGACGATCTTCTTGCCCGTGGCTTCGGCCGAGCGCGACTCCGCGCCTTTGGCCAGAAACACGCTGAAAGTCTGCTTGCCGTTTTGCGGCTTCGAAAACACGTAGGTAAGCGCGACGTCCGTCAGCAAATCGCCGTCGTTGTCGATATTGAGCCGGTAAATGGCGTCGGGATGGAGCGCGTCGGCATTTGGATTCGCGTTGAGGATGATCACGGTTCTCGACGCGTCGGTGGGCGATTGGAACGCGTAGAGATCGCACAGGTCGAGTCTCTGGTCGCCGAGCGGCGGACCGAGGCTGAGTCCAGTAAAATGATTCGACATTATTTTTTCCTTTCGTAATTCACGATCATGAGGATATCGAATCGGCTGGGTTCGGTCCAGCGCGTATAAACGCGATTGTGTGATCGGCCGACCGCTGGCCAAGGAACGCTTATTTTCGAGATAGGTCAAAACCGGTCCAACGGTCGGCGGAACGGACAAAGAAATCCCGCGTCGGCTGGCGCGCCCCGCGGGATTTTTCGCGATCGTCTTCGAACCACGCTTATCCGGTTTGATGCAATAATCGATACGATAGATCGTAATTGCGACGCCAGGCGCATGTTGGCGATGCGCCCGCGGGCGCGACGCGCGACAGAGGCCGCGACTGCTCGCGGCCCCGTGATCGATTTCGACCCAACGTTAATGCTGAATTTTCACCCAGACGCCTTGGAAGCGCATGAGCCCCTTGGCGTCGGAATACCATTGCAGATTGACCGGCTGATAGCCCTGCGCCTTCACCGACTGGTCCTTCTGCGTATAGGCGCGGCAGGTCGCGCCGAGCGCGTAGTCGAATTGATCTCCCTTGTGCAGAGGCACGATCTGGGTCCGGTATTTCTCCGTCCCGCCTTGCAGCTCTCCTTCGAGACGCGAGGGATAGCAGGGGCCGGAATTATAGGAGCCGCCCAGGCTGCACCCCTTCTTCGCGAGTGAAATGCCGAGATCCGTCGCCGCCGCGTCCAAATAGGGCGAGAAATCGCCATACTGGTCGAAGAAGCTCGTGTCCTGCGACCATTGCGGATCAAGGATCGAGCCGTTGTGCGCGGCAAGATAGTCGGTCAACGTCTGCTGCACGGTCCCGTCGAGATTAAAGCCCTGCACGTTGTTGCTCGAATTGGTCACGAGCGCGATTCCATAGCCCTGAACATTTGTCCCGTTGGGGATTGACAGGGTCCAGGAGCCGCCGCCGTTGACGCCGCCGCCATGATCGATGTCGAAGCCATTGTAGGGAGAGCCCCACCAATGGACTCCCCAGCCGGCGTTGTAGCGGTCGGTCTGCGGGTGGATGAGCTGGAACGATCCGCAGCTGCCGGCGCTGGTCTCGACGCAGGTGGCGCTCGGCTGATCAGTCGCCGATGAGATGTCGGCGAAGATGCCGGAATAGACCTGCGTCGGCGCGCGGCCGTTGACCGAGAGCTGGAAGCGCAGCGTGTCGATCGAGGAGGCGATCCAGCCGCCGGCGCCGCGCCCCGCCTCGAGCGACCAGGAGCCGTAGGGGATATTCTCGTCGCCGGTCAGCGTCGGTCCGGTTTGCGCCGGAAACAGCGAAGGCGTTGGCGGCGTGTTGGGGCTGGTGTAATAACGCACCTCCTGATCCGCGCGGCCGGGAAGAAGCGAATGCCCGACTTTAGTGTGCGTGATGCCTACGGCCCCCAGCACCTTCTGGCGCACCACCGTCTCGTAATCCTGTCCGGTGATCTTGGTGATCAGCCTGGCGAGCAGATTGTACTCCCAGTTCGAATAGGAAAAGATCGATCCCGGCTGCCAGCTCGGATAGAGCGTGGGCGGACGCACCATCATCGCCTTGACGACATTGTCTTCCGTGACCGGAAGCACGGGGTTCGGCTGATAGAAGTACCACACCGGATCGCCCTCGTTGTTCGCCCATTCCCCGGTGTGATGCATGAGCTCCTCGACCGTGATGTTCTTGAGAACCGGGTTGATCGCGTTCAGGCCGCCGGGCGGGAGGAGGGCGTTGGGCGGGCTGGACAGGATGTCGAACACCTTGCTGTCGAGCGCGAGCTTGTGACTGGGGTCGCCGTCCACCGACTGGCCATCGTGGATCAGCTTTAGGATGGCTACGCCGGTGAGTTGTTTGCTGTCGCTCTCCAGACGGTAGAGATCGTCGGGATGTGTGAGCCGCGGCGCCTGCATGTCCTCGAAGCCATAGCTCTTGGCGAAGACGAGCTTGTCGTTCTGCGAGATCGCGATGGTGACGCCGGGCCAGCGGCCGCCGACGAACTGATCATGCGCGACCCCCGGCTGGTTGAAAAGCTGGCTCATCGCCTGATCCATCGCCTTGGAGAATCCCGCGCTTCCGTAGCCGAGAGACGGCTGGCTGGCCTGCCAGCTCTTGATCACGCCGGCTTGGCAGAGGGCTTCAGGATCGCTCGCTTTGGGATGGGAGGCGGGAGCGGGGATGGGGGGAATCTTGATGCAGGGGCCGTCGTCGCAAATCGCCAGCGCCCGCGGCGCGACGAGAAAGGATGATAAAACCAAGAGAGATGTGGATAAATGTTTCATGACAGTGCTCCAGTGCTTGCGCGCGTCGCGGCGAAGCTCTTCAAATTCTTCGATCGCGGTTTCCTTCGCCGCTGGTCAGCGCGCGACCGGCAATTTGTAGCTTTGGGCTATCGGCGAAACTGTGCGCGCCCGCACAAAGGGACGCGCCGCGAATCGTTTCCTGATTACGCCTGAACGTCAGCCAGCTTCAGGAGCCTTTAAGGCATGGGCGCGGTTGTGAGGGCGACGACGGCGAGCCTTGGGTTCATCTCGCCGAGGTCGTATCTTCGATTGAAGCGATACTCGAATTCCGCGAGGTGGCGCCCGGCGCGCTGGTCACGCACGGCGCGGTACGTTCCAACCATGCTTTGTCATCAAACCGGATAAGCATGCTTCGAACCGAGGCGACCTTTAACGCTCCTCGGCCGGCGCCGCCGCCGCGGCGCTCACCTTGCGGCGGACGGCTGACGCGTTCGCCGGCGAAGCGGCGATGTCGCGCCATGTGTTGGATTGCGAAATCATCTGGCGGATCGAGGCGACATTGGCGGCGGCCTCGATCGGCGAGAGATCGCGGCGCGACCATTCCTCCGCTTGCGGGAATTTGCCCTCCAGCGCCAGCACCAGCGAGAGGTTTTGGCGCACGCGCATATCGGCGCCCGGCTGCGCGGCGGCGAGCAGCAGCGTCTCCTCGGCGCGCGGCAACTGTCGCGACAGCGCGTAGGAGAGGCCCATGTTCGACAGCACGGTCGGATCGTTGGGGTGGATTTTCAGCGCCTCGCGATAATATTCGCGCGCGGCTTCGTGGTCGCCGAGTTCGTCGGCGATGGTTCCCTGCGTCGAGACCACCGACCAGTTCGGCCGCTCGGGCGTATGGGCGCGCGACAGAATGTCGGCGGCTTCGGTGAGCCGTCCAGCGTCCGCCAGCGCCTTGCCATAGGCACCGAGAACTTCCATGTCGTTCGGGTTCTGAATCGCGGTGTTCTGCAGCACGGCGACGGCTTGCGTATTTTGGTCGAGACCATGCAGCGCGCGGGCGTAGGTCATCGCGACGACCTTGTCCTTGGGGTTCGCGTCGTAGCGCCTTCCCCATTCGTCGGCGAATCGCCGCAGCGCGCCTTCTTCGGTCGGTATTTTGGCCGGCGCCTGGGGCTTGCCGATCGATCCCGTGACGTCGCCGAGCCCCTTGGAGCAACCGGAAAGGCCGATAAGAATCATGAGCGCCGCGGCGCAGGCGGCGCGGCTGTTGCGCTTCGCGCCGGCATGCGCGAAGGGAAGAGAAGCATCGGGGCGGGGCGCGGCCTTGTTCACGGCGGTTCTTCTCGTTTTCAGGTGGACTGCTAAGTCGAGCAATAAAGCGTTAACCCTAACGGCGGCTTAACAAGGGGCGGCGTTCGTCCCAATTCGAGGCGCCGGCGACGAAATCGCGAGGAGGCGAAATGGCTGTCGATATCGGTCTGGACGAAGGAACGCGCGAGGCGATCCCGATTGATTTCGTCGACGCGGGGGACTGGGAAGGCTATGCGGCGGGATTGCCCGAGCGCGCGCGCGCCTTCGCGCGGGCTTGCGGGTTCGAGGCGAAGCCCGGCCAATCGCTGCTGGAGCCCGGCGAAAACGGCGCGCTGGAGCGCGTGCTGTTCGGCGTCGAGGCGCATGGAGCGCGCCAGCGCGACCCGTTCCTCGCGGGCAAGCTCGCGACGCTGCTGCCGCCCGGCGTCTATCGCTTCGACCGCGCGGCCGCGGACCCGGAGGCGGCGGCGCTGGCCTTCCTTTTGTCGCGCTATCGCTTTTCGCGTTATGTCGCGCCAAAGGCCGAGCGCGCGCGGCTTTGCGCGCCCAAAGGCGTCGACGCCGCCCGCCTCGCGCGGATCGTCCGCGCCGTCGTCATGGGGCGCGATCTCGTCAACACGCCGGCCAACGACATGGGGCCGGAGGCGCTTTCCGGCGCCGCGCTCGAACTCGCCGAGCGTCACGGAGCGACCTCGCGAGTCGTCGTCGGCGGGGCGCTGCTCACCGAGAATTTCCCGCTGATCCACGCCGTCGGACGCGCCAGCGCGCAGGCGCCGCGTCTCGTCGATTTCGTCCATGGTCCCGAGGACGCGCTGAAGGTGACGCTGGTCGGCAAGGGCGTGTGTTTCGACACCGGCGGGCTCGACATCAAGCCTTCCAGCTCGATGCTGCCGATGAAGAAGGACATGGGCGGCGCGGCGGTCGCGCTGTCACTGGCGTCGATGCTGCTGGAGGGCGAGGTTCCCGTGCGGCTGCGGGTGATTCTGCCGATCGTCGAAAATTCGGTGTCGGCTTCGGCCTACAGGCCCGGCGACGTCTATCGCGGCCGCAAGGGGCTTTCGGTCGAGATCGGCAACACCGACGCGGAAGGTCGGCTCGTGCTGGCCGACGCGCTGGCGCTCGCCTCCGAGGACGCGCCGGACCTGTTGTTCGATTTCGCGACGCTGACCGGCGCCGCCCGCGTCGCGCTCGGCCCGGAATTGCCGCCCTTCTACACCGGCTGCGACGCGCTGGCGCAAGACATTGCGAAACATGCGGCTGCGGCGGCCGATCCCGTGTGGCGCATGCCGCTGTGGGACAATTACGACAGCGGCCTCGACGGCAAAATTTCCGATGTCGTCAACGTCACCAGCAACGGCATGGCGGGCTCGATCACAGCGGCGCTGTTTCTGCGACGCTTCGTCGCCGATCCCGAGCGCTGGGCGCATTTCGACGTCTATTGCTGGAACCCGGCGGCGAAGCCCGGCCGCCCCGAAGGCGGCGACATCCAGGCCGCGCGGCTGCTTTACGATTTGATCTCGGCGCGCGCCGCCGAGGGGAGGGCGTCGTGAGCGAGACTTTCGACAGACGGCTCACGCCGGCGCGGCCCGATCTCGCCGCGAAATATCTCGAAGGGCGCGTCGCGGCGGCGCGTTTCGTCGAGGGCGTCGTCATGCAGGTCAAGGAGGGCGTCGTCGACGTAAAACACGAGCCGCGCCCCGACGCCGGCCTCGACACGCAGGCGCTCTACGGCGAACTCGTGACCGTCTACGACGAAGAGGAAGGCTGGGCCTGGGGACAGCTGGCGCGCGACAAATATGTCGGCTGGATCCCCGCCAATACGCTGTGGAGCAAGCTCTACGCGCCGACGCATCGCGTGAGCGCGCCGCGCAGCTTCGTTTATCCGCGGCCCGGCATAAAAGACCCGCCGCTGGTCACGCTGCCGCTCGGCGCGGAACTCGCCATCGTCGATTCGCGCGACGGTTTCGCGGTGACCAGCGAAGGCGGCTTTATCTTCGCCAAACATCTCGCGTCGCTCGACGCGCCGGCGGCGGATTTCGTCGCCGTCGCCGAGACGCTGATCGGCGCGCCCTATCTTTGGGGCGGGCGCAGCTCGATGGGGATCGACTGTTCCGGCCTCGTGCAAAACGCGCTGCTGCTCGCCGGCGTCAACGCCCCGCGCGACACCGATCTGCAGCAGGTCGCGCTGGGGCGGCCGCTCAAAGCGGGGGAGGCGCTGGAGCGCGGCGATCTGATATTCTGGAAGGGCCATGTCGGCGTCATGCGCGACGCGCGCCTGCTGCTGCACGCCAATGCGGCCCATATGCTGGTGACGAGCGAGCCCTTGGACGAGGTGCGCGCGCGCAACCTACAAGCCGGCGCCGGCGACGTGACCGCGATCAAGCGGCTGGACTTAGCATCGCGCGGCTAACCGGAACTCCTCAAGCCCGGTGCTTGGGCGGCGGCTCATGCGCTTTCTCGTTCCGAAAGGCGTCAGCAGCCGCGTCCCTCCTCGCCTTGTCCGCTCGAGCCGACTGCTTATCATCGTGGGGCTTTTGCGCCTCGACTTTAGGCGCCGCGGCGTCCCGGCGCTTCGCTGTCGTGTCATCGGCGGCTTTTTTGGGATCGTGTTTTTCGTTGCGGTGTTTCGCGGTCGCCATGATCTGGGCCTTCTTTTTCAATTGGTTCGGAAAATGTAAATGGGGCCCGTTAACGCAAAAGAAAGGTCGACGCCTCCATCGAGCCTGAATGGAATGGGCTATTCCCAACACGACCTGTTTTCGCCGCTCGCCGCGAGTATGGCCACGAATGGCCTGCTGCCGAAGGAATTTGCCAACAGGCGCACCCGCCGCGCTATTCGAGCGGCTGTTCCGAGCCGCCGCCGATTTTGACTTCGTAGATCCTGATCTCATCGCGAACCGCGCTCAAGACAGAGTGCAGCAGCGCGATTTTCTGAAGCGCATCGGCAGCCAGCGGCCCGCCCTTCGCGGCCAATTCTTCTATCGCCGAAAGGCGCGCCGTTTCGAGGCGCTCCCGAAGGTCGTGAACGGGGGAGGAACCAGTCATCGAATTCTCCCTAATTATCGACATGAAACGGCGGCCGCCCGGGCGTCCTGACCACCGAGATTATCTAGTGCCTGTTAACACAAAAGAAAGATTAACGGCTTCATCAAGCCTGAATGGAATTGGCTGATTCGCAACACGCTCGGTTGTCGCCGCTTCTTCCCGTCCAGCGCGGCGCGCGCCGCATGGCGATTGACGCCTGGCGGCTTCCGGTCCAATAGCGGATCAAAGGGGGACGCATGACGCAAAAGCTTTATCTCGAGGATCTCGCGGTCGGACAGATTTATCGCGCCGGGCCGCGGGCCGTCGAGGCGGAGGAGATGCTGCGCTTCGCCCGCGAATATGATCCGCAATATTTCCACACCGACCCCGAGGCGGCCAAATCCAGCATGTTCGGGGGGCTGATCGCCAGCGGCTGGCTGACGGCGGCGCTGACCATGCGGCTGCTGATCGAGGGCGGCGCGCCCTTCGCCGATGGGGTGATCGGCGCCGGCGGCGAACTCGCCTGGCCGCGTCCGGTGCGCCCCGGCGACAGCCTGCGTATTGAGAGCGAGGTGCTGAACATCGCGCCGTCGCGCTCCCGCCCGGATCGCGGAAACGTGATCTGCAAGACCACGACCTTCAACCAGAACAATCAAGTCGTGCAGACGCTGACGGCGAAGCTGATCGTTTTCGCGCGCGCCGGGCGAGGTTGACGCGCATTCTTTGAGTCGCTTCGCGACGACAGGCTCTATCGGTCCTGCTTAGTGAGCTTTGCGCCTTGGTCGTGAAATCATTGACCACGAAGAGCACGAAGGACACAAAGTCCCCGCTCTTAACGCGAACCGGCGTCCACTTTCGCCGAAAGCATTAGCCGCGCAGGCCCTGCTTGGCGATGGGCTGGCTGGGATCGAGCGAGAGCGCGCGCTGGTAGGATTCCTGCGCCTTGCCGCGATTGCCGCCGCGGTCGTAGGCGAGGCCGAGCCATGCCCAGGTCATGGCGCTCTTGCTATCGACATTGAGCGCCGCGTTGAAGTCCTCGATCGCCTTGTCGTATTTGCCGAGCGTCACAAGGCTTTCGCCGCGCGCCTGATAGGGCGCCGCCGCGAACGGGTCGCGGTCGATGGCGTTGTCGAAATCGGTCACGGCGCGAATATTGTCGCCCTGCTTCTGGTTGATGAGCCCGCGCGCGTGGAACGCCTGCGCGTTCTCGGGATTGAGCCTGATGGCGGTGTCGAGATCGGCTCGCGCCTGATCCAGATTGCCCTGCGCGCGCAGTAGGTTGGCGCGGCCGATATAGGCCGGCGCGTGATTGGGATTGGCCGAGATGGCACGGTCGAAATCGACTCTCGCGAGATCGTTGCGGCTGCTTTGGCGATAGGCCAGCGCGCGGTTGGTGTAGGCGGTGAAGTTATTGGGATCGATCCGGATCGCCTGGGTGAAGTCGTCCACCGCTTCCTGGAAATGCCCCAGGCGCGCATAGGCCGCGCCGCGGGTGTTATAGGCCTCCGGGCTCGATGGGTTGCGGCGAATCACGTCGGTCAGCGATTCGATATTGGCCTGGGCGGCCCCGGGGTCGCTCGCGCTGACCTCGGCGATGCCGCGTCCAGGCGGCCGCTCGACGACCTGATCCGTCAGGCAGCCGCCGAGCGCCAGCGCGGCCAACGTCGCCAAGGCGAATCCCGAGGCGCCAAATCCCGAGGCGCGGCTCCGCGAGAACCGTCCGCGCGCCCTCGCGTGGGTTTCGCTCATGCCGTCAGATCCTCCCGGAGATGTCGCGCCCGATTCCGGCCGCGAACGCAAACCCAAGAATCCGCCGCCGCCGTGGCGACATTAGGACCGCGTAACCTTAACCGACCGTCAACGCGCGCCAAAGGCGGGATTAACGCGCGCCGAAGGCGGGCTTGGGCTTCATCGGCAGCAGGCCTTCGCGCTGCAGCTTCTTGCGCGCCAGCTTGCGCGCCCTGCGGACCGCCTCGGCCTTTTCGCGCGCCCGCTTCTCGGACGGCTTTTCGTAATGGCCGCGCAATTTCATTTCACGGAAAATGCCTTCGCGCTGCATCTTCTTCTTGAGCGCCTTAAGAGCCTGGTCGACATTGTTGTCGCGAACGAGAACTTGCACGAAGCGATCCTATGGTTGGCGGCCCCCGCTTTGCGCGCGGCGGGCATGGGATTGAGAAAATAGTCGGCCGGGCGCTGGAGGCAGCACCTGACCCGTGAGGCGCGAAATAACAGAATCGCGCGCCGCTGTCCACGGGGGAGGGTGGCGATATTTACCGCAAGGCGCGCAACGCCGCGAGTTCGCTCATGACGGCGACGCAGGGGCAGCCCGGCTTTCCCGTTCCGCGCAAGACCAATCCGTGGCTCGCGCCCGCCGGAGCGAAAGACGCGATCAGCTATTTCGACACCAAGCGCACGCCGGCGCGTCGCGACTATATGCAAATGCCGTCGGGAGGCCGCCACGTCGTGATTCACGATGTGCATCGCGAGCGCGAAATGGCCGATTTACGGCGGACCGCGCGCTCGTCCGGCGTCAGTCTCAACTCGCGGTCGACTCCGGTCGAACCGCGCCGCGGTCGCCGGCCATGGCCGCCACGCCGTCCTTGTGGAAGGGGACGACGTTTTCCTCCCGCGCGTCGATTTCCCGATTTTCCATGGCGAAATCGAGCGCGGCGACGCGCCGCGCCGAGGCGGACCAGTTCGCGAGGCTCAAGGCGTTGTCGGCGAGCCAGTTCAAGGAGAGCTGCACCTGCAAGAACGCCGCGGCCGCCTGCATGAGGTCGCCAAGCGTCATGTCTCCCGCGAGATATTTCGGGGCGCCGAGCAGGAGCGGAACCGCCGGCGCCAGAAGATTATTGGCGCTGGTCAGAAACATGATCCGCGTCTGACCCTCGATCACGTCGGCCCATTTGCGCCCGAGGCGCCATAAATGGCCGCGAAAGTTCGTGCGATTGCCGCGATCTCCTTCGAGCGCGTCGTCCATTTCGAGTTCGTCCCGAACCGTCGTCAGCGCATATCGAAAATTGCCTTCGGCGGCGGCTTTGTGCTCGACGCTCGCGACGAGCGGACGACCCAATATCCACATGCTCAGCGATGTGAGGCTCGTGTAAAGCACGACCGCGATGACGAGAAAGCCCGGAACCGTCAAGCCGAAAATCTTGAACGACCCGCCGACCTGCCACAGCACGACGATGAACGAGGTCGAAACGAGGAAGATATTGACGATCCCGCCCGCGAGATCGACGAACAGCTCAATCGCCAGTCGGCAATCCTCGGCTATTCGCGCGTCGGGATTGTCGATGGAATGCGAAATCGCGCGTTCCTGGCTCGGCCCCTTTTGCAGCCAGCGTTCGACGAGGTTGGAGGTGAGCCAGAGGCGCCAGCCGACCTGGAGGCGCATGCGGCATTGCAGCGTGGCGATCGCCGCGACGGCGGTCACGGCGCCGAGGATCGCGAGCTGAAAAATGCTTTGGATGATGCCGGCGGACTCGCGCGCCTGCAGCGCGTCGAAAAAGCCTTTGCTCCAGCGGTTTACCGCGAGCGCGACAAATACGTTCACGACCAGGCAGCCGAGGAAGCCCAGTGACAGCAGCCAAGCGGCACCCCGCGAGTGGCCTCGCCAAAAGCCGAAAGCGAGCAGAATAAAGCGTCGGACCAACATCGCCTTTCAAACCAAGGCTCGGCAAATTCGGCGTTGGTTATAGTCTGCCCGTTAAGATGCAATCGACACGGACCTTTGGCGACACGCACATGCGTGGCACCATATTGCAATGCATCATATAGACGACGGCCTTCGGCGGCGCAAGCGTGGCCGCCGCAAACGACTTTTGGCGCCGGTCTCGCGCAGGCTATATTCGGGGCGGCGTCGATGTTATCTCGCTCGGGCGGAAGACCCTCGCGACCGTGTTATGAAATGGCGGTCCATAGAGAAAGCCAGCATGCGCGAACCAAATGAGATCGACTTTTGGCGCGGGTTCGCTCTTCTCACGATCTTCGTCAATCATATTCCCGGCAATTTTTTCGAACGCTTCACCTTTCGCAACATATCGCTTTCGGACTCGGCGGAGCTTTTCGTCTTTCTGGCGGGTTGGGCGTTGCGCAAGCTGATCGACGGTCCCGCGCGATCGCACTCGGGGAAATGGCTGATGTTTCGCCTCGGGGGCCGCGCGCTGACGGTTTACTTCGCGCAGACCGTCATTACGGGGCTGGCGATCGCGCTTCTCGCGGGGGCCTCGCTTTTGCTCGACGCGCCGTTCCTGCTCGACTGGCACAACGCTTCAGCCGTCTTCAACGATCCCGTCCGGGCGCACATTGGACTTGTCCTGCTCACGCATCAGCTCGGCTATTTCGACATACTGCCGCTTTATTTCGTCTTGATGCTGGTCGCGCCGCTCGTCGCGCTCGCTCACCGGCATGCGAGGCCGATTTTGCTCCCCCTATCGCTCGCGATCTATGTCTATGCGCTCGCGTTCGGCGTGAATTTCCCGACCTGGCCGGTTGAAGGCGTCTGGTTCTTCAACCCCCTGGCTTGGCAGCTTATATTTGTTCTGGGTTTCCTTCTCGGAGGCGACGAGGGCCTCGGCGCGCTTGCGCGGCGCTTTCACAAAATGCTGCGGTGGCTGGCTCTCCCCATCGTGGCGCTTGGAATGATTGTCGCGCAAACCAATTTCTCGCCCGATCCGATCGCGGTTCCCGATCCCAAGCTTTTCTTCTTGTTCGACAAGAGCTTTCTGTCGCCCGCGCGCTTGATTCACAGCCTGGCGTTGACGGCGCTGTTCGCTGGCTCCTTCAAGACGATCAGCATCTGGCTGCCGCGTATTTCGAAATTTCTAAATCTGCTCGGCCGAAATTCGCTCAATGTATTTTGCGCCGCGTCGCTTCTAAGCCTGACAGGACAGATAACCCGCTTCGAGTATGGCGGACTTGTTGCAACCGATGCGGTGATAATTATCATCGGCGTCTTCGTGATGGGAATGGTCGCATGGGTATCGGAATGGCGCGCGAGACTGCGAATGGAATTGGCGCCCGCGTCGCAATCGCTCTCGCGTTCGAGCTTGTCCTGAATGTCGCGCCGCGCGCGCAGGAAGCCGCGCGTCCGGCCGCGCCGCCGCCTTTGAGTTCGGCCTGCGATGTGCCCGCCGCCGATATCGCCGCGCCCGTGCCGCTGCCGAACTTCGCCGCGGCGCTGAAGGAGCGAAAGAGCGCGCGGATATTGGCGATCGGCTCTTCCTCGACCGCCGGAGTCGGCGCTACGTCGAATGGCAAGACCTATCCGTCGCAGCTGGAGGCGATCCTCGAAACGGCGCTCAAGGGCGTTGACATTCAAATCATCAATCGTGGCGTTTCCGGCGAGGTGGCGGAGATCGCCGCCGAGCGCATCCCGAGCGAGGTCGCCATCAACAAGCCCGATCTTGTTCTTTGGCAGCTCGGCACGAATGACGCGCTCCTGCGCATCTCTCCCGAGGAATTCGAAGCCACGGTCCGCTCGACCATTCGCTGGCTGAAGGAAAACAAGATCGACATCGTTCTCGTCGGGATGCAATACACGCCGCGCCTCGCCCGCGATGCGAACTCCACGGCGATTCGCGGCAGTTTGCAGCGCGCCGCGTCGGCGGAGAACGTGCTTTATGTCCGCCGCTATGACGCGATGCGGTTTATTTCACAAACGCACGCCAATCTGGAGCTTTTGTCCCGAGACAATTTTCATCTGAACGATCTTGGCTATCAATGCATGGCCGAGCATGTCGCGCACGCGGTCATCGTCGGCGCCTTCGTCAAAAACGCGCGGCCCGTCGGGAATTAGAGCGTTTTCAGGATTTTTCGAAGCGAAAGCGCGAATTTCTTCGCCGCGCGCGGATGCGATCAGGATTAGTCTGAAAACGCCTTAGTCAAATATTTACCAACGAACTTCATATTTCGTTAGCGAAGGGGCGACGGGCGACAAAGCCTTGCTTCCGCCTCGCTGATTTCCTTTCCGCGCAATTTAAGGATCGTCGAATATGAAAAAGACAGCTCCCGCCGCCGTGCTAGCGTTGGCTTTACTCGGCGGGACGGCTTTCTCGGCCGATCTTCCCTCGCGCGGTATGCTTCCGGCTCTGCCAGCTCTGCCAATGGCGGACACGTTCACCTGGAGCGGATTCTATGCCGGTTTAAACGCGGGCGGCGCGTGGAATTCAAACGCCGCGGCTAACTTGTTGTCGACGCCAGTTTTCGTGGCGCCGGGCGTCGGGGAGGAGCCATGGGCGGCCGGCTCTTCAATGGCGAGCGCCAGAACGCTCGCCACGCAGGGCGCCGGTTTCATCGGCGGCGGCCAGATTGGTTACAACTGGCGGGTCAACGAGAGCTTCGTTCTCGGGATGGAAGCGGATATCCAGGGCGTCGCGGGCAGCGCCGACAGCGGGACCAATACGAGCCTTCTTCCCGCGCCAACGGCCGGGCTCAACTTCTTGACGGTTTCGTCCGCTAGCAAGGGCCTGGATTATCTCGGCACGGTTCGTGGCCGCGTTGGTTATCTCCTGACCCCTACATTGCTCGCCTATGCGACTGGCGGCTTCGCCTACGGTGGGGTGACGGCCAAGACGGGCTTCTTCCAAACAGTTCCAAACGATCAGCCGCCGAGCTACGAATTCCTTGCGGCCAACAATAGCAGCTTTTCCAATACGCGTGCCGGCTGGACAGTAGGCGGCGGCGTCGAGTGGCTATTTTGTCCAAACTGGAGCGTCAAACTCGAATATCTGTACTATGATCTGGGCAACGCGAATTATTCCGTCGGCATCACGACCGACAGGAATTTTGGCGACATCCTGTTGGTTAGCAACACGCGTGCTTCAACACGGTTTGACGGGAATGTCGCAAGAGTGGGCGTGAACTATCATTTTGACTGGGCCTCCGCTTCGGCCATCGCGCAAGACTTCTAGCAAGCGGCGCCGGCTTTTTGAAAGATAGCGCTCAACACCGGCTTGCCGCGGCGCCCGCGCCGTACGACGCGCCGCGTTCGAAGCCGCGGGGCTTCTTTCGGTCTTCAGTAATCGCCGCTTCCGACCAAGGGGTGGATGCCGCCAGCGCCGGCGCTGGCGCCGCGGCTCTGACGACGAGCGTGCGGGCGTGCGCGCTTGACCGGCTGCGCTACTGGCTCGGCTTTCGACAGCGAAAGCGAATTGGGGCTGACCGTCGGCAAAGCAGACGCCGCGGGCATGCCGACCGCGCAAACGAAAATCGCAACAAGAACGTAACGCATTTGGGCGCTCCCTTGAAACCGATGGGTTTTGGATCCCGAGCCGCATTCAATGCTAGCACGCTTCGCCCCCGCTTGGGAGAGGCGCTCGCGCCTATCGGAGCGCCTTGGCGCCCGCCCGCGAGTTCCGCCGCGCGCCGGGATAAGCAATGGCGGACGTCGTTGTCACGTTCCGCGAGTATTTCGGTCTCTATACTGGTCGCGGCGAGAAATGTGCGGTAAAATGGTTGGCCTTAGCCATTGAGAGTCGGGCGAACGGCGCTTTTTTCGCGCTTCGCGGCACGGCGCCGCTCGAGTTTGTTTAACAAACGCAAATGGGAGGATCGCAAATGAGTTGGTTGAAAGCTATCGCCGGCGGCGTGCTCGGCGCTGAAGCGTTGAGCCTTATCAAGCAATATGTCGAAAAGGAGGGTGGCCTCGACGCCGTTGTGAGCAATTTCCAAAACGGCGGCTACAGGCGCCAGGTTGAGTCTTGGATCTCGACGGGCAAGAACCAGGCGATCAGCGGCATCGAGATAGGTCAGGCGATCGGCATCGATAAGGTCAAAAAGCTGGCTGAAAGCGCTGGCATCGACGTAAACAAGGCGCGCGACCTCCTCGCCGAATATCTGCCGATCGCGATCGATAAGGCGACTCCAGAAGGCAAGCTGCCGGCTCCCGAGCCGGGCGATGTCAAGAAGTCGGGGTACTAACAATTCTCCGCGGGAGAAATAGAGCCGCTGGAAAGACCTCCGGCGGCTTTTTTTCGCTAAGCGACGACCGCTCTCCGCTCCCGCGGCATTGACAATCCGCCGCCTCCGGGCTATTGCATCACCGCTTCGGCGCGGCGGTTTCGTCGCGTTTTTTGTTTTTGCGCGCTCTTTGGGGCGGCGGGGACAGCCGGAGCCAAACCGTTCGCACGAAACGGTGAACTTCCAAGAAGTCCGGCCGGCGCAACGTCGTCAGAGCCGGAGCGACCACAGGATAATGACAATGTTCGCAGTTATCAAAACCGGCGGAAAGCAATATAGCGTCGCCGCCGGGGACACCATCACCGTCATGGCGCTCGCCGGCGTCGCGGGCGACGCGGTGACGTTCGACGAAGTGCTGCTCGTCTCCAGGGACGGCGCGGCCACGATCGGCGCCCCGACCGTCGCGGGCGCCAAGGTCGTCGGCACGATCGCCGAGCAGGCCCGCAGCCCCAAGAGCATCGCCTTCAAAAAGCGCCGCCGCCAGAACTCCAAGCGCAAGCGCGGCCATCGCCAGGACTTGACCCGCGTCAAGATCACCGGGATCGAGGGCTAAGCACGTTCGGGCGTGCAAACGCGCGCCGGCCATGCTTAAATACGCACAAACGCGCATCGGCGCGCATCCCATTCCAGCAGGGCCTCGCGCCCGCTAAAAATTTCGGAGCAGAACGATGGCTCATAAAAAGGCAGGCGGCTCGTCCCGCAACGGCCGCGACTCGGACGGACGGCGCCTCGGCGTCAAGAAGTTCGGCGGCGAATCGGTGATCGGCGGCAATATCATCGTGCGCCAGCGCGGCACCAAATGGCATCCCGGCCAAAATGTCGGCATGGGCAAGGACCACACGCTGTTTGCGCTCGTCGACGGCAAGGTTCTGTTCAAGACGACCAGCGGCCGCGCCAGCGTAACCGTGGTCCCGGCTTCGGTAGCCGCAGAATAGGCGAGGGTTCTTAAGCCAAGACCCTCCGCCGGCCCAGCGACCCCCGGCGGAACAAAGGTCTTCGCGAATCTCGAAACCTTTGGCTTTACGAGCGAAAGCTCCGGGCGAACGTCAGGAAAAGGCCGCATTGGGCCGATAGGTAGAAAGCGGAGTCCCCGTTTCCCCGCCTATCATTCCAGGGCTAATTTTTGGTCTTTCGCTTGGAGTTGGACGATGTTTCCCGAGATCACGCGCGACGATATTTTCCGGCTGGAGACGCCGCGTCTGTGGCTGCGCTGGCCGCGCGCCGCCGACGGCGAAGCGATCGCGCAATACTGCTCGGACCCCGATGTCGCGCTGAACACCGCCAATATTCCGCACCCTTACGCTCTCGCCGACGCCGAGCGTTTCGTATTCGAGTCCCGCGCCGGCAACACGATGGGCGAACAGTTCGTGCTGGCGCTCGCCTGGAAGCAGAAGCCCAACGAGGTCATCGGCGTGATCGGCGCCCATGGCGCTCCGGGCCGGGGCGCGACGAGGCTCGGCTACTGGCTTGGAAAACCATATTGGGGTCAGGGGCTTATGAGCGAGGCGGCGGGCGCCTTCGTCGATCTGCTGTTTTCGGTCACCTCGGTGCAGGCCATCGAATCGGCGGCGCTGACGGCGAACGCGGCCTCGCTGCGCCTTCAGAAAAAGCTCGGCTTCGTGTCGTGCGGCGTCGGCGACTATGACGCGCCGGCGCGCGGCGGCGTGGTGAGCGTCGAGCGCATGCGCCTGTCGCGCGGCGCCATGCACACTTGCTTCGGCGCGCGGCGCGCCAAACTGACCTCGACATGAGTCAAACCCGGACATTGAGTCAAACCCGATGAAATTCCTCGATCAAGCCAAGGTTCACGTGCGTTCCGGCGACGGCGGCGCCGGCTGCGTGTCGTTCCGGCGCGAGAAATTCATCGAGTTCGGCGGTCCCGACGGCGGTGACGGCGGACGCGGCGGCGATGTCGTCGCCGAATGCGTCGATGGGCTCAACACGCTGATCGACTATCGCTATCAGCAGCATTTCAAGGGCAAGACCGGCATGCACGGCATGGGCAAGAACCGCGCCGGCGGCCGCGGCGCCGACGCCGTGCTCAAGGTTCCCGTCGGCACGCAGATTTATGAAGAGGACGAGGAGACGCTGATCGCCGACATGACCCACGTCGGCGAGCGCGTGGTGATCTGCAAGGGCGGCAATGGCGGATTCGGCAACGCCTATTTCACGACCTCGGTCAATCGCGCGCCGCGCCGCGCCAATCCCGGCCAGGTCGGGATCGAGCGCGTGATCGTGCTGCGCCTGAAGCTGATCGCCGACGCCGGGCTGATCGGCCTGCCAAACGCTGGAAAATCCACGCTGCTGGCCAGCGTCACGGCGGCGCGGCCCAAGATCGCCGACTATCCCTTCACGACGCTGTATCCGGGGCTCGGCGTCGTGCGCCGCGACGAGCGCGAATTCGTGCTCGCCGACATTCCCGGCCTCATCGAGGGCGCCCATGAGGGCCACGGGCTCGGCGACCGCTTTCTCGGCCACGTCGAGCGCTGCCGGGCGCTGCTGCATCTCATCGACGCGACCGGCGAGCACGCCGGGCGGGATTATAAGACCGTGCGGCGCGAACTCGCCGCCTATGGCGCGGAGCTCGACGCCAAGCCGGAGATCGTCGCCTTGTCGAAGATCGACGCCGTGGGCGCGGAACACCTTAAGAAGCAACGCGAGCGCTTGAAGCGGGCGATGGCCTCGGCCGGGCCGGCGGACAGGGCCGAACGCACCGCGCCGCTGTTGCTCTCCGCGGCGACCGGGGCCGGCGTGACCGAGGCGCTGCGGGCGCTGCTGGCCGTCATCGACGAACATCGCCGCGTCGAACAGGCGCCCACGAAAGAAGCTGAATGGCGACCTTAAACCGCGGGTGAAGTCGTTGACTCGCATTGACCGACAGCCAGTGACACGCTAGCTATTGACCATGATCACCGCGGGGCCGCTCAAGACTCGGCAAGTTGGATCGACGACGGCATCGCTGCTCGTCGCGTCTCTGCTTGTGTTGCAAGGTCTGGCGCTCGTTTTCGCGATCAATCTTCGCGGCGAGTCGGGGCTTTCCGCCAATTCGATCTGCGTGACCAAGGGCGACGCGCAGGCGGACGATCCGTCGGCGCCGGCGCCAAGGCGCGCCCATGCCGATCAATGTTGCGTCTTCCATTGTTCCGGCGGCGTCCCCCCGGCTTCCTCCTGGGAGGAAGCGGTCGCCCGGATTTCCCATGCGCAGGACGCATGGTCCGGCGAAGAGACAGACGCTTTCTCGCCGCGGCAGACGCTGCCCGTCGGCTCGAGAGCGCCGCCAATCTCCATCCTCTGACGATGGCCGCGAGGCCGTTAACGTGTCGCGTTTGTCGATCCCGGCGGGATGCGACGGCGCTATCGTATCCTTAGAACCAGTCGCGGGACGCGTGTCCCGCCGCGCTCCACGAGCAGGGCGCCAGCCCGCGGCAAAGCGGCGACCGGTTTGCATTAAGGTCAGTGGATCATGGACTACGCATATCAACCCAGGAATATGGAGGCCGCGAGCGCGGCCGGGGTTCCCGCCCGCCGCGGACGCCCGCGCAAATCGGCGCTGGCGGGCGAGGCTGGACCGGCCCCGGCGCCAAACGAGGCCGCGCCGCGTAACGTCGAAGTCGTCGAGAGCTATTTCGGCGCCGACGGACGGCCGATCAAGCGCAAGAGCCTCGGCGCCGCGCGCATCGCCCGCAGCTACGACCGCCGTGGCAATCAGGTCGAAGAGGCCTATTACAACACCGACGGCAAGCCGACCCCTCGCAAGGGACTGGGCGCGGCGCGCATCCATTGGCGCTACGACGACAGCGGCAACAAGGTCGAAGCCGAGTTTTTCGGCCCCGACGGCGCCCTGCTGTCGCGCGAAAACGCCGAAGCGCCGCAAAAGCCGGCGCCGGAGCTGGCCTGACTTCGCCAACCGATTGGCGAACCCGTTGGTTTGACGGAAAGATTTGCGAAGGTCTGGTTGGCTGGACGACATCGGCCGCCTTCGCCCCTCGTCGCTCCCCGCGAGAGGGCGGGGGTGGCGAGCCCCGGAGCAACTCCCGGGCGTAATATTTCAGGCGCGAATTGCGCGGGGGACGCCGGCCTTGCGGCTCTTAGCCGGCCCCTCGCCCAGTCCCTCTCCCCGCCCGCGGGGAGAGGGTCGCTGGCTCATTAATTCACCCTGGCGATCAAAAAGCCGTCCCAGCCCTTCGTTCCCACCGTTTGCAGCGCCGTCGCGGTCACGCGCTTGCTGTCGGCCACGCGGTCGAACAGCGCGCGGCTCCCGACCGCCATTGGGTCCATGTTCGCAAGATCGGCGACCGCGCCGGCGCGGATCACATTGTCGACGACGATCAGCCCGCCGGGACGGGAAAATTCGAGCGCCCAATCGAAGTAATTGGCGTTGTTCTCCTTATCGGCGTCGATGAAGGCGAGATCGATCGGGCCAAAGCCCTCGGCCCGTAGCTTGGGCAGAAGATCGAGCGCCGCGCCGACGCGCAGATCGACCCGCGCGGCGACGCCTTCGCGGGCGACATTGGCGCGCGCGACCTCGGCGTGCTTGGGGTCGAACTCCAGCGTCACGATCCGGCCGTCCGGCCCCAGCGCCCGCGCCAGCCAGACCGTGGAAAAGCCGCCGAGCGTGCCAATCTCGAGGATTTTCCGCGCGCCGATGGAGAGCGCCAGCAGATGCAGGAATTTTCCCTGCGCGGTCGAAACATCGATTTTCGGCAGGCCGGCGGCGGCGTTGGCGCGCAGGGTCTCGCCTTGCGCCTCATCGGAGCGGATGAGATGATCCTCGATAAAGCGGTCCGAGGCGATCCAGTCGTTTTCTTGCATGGCCAGCCCTCCGGGAGCGTTGAGAAAAAGCACGGCGATCTCGCCGCCTTATGGCCTCTTCCCGCTCGCGGGGAGTGGGAGCGGCGCGCCGGGTTCGCCAGTTCCGCCGGCGCTCACCGCGCGCGAATGATCCGATCGTAATCGTCGTAAAAGCGGTCGAGGACGGGCGTCTCGTTGTCGCCGTCGCGCCGCCGGGCGCGCTTGCCGCCGTTGCGTTGCGGCCGCGGCTCGTCGTCCTGCAATTGCGCGAGGCTGGTCGCGTCGCCGGTGATTTCGATGGGGCCGGCGCCATATTGCTCGACCCATTCGTAGAGATCGCGGGCGTGGTCCACCGACAGCCGCACGCAGCCATGCGAGGCCGGCCGGCCCAGCCCGGGCTGAGTGGTGCCGTGGATGGCGAGCCCGCGCGAGAAGAAGATCGCGTAAGGCATGGGCGCCTGGTCGTATTCGTCGGAAAGATGATCGGCGTCCATGCGCTGCATGATGAAGCGCCCGGTCGGCGTCTCATAGCCGGGACGCCCGCTGGAGATTTTCCAGACGATCGGCGGCTCGTCGTTCTTGACGATGGTGATGCGCTGCCGGCCGAGGTCGACGCGAATCCCGACCTTCGCCAGCGCGGGCGCGGCGGGGCAGGCCAGCGCGGCGAGCAGGATAAGAAAGCGGGAAAGTTGACGCGACATAGCCAAAGATAACCACGCCGCGGCGCGAAAATCCAGAGTCCATGCGCCGCCTTTCGCGCTGGTCCGCGATTTGAAGCGCTCGCGCTCCAGAGGGTCCACGCGGCGCATCTGTCCCGAAATTTCGCGCCCCCGGCCCAAAACGGGATTACAACAGGAGCGCTCCCGATGACGGCGCCGTTTTGGACCCTGAATTCCGTCGCCGCCCCCGCCGCGAGTCTGGGCTATGCGCGGGCGCGGCCGAGGCCCCGACGCGTGGCGGACGACGGCGTTTCCAGGGACGGATTTTGGATGGGGACGCTGAGCGTCGAGCAGCTTGACGACAATTACGACGCCTGGCGCGACCTCGCGTTGCGTTCGCTCGAACCCAACGCCTTCCTCGAACCCGGCTTCGCCTTGCAACTGGCGCGGCATGCGCCCGCGCGATCCCGCCCGCGCTTCGTCGGCGTGTGGCGCGAGGGCGTCTGTCTTGGAGAGGCGCGGCGGCTGGTCGGCCTGTTCGCGCTGGCGCCGGCGGCCGCGATGCCGGGCGGCGGACTCGCCCGGCTCTGGCTCGACAAGCAGGCCGCGCTGGCGGCGCCCTTGCTGGATCGCGATTGCGCCGAGGACGTGTTGGAGCGCTTTCTGGACTGGCTCGCCAGATCGGGGCCGGCGGCCGGCGTCGTCTTTCCGCGTCTCGTCGAGGATGGCCCGCTTCACCGGGCGCTGCTGGCCGCGGCGCGGCGCTCCGGCCGGGCCGCCGTGAGGCTCGATCGGTTCGAGCGCGCGATGCTTGCGCCCGGCTCCGACCCGGACGAATTATGGACGCGCGGCGCGGGAAAGAAGGCGCTCAAGGATTTGCAGCGCCGCCGGCGCCGGCTCGCCGAACAGGGCGCGGTGGAATTTTCGATCGCGTCGTCGCCCAAGGAGGTGCGCGACGCGCTGGAGGAGTTTCTGACGCTCGAAGCCTCGGGCTGGAAGGGCAAGAGCGGCGCGCTGCTCGCGGACCCCGCGCTGTCGGCCTTTTCGCGCGGCGCGACGCGGTTACTGGCGCGCGAGGGCAAGTGCCGCGTCGCCCGGCTGACGCTGGCCGGCCGCCCGCTGGCGATGGGCGTCGTGATCGAGAGCCGCGGCCGCGCCTATTTCTGGAAGATCGCCTTCGACGAGGAATTTCGCGCGCAGGCGCCGGGAATTCATCTGTTGTATGAATTGACGCGGGCGCAAGCGGCGCGCGCCGACATCGACATGACCGACTCCTGCGCCATCGCCAATCACCCGATGATCGACCGTTTTTGGCCGGATCGCGTCGCCATCGCCGACGTGGCCGTTCAGTTGCGCGGCGCGGTCGGCTTCGACGCGGCTTGCCGGTTCGACACGCTGCGCCGGGGACTGCGGGCGAGCGCCAAGCGCGTCTTCCTGCGACTGCTGGGCCGCAAGGCGAGCTAGCGCCAAAGTGCTGGCGCCGCAAACAAAAAGCCCGGCGCGAGGCCGGGCTGTTCGCTGAAGCGGCTTCGCGAGCCGATTAATATTTGGCGAGCGCCGGCGCCGGAGCGAACCAGTTGAAGTGGTAGTTCACGCCGGCGCGGACGATGTGGCCGTTGAAGCGCGTGGCGGCCGAGACGGCGCTCGCGGCGGACCCTCCGCCGCCGCAGCTACAGCCCAATGCGGTTCCGAGAAATCCTATTTGATAGAGCGCGCCGCCAACCGGGTAAGACGCCGAGCCGAGGTCGTAATACAGATATTCGAGCTTGGCGCTCCAGTTCGGCATCAACATCCATTCCATGCCGCCGCCGGCGGTCCAACCGGCGCGCGTATTGGAATAGCCGCCGCCCAGGATGGAAGGCGGCGCCGGAATGGGGTCGGTATTGCCCAGGATCGTCTGGAAGATGCTGACGCTGGAGTTGACGCCGCCATAGGCGAGACCGCCGGTGGCGTAGGCGAGCAGCGTCGGCGTAATCAAGTAGCCGAGGCGGCCGCGCACGGTGCCGATATAATCGAGCGACCTGGAAGCGGTCGAGAAAGTTGCGACGGGGCTGGCGAGATTGGCGGCGGTGGGGACTCCGAGCGAAGGCGCCAGGGTCGCGGCGTCGCCGTTGTTGCTCGATCCCGCCACGCCCTGGATATCGGCTTCGAGGCCGGCGACGAAGGCGTTGTAGAACTAGTAATTATAGCCAAGCTGGCCGCCGCCGAGGAAGCCCCCGGCGCTCTGGTTGAAGGCATGCGTCGCGCCCAGCGCGGAGGTGGCGCCATATAAGCCTGTGGCTGGGAAGCCGCCGCCATTGAAATCGTCGAGCAGATCGACGCCGGTGGTGGTCAGGCCGTTGCCGCCGCTGAAGGTTCCGCCCGCGTTCAGACCGGCGTAGAAGCCGGTCCACATCGGCGGCGGCGGCGGAACATAGACGGGCGGCTTATTGCCGGGGAGATCGGCCGCGAACACCGACGCGGTCAACACGAGGCTGAGTGCGGTCCCCGAAATAAGAGATTTTATCATTGAGCCGTCCTGCCAAGGGCTATTTGATCCCCGAAATGTCTGAAGATTCAGAGTGTATTTTGTACTACGGCGCGACAAGCGCGCCATACGGTCAGCTTCATCGCGGTTGGCGGTCGACGCCGCGCATTCGCCGCTCCGCGCCGCAGGAGCCCGGCGCTGGATTTCGACCAGCGGCAGG
>PLAI01000124.1 GCA_003134075.1 Methylocystaceae bacterium | reverse complement strand
AAGGGCGTCGTTGGTTGTGTCTGCATGATCCTTTGCCTCGTTCAGGCAAAAGAAATCTGCTCGCCGAAACGGCGCCAAAACTCTTGACAGTGATTCGCGGAAGTGTGATTCTTTGAGCGCCAACACAAAGAAGGGGCTTCCGGAACGGCGACGTGACGGGGGCCTTTTTCTTTTGCTAGGGTTCTCCGATTTGGTTGCGGGATGGCTTCGAAACGGACGATTTTGCCGCCCGAATTGAATGGTTAGGTCGGCCGGCCTCCACCCGCCTTGTATTCGTCGTAGAGGACTTGCAGCCTTTCCCTGATAAAGTCGCCAAACTCTGGGGCCACTCGATCGTCGAAGGTCAGGGTCAGTTTTTTGCCGGAGCGCATCACGCGCGCCGCGCGTGTTCCATCCTCAGCGCTCCATGTTTCTGACCGAATGCGCATTTCTCTGATTCGCAAACCATCATAGAGCGCTTCAAACCGCCTATCGGTGTCGAGTTCCACAAACGAGGCCGCCGTGACGATCTCTTGGGCGCGAACGCGGTTCTCCCCTTCGTCAAGAAGCTCCGTCAGATCCTGCCAGCGCACGCGGCCAGATCCCGGAGCGGGCCCAATCGCCTCGATGAGGACGGCCGGCACACGGGTCGCAATGGCGATGAGGCGCGAGAGCGCGGCCTTGTCGACGTTGAGTGCGGCCATGATGGTTTCGCGCGAGAATTTCCGATCCTCCAGGCGAGCGGCGAACCGTGCGCGCTCAATGAAGGTGAGGTCCGTGCGGCCGCTGTTTTCCTGTCCCTGCGCGACGACGAGCTGCTCATCCGTCAGGTTTCGCACGACCGCGCGAACCTTGATGCCAAGCTCACGAGCAGCGCGCAATCGTCGGTGGCCAAACGCGACTTCAAATCGGTCGGGCTGCTTTGGCTTTGGCCGAACGAGAATAGGAACGCTCTGCCCATGCTCGCGAATCATCTCTCGAAAAGCGGCATTTTGCTCTTGCGTGGCTTCCATACGGTCGGGCACGAAGGAATCGTCAACGAAACTGGGGTCGAGTTCGACAACGGTTTGTCCTTCGATGAGCTTCTGCTCTATCTGTTCGGCCCGCTTCACCCGTTCAGAAATGTCACCGAGTGACTGAGAGATCGCGCCGAGCGCACTAGACTGTTTGATAGGACTATCAATTCCAAGAAGCGGGCGAGCCGGATGGGGCGGCGCGCGTCGCTGTTCCGTTTCGAGCGGTGGCGTTTCTTCCGAAGGGGCGTCGAAGCTGATTTTCCGTGCCATTGTCAGCTCCTTCCCCAAACCTGCCTCACAAGGCCTTCAATTTCTCCATTCACGAGATCCAACGCCTCAACTGCGCGGTCATAAGTGCCGCGCGTGAACTGTTGCCGTTCGACTTCGTAAAGTGTTTGCTTCGTCAACCCAGCGTCGGCAATTGCAGTGCTTTTCACCATTGGGTGAGTCAAGACTCGGGATCCAAAGATGGAGCGCATGAGCCCAACCATCGTGGTCTGTGGTCCATCGCTAGGCTCGTAGCGCGTAACGAGATATCGCATCCAGTCGTATTGCGTCGTGCCTCCGGCGTTGGCCACGACGTCTAGCAAACTTCCCGTCATGTTCAGGAACTGGGACATCGACATCACATCGAGCATCTGTGGATGCACTGTGATCAACACTGCGGTCGCGGCGCAGAGCGCGGACAAAGTCAGAAAGCCGAGTTGCGGCGGACAGTCGATCACCACCACGTCGTACGCATAACTCACCTGCGCGAGTGCTTCTCCGACGCGGGCAAAAAAGAGGGAGCTTTCGCCCCGCCGCGCCATCAATTCCTTCGGCGTTTCGTGCTCGAATTCCATGAGTTCGAGCTGGCCGGGAACGACATGCAAATTTGGGATGTATGTCGCGCGGACGATCTCAGCCATTTCCCGACGACTGGCGTCGTAGCGGATTGCGCCATAAATCGTCTCGTTCTCGCCGACATCAAGTTCTGGCTGATGACCAAAAAAGGTCGAAAGACTAGCCTGTGGATCGAGGTCGACCGCCAACACGCGATATCCGCGAAACGCCAGATATTGTGCCAGATGCGCGGCAGTCGTGGTTTTTCCGCTACCGCCCTTGAAGTTCATCACCGAGATAACTTGCAAGGCTTCGCCGTCTTTCCGGTGCGGGACATAACGTCGCGCGCCTTTGCCGCTGCGATCGAGTTCAACGCGAAGCGCATCTATGTCCTCGATCGAATAGGTCCGACGATTATTTGGTTGAGCGGGAGGCCCCTTCCCTTCCGCTACGAGTTGACGCAAATACCCTTCGTGGATGCCAATGAACTTGGCGGCTTCGGAAGGGGAAAATCGACGAATGGTCTTTTGTGCCGCAGGGGGGAAATCCCGCAGTTGCTGGGCACGAAGGCGCATGGATAGCTCGGCCGCGTCCGCATTGATAAGCGCCCGCAAATCGCCGAGACTGTTCTCCCGAGGCATAGTCGATGTTGGCATTCGCCGTCCCTGCATCTGCGGAAACTTGAGCTGTTCGCCCAAAAATGCGCTGATTGCAGAGTAATGCCCGATTCTCTCGAAGGCGCAAGGAATTTTTAGTTAACGAACAGTTAACGACATCGCCGTATGGCGCCACCATTGGTTCGGAGCAGGCACGGGCAGCCTGTTCAGTTGCGCGCGGACAACTTAATCGCGCCCCAGCAATCATCGGGGCTGGATCCGGGAGGAAGTGGGCTCCACAGCCCGGCGCGCCAATCTGGCGAGTTGCACGCGGACAACTTAAGTCCGCCCGCCTCTTAAAGTGACCGCATGACGACAGCCGACGTTGTCCGGTCGCTGGAAAGCGGTAGCTCATGGCGCGCCGCGACTAGGACCGGTTTCGATTTCGGTTCCATTTGAGATTGGAGCCGAAATTGTGCAGTTTCAATTGAGATTGATCGACCATACCATGTCGCCATGGTTGGCTGGCTGCCTAAGAATCCAAATGATCCCAGCTGACATTCGACCGGACGCCATGAAATCGTTGACACTGTAGTGACGGTCCGCCTTCGGCGGACGTGGTCAACATTTCTGTTTTAATTGAGACTGGAATTGAAAGAAGAACCCCAAATGAAACAGAGAAAAGCTGCCTAACTCAGCTCGATCTCACATTGAAACCGAAATCGACAGCCACTCCCGGAGCTTCGTCCATCTCTTGCGTCCACCGCCGCTGCGCACCGCGATCGCCATCGCCCGGCGCTGACCGACGATAACCACGAGACGTTTGCCCCGCGTGAC
>PLAI01000163.1 GCA_003134075.1 Methylocystaceae bacterium | reverse complement strand
GCCAGCGCCTCGGGCTTGGTGGGGTCCACGTCAAAACCCAGCACCTTCGAGCCCGACTCGCCCGCCGCGATGCAAATCGGCAATCCGACATAGCCAAGCCCGATCACGCCGATCAGAGCCGTCTTTTGTCGAAGACGCTCGCCAAGAGCTTGCGCGCATACTTCGTCTTTCGCCGTATTGCTTTGCATTCCGTGCATTTTGTTGTCCGTCGTGGCAGGAGGGGCGCGGCTTCGGGCGCCAGTTCGGTTTATCTTGTCGCGGCCAAGCCGCCATGCGATTCGCCGCGATCGGCCGACCCGGGAGAATTGTTCACGCCTCGCGGCGGGGATGTCCAAATTTCCACGCTACCGCACATCGGGTGAATCGCTTCACCCGTCGATTTGCGCGTTGCGTCGAAGTTTCGGACGCCCGCATTTCATGGCGTCCGGCGAATCATTTATGCGAGTACGTACGCAAATACCCTTAAGCACACGCTGGTCTTATCATGCCGCAAAGTCGCTGTAACCTCCCCCGGGAGGCACGGGCCCTTAATTTATAACAGCTATTGCGTGTCGGCCCGTCCGGGCGTTTGTAGACGCCGGAGCGGGCGTCATGAAGCGGGCGGCTGGCCGCCGCGACACGCCCTTCCGACCAGTACGCGCGGACTCGCGCGCTGTGCTCAACGACGCTCGTCAACCATTCGACGCGGATGGGATTCCAAATTTCGAGGGTGATTCGGTCGCCTGACAAAGGGGGCAGGGCAGCATGGTGAAGCGATGCGCGCGCGTCCAAGATCCGTTCGGAAAGGCGGAGAGCCTCTTCTCGCGAACGAAATTAAGGCGCATCGGGGTCCGACCCGCGCGAATTTGAACCGGGCGGCCAAGCCGATCGGCGCGGCCTTGTTCAACCGGTTCCCGCGCGGAAAGCGTTTCTCGCTCTTAAGCTTCGTCCATCATGGTTCTTTGAAGCATGGGCGTTGATATCCTCGGAACTCTAACGTCTTTGCGCCTAGAGTTGCGACATCTTCGCCTTGCCCGACGGAGCGCCGCCGGGTTTCGGGGCGGGTTTGATGTCCTGAACCTTGATATTCTCCCAACCGCCTCTCGGGGGCGTGACCTCATTGGCCTCGGACTTCAGCGGGCGAGGCTTAAAGCCGTCAACCAGGCTTTTGGCGGCGCTAAGATCCTTGGAGTCGAGCCTCGTCGCCACTTCGTCGCGCTTTTTGGCGGCGTCCTGGTCGCCCTGCGCCGCCGCGATGGCGAACCACATATAGGATTGCGTCATGCTCTGGCCGACCCCAAGGCCCCGGGCGTAGAGAATCGCCAGATTATACTGGCTGTCGCGCACGCCGAAGTCGGCCGCCTTGCGGAACCACTCGGAAGCGGCGGCGTAATCGGGCTTGCCGTCGTTGCCCTCGGCGAAGAGCACGGCGAGATTGTGCATGGCCCGCGCATTGCCGTTTTCCGCCGCCTGCTGATAGTAGCTTCTCGCCTTGGCGTAGTCGCGCTCGACCCCAATGCCCTTTTCGTAATAGGAGCCGAGCCGGTATTGGGCTGGGGCGAGGCCCTGGTCCGCTGCTTTCTCGAACCATTGCGCGGCTGCCTTGCTGTCGCGGACAAGCCCCCGGCCGTCTGAATACCGAACGCCCAACTCATATTGAGCGGACGCGTCGCCGCGCGTCGCCAGCGCCTTGAGTGTCGCCGCCGTTTCCTGCGGCGACGCGGCGGGGCCGTTGATCGCGCCGATTGGCGTGGTGTCCAATTGCTCACTGGCCGCCGATTTTCCGCTGGGTTTTGGCGCCATGGCCGGACCAGCGCCCCCCGGCCCGATCGGCGAAAGCCCGAGCCCGGGGATTTTGGCCGTGTCCCCCGGAGGTTGCGGCTGCGCTTGTTTGGCGAGCGGCGCGGTTGGCGACATCTCATCTTGTGGGGCGACCGCGTTTTCCGGCTGCTGCGTCGGCGACATCGCGGCGACAGGCGGCCTTTTTTGCGCGGGTTCGCCCATGGACACGCTGTTCGGGCTTTCATGCGCGATTGGAGCGACGCCGCCGGGGCCGGTGACATAATGCGCCAATTGGGAAAGGCCAACCAGCGCCACCAGAGCGGCGAGCCCCAATAGGAGCGGACGCTTTCGCGCCGCTATGGTCGCGCCGACTCCACCCGTCGCGCCGGTGTTTCGAGAGGCCTCGCGCGCGGCGGCGCGCCTGACTTTTTGCGAGGCGTCCACCGCGTCGGAATCGGCGGCAGCCTGTAAAGCGGCCCGGCGCGCAGCGGCGATGAAATCGGATTGCGCCGCCGTTTCTCCGCGCGCGACTCGAGGTTCGGCTGTGGTGAGCGAATCAAGATCCAGGTCCTCGACGTCCTGGCCCCGGCGCACGCGTGGCGGCGGGGCCGCGAACTTCGGCTCGGCGCGATCCTCTTTCAACTCCGCCGGCTTAAAGCGAGCCAATTCTCGCGCCGCGTCTTCGGCGGCGCCTTGGACTCCGCGCCGTGCGGGGCCGCTGTCGAAAGAACTTTCGGTCGCTAGGCCCTCGCCGCGAATTTCGGTTATTTCGTCCTCGAACGCCGCCAGTCGGTCGACGACGCGCTCCAATGTTTCATGCACCGCGGCGAGTGTTTCATGCGTGCGTTCGCCGCTCATCTCTTGGGCGCGGCGCAAATCGTCGAGTTCTTCCTTGAACGCGGGATCGAGCGCCGCGGGAGACGTTCCCACTTGGCGTAGAACCTCCAGAGTGGCGCGGCGCACGGCCGCCTCCGCCGCTTCCGTCGAGCTTGCGCCCGCTTCCTCTATCCGCCCGAAGACTTCGCCGAGCTTATGCTCGATCGAAGCCAGCACCGCGCCATTTCCGTCATTACGGTCGAGCCGGACCGATAGCTGCTTGATCTGGCTTTCCAGCGCTTGCATCGCGCCATTGTCGGCGTTGGGGGCGAGAGCGCTGTTCAATTTGCGCGCCAACGCCTCGACCAGTTCCGTGAGCTGCGCCTTGCTGGATTCCGTGCGCGCGCGAACGCCCTCCTCGATGCTGGCGGCAAGCGCGTTGTGCATGAAGTCAAGACGATCTGAGATTTCGTGCAACTGCTTGTCTTGATTGGGCTGTGCCAGCAGTTGCTCGATTTTCGCGTTCGCGCCGGAATCGGCGAGGCGATCGAGCTTCTTCGACACCAATTCGATTTGCTGTTCCAATTGCTCGATGTCGCGACGGTTCGCGCCGGGCTCCAGCGCCGCGTCGATGCGCTCGCCGAGCCGACGCACCATTTTCTCGATATTGGCGTGCTCGGAGCCGTTATTCGCCAAGCTGTCTTGTTGAAGGCGGCTCGTCAGCGTCTTGCCGATTTGGTCTATGCGCTGGGTGAGTTCGGCGAAGTGTCCCTCGGGCGTCGCGAGCAGTCTTTCGATGCGGGCGATGGATTGCGCGCCGGCCGGATCCTGAATGCGCGCTTCCAGCTTTTCGATCTTGCGGCCCAATTCGTCGAAGGCCGAAATATGCGCCTTGGCGTCGAGCGCGGAGTCGATCTTTTTGGCGAGCGTCGCCACCAGGTTTTCGAGCGCGCCGGTGTCGGCCGATTTGCGCGCCGCTCCATGATCGATGCGCCGCGCGAGCGATTTATGCATGTCGTCGATGCGAGCGCCGAGGTCGTCGAAACGCTTACCGCCGAATTTGGCGAGCGACTCGTCGAGCTTGACGGACAAATGTTCGAGTTGCTGATTGAACCCCTGAAGACCGTTGTTCGTCTCCGCGGCGACGATCGAACGGATCGCCTTGACGACCTCCCCGATATCCTTGCCGCCGACGCCCTGCGCGGCGCCGACCGAGAGTCGCTCGACACGCTGCGTCAGATCAAACAACCGGGTTTCCAATTTCTCCAGCGGGAGCGGCCGCGACGCCAGCGCGCTCAACAGTTCCTTGATCTCGGCGGTCTGGCGTCCAAGTTCGTTCAAAGTCGTCGCGTCGCTCTTGCCTGGCGTTTGCAATTCGTCCAGTCGGCTCGCGATGGCGCGCAGATCTTCGCGCAGATTGCGCACCAGCGGAGCCGGATCGAGATCCTTCATCGCCGCCCGCAATTCGCCAGCGATGCGTTCCGCGGGCGCGAGCGCGGAGTCATCCACGCCGCGGTCGCGCTGCGAGTCGATGCGCCGCGCGAGATCGCGAAGAGCGGATTCAATCGCCGTGACCGAGGCGCGCGGCGCGAGATCGCCCAGCGCGCGAGAAAGATCTTCGATTTCCCCGCGTAGATCCTCGACTTGTCGAACAATGACATATTGCTGATCGGAGCGCTCGGCGACGTCGCCGCGCACGCTTTCCATCAGACCCGACAATCCCTCCACCTGTCCGCGCAAATCATCGAAGCGGCTGGAAACAGCGGGGTGCTCGCCGCGTGAAGTTTCGTCGATCTGGCGATGAAGCGTCTCGATTTGGCGCATCAGAACGAGCATCTGGTCCGAGCGGTCGCCAACTCCATTTTGCCATGTTTCGAATCGCCGCGACAGCGCGTCGACGGAAGCGTGCAATTCGTCCAAGCGCTTTACCGCCAGCGCCGTGTCGGCGCCGAGGGGCTCGGCGCGGCGCGGGCCGTGTTCTGGCGGGAGCGTCTCCTCGTCGAGCGAACGTTGGCGTCGCGCGATGTCCGTGATGGCGTCGGCGAGCGGACGCTTCGCGCGCGACGCCGGTTCGACGCGCTCGACGTCGTGACGCGCCTCTTGCGGACTTGCGCGGTCCAGCACGTGGTCGATGGCGGCGCGGCTCGGTCCATTGAGCGTGGACCGCGCGGCCTGCCGTTCGCGCGCGTCGCCGTCCAGCCTGGCGGCGATCTCGGCGAGTCGCTGGTCCAGACCGGACAAGGCCTGTTCGAAATTGTTGGCGCGCCCGTCATTCGACAGGCGGTCGATACGCGCTTCGAGACGCGCCAGCGCGCCGCGAATCGGCCGCACGCTGGCGGGCTCGGGCTGCTGCGCGATCTTGCTCTCGATGCGGCCCAGTCGATCCACCACGACGTCGAGGTCGTCGGGGTCGCGAGCGCGCCCCTTCGAGCCGGCCTCGATCAATTGGGCCAGATTTTCGAGCGCCTTGGCTGTCTTTCTCTCGGTTTCTCCGACGCGCCGTTCGATGGCGGCCACGGCGCCGTCGATAATCTCGGGGTCGACCCGACGATGGCCGCTTTCAATCAATTCGGCGATATTCTCCAGGGCCTTCGCCGTTTGGCGCTCGCTCTTGGCGACGCGTCTCGTGACGAGCGCCGCGGCGCTCTCGGCGATCTCGTCGGGGTCAAGCATCAACTCGGACCGACCGCGCGCTTCGCGGTGGTCGAGATCCGAGTGGCGAGCGCCGCGAGAGGGCGCCTCGTCGCTTTGCGCGTCCCGATAGCGGCGCGGCTCCGACGCGCGCGCGCGCGATCGCTCTATCCGCCGCGAGACCGCGTCGAGCGGATCGTCGTCGCGAGGATCGATGTCCGTGTCATAATCGTCCCGTTCTTCCTCGCCCTCATCGCTGATGTCTCGGGCTCCGGCGCGCCAATCGTCTCGCGCGCGCTCGGCGCGACTGTTCGTCGCTCGCCGCGAATCAAGGTTTGGACTTTTTAAGTCGCGGGGAAACGCCTTGGTCATCTGGGTATCCGGTGGGTCCGACCCGATAGGGAGCGTGGACGATCAACTGGAGGCACTGACGCAGGCGCGGGCGAATCGCGCGAAACTCGCGACGGTGAATAGTCGCTTGACCGGACTTTCCGACAGGCAAGGTAAATAAGCGGTTAACCGAATGGCGAATGATTGCTCCGGCGCTCATGTTCGGCCCCTTTCGAAGACCGAGGCCGAAGGTCGGCGGTGGATGGCGGTCCCGATCCACATCTTAACCGAGTGAGCATATTCACCATTTTATGTGACGGCGGCTGAGGAGGTCGCCTCGTTCGAATGGAAGCTCGCCAAGGAAGAAGGGTGGGCCGCCCTGGCGGCGCTTCACCTCGCGAATCACTCTTCAACGGAGTAAAATGAAGCGCGGGCTTGTCGGCAAGATCACGCGCCGAAAAAAGGCAATTGCCGCAGCGCTTTCGAAAGTGACTATTGCGCCATCGCGCTCGCGTCTCTACCTAGGGTTCGGGCGTGAAGCTCAGTTCTTGCGGCACGACCGAGGCGGGCTCGCGGCGCGGATTGAGCGTGATGAGCCCCTCATGCTGGAGGGCGCGATGCCTGTTTACAAGGCCCCGGTGGACGACGCTGTTTTTCTGTTGGGCGATGTTTTGCATTTCGATGAGTTTAGTCAGCTTCCGGGGTTCGGAGACGTCACGGGCGAAATGCTGGCCCTGATTCTCCGCGAGGCGGCCAAACTCGCCGAGGAAGTCGTGCAGCCCCTCAATCAGATCGGAGATAGAGAGGGCTGCGTTCGCCACGAGGACGCGACCGTGACCACCGCGAAGGGCTTCAGGGCCGCCTACCGCGCCGTGGCCGAGGGCGGTTGGATCGGGTTGGCGGCGCCGCAAGAGTATGGCGGGCAAGGGCTCCCGTACACGCTGAGCGCCTTGACCAATGAATTCGCCTCTTCGGCGAATATGTCCTTCGCCATGTATTCCGGCCTCACCCAAGGCGCGCTCGCGGCGCTGTTGCGCCACGGCGACGAGGAGCAAAAGCGTCTCTATGCGCCCAAAATGGCGTCGGGCGTCTGGTCCGGCACGATGAATCTCACCGAGCCGCAGTGCGGCACGGACCTCGGCCTGCTGACCACCAAGGCGACGCCGCGGCCGGACGGAAGCTACTCCATCACGGGACAGAAAATCTTCATCTCGGCTGGCGAGCACGATCTGGCGGAAAACATTGTTCATTTCGTGCTCGCCCGGATCGAAGGCGCGCCCGCCGGCGTCAAGGGCATTTCGCTGTTCATCACGCCCAAATTCGACGTTCGCCCGGACGGCGCGCTTGGCCCGCGCAACAATGTGTTCTGCGGCTCGCTCGAACATAAGATGGGCATTCACGGGAATGCCACTTGCGTGATGAATTACGACAATGCGCGCGGCTATCTGGTCGGCGAGGCCAATCGCGGCCTCAACGCCATGTTCGTGATGATGAACGAGGCCCGCCTTGGGGTGGCGATTCAGGGGCTCGCTCTATCGGAGGTCGCCTATCAGAACGCCGCCGCCTACGCCCGCGAGCGCTTGCAGGGCCGGTCGCTCGCCGGCTCGAAGAATCCCGATGGAAAAGCCGATCCGATCATCGTGCATCCCGACGTGCGGCGCATGCTGCTGGAGATCAGGGCCTTCAACGAGGCGGCGCGCGGTCTCGCGCTCGGGGCCGCGCTCGACAGTGATGTCGCGCATCGCTCAAAGGACGCGGCGGCGCGCCAGGTCGCGGAAGATCGCCTCGGCCTGCTGACGCCCGTGCTCAAGGGCGTCTTCACCGACCTTGGTTTCGAGAACACTGTGAAGGCGCAGCAGGTGTTCGGCGGCCATGGCTACATCGCCGAATGGGGCATGGAGCAGTTCGTGCGCGATGCGCGCATCACCATGATTTACGAAGGCGCCAACGGCATTCAGGCGCTCGATCTCGTCGGGCGCAAGCTGCCCAAGGATGGCGGTCGCGCGATCATGGCCTATTTTAAGGAAATCGGCGAATTCATCGCCGGCGGCTCCGCCGACGATGCGCTGAAGCCCTATGTTGATCCTTTGCAAGCGGCTCTGGGCGATTTGCGGAAGGCCACGATGTGGCTGATGCAGAACGGCCTCGCCAGGCCCGACAACGCCGGCGCGGCGTCATATGACTATATGCACCTCTTCGGCCGCGTCGCGCTGGGTTATATCTGGGCGAGGATCGCCAAGGCGGCGCTGGAAAAAAAGAACCGAGAGCCGGCGAGCGCCACGGCCATGGAAACCAAGCTGATCGTCGGCAGGTACTTCATGGAGCGAATGCTGCCGGAAACCAGCCTGCGCCTCGCGCGGATCGTAACGGGCGCCGACACGATGATGTCGCTTGACGCGGAGATGTTTTAACGAGAGGGCGGTCGCATGAGCGGCGCTTGTCCAACGCCGGACGCCGACCGGCTGTAACAAGGAGTTACAATGTCCGACGCCTATATCTACGACGCCGTGCGCACGCCGCGCGGGCGCGGCAAGGTCGATGGATCGCTGCATGAGGTCTCGACGCTCGGCCTCGCCGTCACCGCGCTGAGCGCGATCAAGGCCCGCAACAAGCTCAAGGGGCTTGAGGTCGACGACGTGATCTTGGGCTGCGTCGATCCGGTCGGCGAGGCCGGCGGCGACATAGCGAGGGCCAGCGCGCTCGCGGCGGGCTTCGGCGACAGCGTGCCGGGCGTGCAGATCAACCGTTTTTGCGCCTCCGGCCTCGACGCGGTTAATTTCGCCGCCGCGCAGGTCATGTCGGGTCAGCACGATCTCGCGATTGGCGGCGGCGTCGAGAGCATGAGCCGCGGCGGCATCGGCGCCTCGGGCGGGGCCTGGCCGGTCGATCCCGCGATCGCCATTCCCTCCTATTTCATGCCGCAGGGCGTCTCCGCCGATCTCATCGCCACCAAATATGGTTTTTCGCGAGAAGATGTGGACGCCTATGCGGTGGAGTCGCAAAAGCGCGCCGCCCTCGCCTGGGAGGAGGGGCGTTTCAATCGCTCCATCGCGCCGGTCAAGGACGTGAACGGCCTCGTCATTCTGGACCGCGACGAACATCTTCGGCCCGGCACCGACATGCAGTCGCTGGGCGCCCTAAAACCCTCCTTCACGCTGGTGGGCGAGATGGGCGGCTTCGACGCGGTGGCGATTCAGGCGCATCCGGAACTGGAGAGCGTCAATCACGTGCATCACGCCGGCAATTCCTCGGGGATCGTCGACGGGGCGGCGGCGGTGCTGGTCGGCTCATTGGCGGCGGGCGAGCGAATAGGCGCCAAGCCGCGTGCAAAAATTCGCGCTTTCGCCAATATCGGGTCGGAGCCGGCGATGATGCTGACCGGGCCAATCGACGTGACGAAGAAGCTGCTGGCGCGCGCCAAGATGACAATCGCCGACATGGACCTCATCGAGGTCAACGAGGCCTTCGCCGCCGTCGTGCTGCGCTTTCTACAGGCTTTCGCGGCCGATCCGGCCAAGGTCAATGTCAACGGCGGCGCCATAGCGCTCGGCCATCCGCTCGGCGCCACCGGCGCAATGCTGGTCGGAACCGCGCTCGACGAATTGGAGCGGTCCGGCAACGCCATAGCGCTGGTGACCTTGTGCATCGGCGCCGGCATGGGCACCGCGACGATCATCGAGCGGGTGTGACGCGCTCGCGGCAAGCGGAGCCCCAAGAATTTTCGGTCGCCGGCTCGGCGCCAGAAGCCTTCCAGGAGTCTTCAATGAATCTCCAGAATTTCAAATTCGAAGCCGGCGCCGACGGCGTTGCGCTGCTCACCTGGGACATGCCGGGGCGATCGATGAACGTCATCACCGAAAGCGTGATGGACGAACTCGCGCAAGTGGTCGACGCCGTGAAAAACGACGCGGCGATCAAGGGCTGCGTCATCACCTCCGGCAAGAGCGCGTTTTCGGGCGGCGCTGACCTTTCCATGCTGCAACAGAGCGCCGCGCTCTTCGAGAAGGCGCTGAAGACGCATGGCGAAGACGTCGCCAAAAAGGAGTTTTTCGAAGGCGCGCGGCGGCTCTCCCTGCTTTATCGAAAGCTGGAGACATCAGGCAAGCCCTTCGCCATCGCGATCAACGGCGTGTGTCTCGGCGGCGCTTTCGAGCTGGCGCTCGCCTGTCATTACCGCGTCCTCGCCGACAATGACAAAACCAAGGTGGGCCTGCCGGAGATCAAGGTGGGCCTGTTTCCCGGCGGCGGCGGGACGCAGCGCGTGGCGCGCTTGCTGCCGACCGGCGACGCGCTGCAATTTCTGTTCAAGGGCGAGCAAATCAAAGCCAAGGTCGCCAAGGCGGCGGGCCTCGCACATGAACTCGCGCCCGAGGGCGAGATCGTTGAGCGCGCCCGCGCCTGGATTCTTGGCGGCGGCAAGGCCACGCAGCCCTGGGACCAAAAGGATTTCAAGGCGCCCTCCGGCCGCGTGTTCTCGCCCGGCGGCATGATGATATGGCCGCCCGCCAACGCGATCTACCGGCGCGAGACCTACGACAATTATCCGGCGGCCAAGGCCATTTTGCATTCGGTCTATGAGGGACTGCAACTGCCGATGGATCCGGCGCTGACAGTCGAGGCGCGCTGGTTCGCGCATATTCTGCGCTCGAAGGAAGCAGCCGCGATGATTCGCACGCTGTTTCTCTCCAAGAACGAGCTGGACAAGGGCGCGCATCGCCCGAAAGATGTTCCGCCGAGCAATCTCAAGAAGATCGGCATACTCGGCGCGGGCTTCATGGGCGCCGGGGTCGCTTATGTGAGCGCCAGCAACGGACTCGAGGTGGTGTTGCTCGACCGCGATCAGGAGAGCGCCGACAAGGGCAAGGCCGGGTGCGAGAAGCTGATCGCCGGGCAGGTTTCGCGCGGACGCGCGACCGCCGCCGATCAAGCGGCGTTGCTCGCGCGCATCGAGGCGACCGCCGATTACGCCCGCCTGAAGGGTTGCGATCTCGTGCTCGAGGCGGTGTTCGAGGATCGCGGCGTGAAGGCCGAGGCGACACGGCGCGCGCAGGAGGCGGTTGGACCCGACGTGGTCTTCGCCTCCAACACGTCGACGCTGCCGATCACCTCGCTGGCTCAGACATCCGCCCGCCCGGACAAGTTCATCGGCATTCATTTCTTTTCGCCGGTCGAAAAAATGCTGCTCGTTGAGATCATTCTCGGCAAGGAAACGGGCGATGTCGCGCTGGCGACGGCGCTCGATTTCGTGCGCATCCTCAAGAAGACGCCGATCGTCGTGAATGATTCGCGCGGCTTTTTCGCCAATCGCTGCGTGCTGAATTACGTGCGCGAGGGGCAGATCATGCTGATCGAGGGCGTCCCCGCGGCGATGATCGAGAACGTCGCGCGCATGGCCGGCATGCCGGTCGGGCCGCTCTCGCTCAACGACGAGGTTGGGCTCGATTTGGGCTGGAAGATTCTGCAAGCCGCCAAGAAAGACTTGGGACCAACGGCCGCCGATCCGGCGCAGGAGCGCGTGCTCGAATTCATGGTCGAGCGCAATGGGCGCTTCGGCCGCAAGAACGGCAAGGGATTTTACGATTATCCGGCGAGCGGCAAGAAGACGCTCTGGCCTGGTCTCGCCGAACTCGCCGACAACAAGATCGATCCCGACACTCTTGACGTGACCGAGCTGAAACAACGCTTCCTCGTCGTGCAAGCGGTGGAAGCCGCGCGCACCGTCGCCGATCATGTGATCACCGACCCGCGCGAGGCCGACGTCGGCTCGATCCTCGGCTTTGGCTTCGCGCCTTTCACGGGCGGGGCGTTGTCCTATATCGACGGCATGGGCGTAAAGACCTTCGTCGAGCTGTGCGACGCGCTGACCGCCAAGCATGGCGCGCGCTTCACGCCGCCGCCCCTGTTGCGCGAAATGGCGGCGGACGGCGAGACATTTTATCGCCGGTCCAAGGCGGCATGAAGCGCGCCTATCGGTCGCCGCCATGTCGGCAGCAGCCGACGAGATGATCGTCCACCATCCCGACCGCCTGCATGAAGGCGTAGACGATGGTGGGCCCGCAAAATTTGAAGCCGCGCGCCTTCAAATCCTTGGCTATTCTTTCGGAGAGGGCGGTCCGGGCGGGAATGTCGCTGGTGCGGCGGGGGTGATTGACGATCGGGCGTCCGTCGACGAAATCCCAGAGATAGGCCGAAAAGCTTCTCTGCTCCTCGAGCGCCAGCCAGGCCCGCGCCGACGCCGCCGCGCCCTCGATCTTGGCGCGGTTGCGGACGATGCCTTCGTTTTGCATCAACGCGGAAAACTGGCGTTCGTCGAACCTTGCGATTTGTTCCGGCCGAAAGCCGGCGAACGCGGCGCGAAACGCCTCTCTTTTGCGCAAAATGGTAATCCAGGAGAGGCCTGCCTGGAATCCGTCCAGCACCAGCTTTTCGAACAGAGCGCGCGAGCAGCGCTCCGGCCGGCCCCATTCCTCGTCGTGATAGGCGACGTAGAGCGGGTCGAGACCGCACCATGGACATCGGGCCATGCCGTCGCCGTGCGAAATCACGTCGGCGTCGCGCCAGGAAATCGGATTCTCGTGGCCGGTTTTTTTTCCCGTCTTCGGCATTTTCGCCTCTTCCCCTCCGACACCGCGACAAAATGCTGCCTTCAAGGCTTGGTTTTGTAGGTTCAGATTGCGTTCATGTCGATCTTGGGATTATCGTCCGGGCGGTCGAATCCTTACGGCGGCATGTGCTTTGCTCGTGGGGTTAGGGCGTTTTCGCCGACCGTTGCAATTCTGGAGAACTTCGCGACAAGCGGCGGTTCTCTTTCAGGGGGAGAGTTTTATGTCGATTCGTCTCGCTATCTCTACCGCCGCGGCCGGCGTCTTCGCCCTGGGCCTCGCTGTCGCCATTCCCGGCGAGGCGTTGGCGCAGGCGAATGTCCTCAAGGAATGCGGCTCGCAATATCAAGCCGCCAAGGCCGCCAACCAGCTCAATGGACAGAGCTGGCAGGAATATCTGAAGGCTTGCCGCGCGCGAATCGCCGAGCCCGCGGCCGCGCCGCCCGCGCCCACCC
>PLAI01000184.1 GCA_003134075.1 Methylocystaceae bacterium | reverse complement strand
CTGATCGGGAAATGCTCTAGCCTCGCGCGCGAAGCCAGGGCTCAATCCACCCCGCCGCGCCACGAAACGCTGCCCCAGTTCGCGAGATTCTGTCCTTCCTGGGCCGAGGCGCATGAGCGCACCTTGGCGAGCCTCAATAATGGCCGCCCAGTATATCCAGTTCACTGGAAAGGATGCGTCTGGTTGAAGAAGGGCGCGCGGGTCGAAGTCGTCGACAGCGACGATTCGTCGACCGAGATCATTTACAAGGGCAAGCATTGGTTCGCGGACGACCCGCTTTTCTAACGCCCCGCGCCCAGAAGCGCCCCCTACCCCGCCTTGGTCACCAGCAGAAAGCCGATATTGCGCTCGGATTCCTCGAAATAGCGCATCGCGCCAATCCCGGACTCGATCCCGTCGGCGAGAGAGGCGATTTGCTCGCGCGTGCGAAACACGAGGTTCCAGCCCATGAAGGATTCCATGTAGCCGATGTCCTCGATGTCGTTCAGAAAATTGCCGACCAGCAACCTGCCGCCTGGCTTCAGCATGTCGAACATCGTCTTGACGAGGCGCTTGCCCGCGCGCTCGTCGACATAATCGAACAGGCCGGCGGTGTAAACGAGATCGAAATCGCTTAAATCGTAACGCCCGACGATCAGCCGAGCGATCGAACCCTGCATGGTTTTCAGCGCCGTCGAGCCGGTGGTCGCTTCCGCCTCGGCCAGCGAGCGGGCGTCCTGGTCGAAGGCGACGACCTCCTCCACCACGCCCGCGCGCACGGCGTGCGAGAACAGGAGTTCGCGCACATGGCCGCTGGCCACGGAGAGGATGCGCGCATGGCGCCGCTCGATGCAAACACGGTCGATCATCTCGGCGATGACGTGCATGCGGCGCCGGACCGCGCGCGGCGCATGCGTATTCGTCGTGTAGTTGTGAATCCAGCGCCCCACCGGCGTCGCGTCGGCGAGTTCATGCTCGGCATGGGTCATGCCGTACATGTAGTCGATCAGCACGGCGTCACCGGCATGTCCGCGCGGCTTCTGGAACGAGCGCCGCGTAAAAGGGTCTTGATGCAGGAACTCGCGTACGGGATGGATGATGCAGTCCTCCCTGGCGAAAGCGCTCCATGCGGCGCCCAAGAGCGCGTGGCGCGACGCCTTGCAGGCATGGTCGACGAGCGGCATGGCCTCGAGCCAGCGGCCTTGCGCGAAATGCTCCGCCGCCTCGTCGAGATTGCGCAGCGCCGCGACCTTGACGGCGTCGTTGTCGCCGCTCGCGAACCCCGCGCGATGGGCGAGCGGGCGCTTGGGCCAGATTTCGGGGATGGCCGCGCCCGGCGCGGTGTCGGCGGTCAGAGGCGGGCGCGGCGGCTGCGAACTCATGCGTCGATCACCCAATAGACCCTAACGTTTTCGCGGAATCAAAGGCTAACAATCGCGGCCAGGTTTAGCAAGGCGCGCCGGATCATATCGCCCGCGCGTTCAGAGCGTCGCCGAGGGCTTCAATCCGGCTCAACTCTCCAGGACAGCCGCGCTGGCGGCGCGCAGCAAATCCTCAACCGTCGGATCGGAAAACAAATTGCCCCAAGGCTCTAACCTCACGATCGGATCGCGCGTGCAGGCGCGCAGGCAATCTCGCGTCGTGACTTCGACGCGCGCGGCGGCGTCGGAGTTGGCGGCGAGTTCTTCGCGTAGCGCCGCGAGCAAGGCCCGGCCCCGGCCCTCCGCGTCGCAACGCGGCCCGACGCAGACCAGAAGCCGGCAGGCGTGGGGCGAAGGCTCGGCCTCCCGCCCCGTGGGAAAGCTGTCTGAGACTCCGCTCACGATGTCGCCTTGGCAAGCGTATAGCCGACGCCACGCACCGGGACGGTCGGCGCGCCGACCAACTCGTCGTTCAAATATTCGCGCGGACGCCAGAGACGCTCGACGAGCGGTCCGGCGCGTTCGAATTCGTCTTCCACCACGAGAATGCGCATGAGGCCCGCCACTCCAGCAGTCGCCGCGACGTGGAACGAATATCGATCGATCTCCGCCGCTTGACCTCACGTATTAAGCTGACCGGCGACAAATTTGAAGGTGGCGCTCAATTTGGTGCCAACCGTGGTGAAGGCGGAGATTGCGGCGATCGACACCAAAGAGGCGATCAGACCATATTCGATGGCCGTCGAGCCCTGCTCGTTTCCCCAAAAACCTTTTAGCAGCTTCAACATGACCATACCACCTCTTCATGTGTTCACACTCAGAGCCGATGCGCGCGACTCATACAATCGAGATTACGCGAGGCCAATTACAGTCAGATTAATACCATCGTATAAATTTGACTCAGCCCTGATGCATCGTTATAACATCTCGGTAACCTAGCGTAATTTTGTGTAATGACTAAAATAATACTATTATATCGATGGCCAGCCCGTTGCGATATATGAATAGGTGTTTTGCCAGAGCTGGCATTTCTATGTTTTTGTCCTAACTTGCCAAGCGCTCTCGGCTCCTTCGGATTTCGGCCGCGCGCGTCCTTGGAGACGCGGCGGCTGCGTCATATTGTTTGCATGTATATGTGTCCCGGCCTGCGGGTGCCTGCGGGAAATTGGGGTCGTGATCGCTGGGAAGAAAGGCGTGCTCAAATGGGAAACGGCGGCGACAATACCCCCTTGGCTCTGTTCAAGGCGCTGCAACGAGCCTTCGGCGAGACGATTCGCGAGCGGCGGGGGCGTCCCGATCTAGTGGCCCGAGTCATTGGAATTGAGGGTAAAGTCGTTTTAGCTTAACGCGGGCGTCGTCGGTTGT
>PLAI01000208.1 GCA_003134075.1 Methylocystaceae bacterium | reverse complement strand
TGAGGCGAGCGGCCGGTGTGCGCGCCGGTCTCCGCGACTAGCGCGCCGCCGGTGGCGATCTTGGCCTCGCCCCGCCGGATAGCTTCTTCGTATAGGCCGGGGGCTTCAAGATTGCGAAAGACGTTTGGCTTATTCTCGAACGGAAAAAGAACGGCCGCGCTTCCCGGATATTCGGGGTCATCTCTATACATGGCGGATTCCTGGATTGCGGGATGCGGTCTTTCGCGGAACCAAAGTGTCCTGAATGATCGGAGCCTAGTTTTTAAAATTGGTAAATTTCTTTAATTGGCAAGTCTTTCGTCGTCGATTTTCCATTGTCGCGGGGCCGGGCCGTTGACCGCAAATGACAATCCGCCGAGTCGCGAGGCCAAGGCGGCGCGCGCCGATGACCGGCGTCCTCGGCGCGAGCTTGTCAGCTCGGCCAGACGCGGGCAGATTNNCCATCGGGACAGCTTCCAACATGGATCGGGCGAATGCGGGCATATAGCGGCTTAGGAATTGTTTTGATTGTCGCCTTGGCGCCTTTCGCGGGACGGCCCGCCTTCGCTAAGGGCGGATGGCATTATTACGACCCGGAGTGTCCGATCGAGCTTGGTTCGAAATCGATGAAATTCGTGGCGTCGCAGCCCAAAAGCACGGTCGAGCGGTTTTGCGACGCGATACCCGACACCGGGGCCGCCGTGATCGCGCTCGACGCGCCGGACAGCGAATTGCGCGATATGGTTTGGGACATTCGCATCCTGCGCGACCAAGGCAAGAAGGACGGCGAGGAAGACCCGAACGCCGACCTCGTTTTCCGCCTGCCGAAAGAGAAACACCGAAACGGCATGGTCAATTTCGACGCCAACTTCAAAAGCGCCGGCGAATATATCCTGTTCGTCGAACTTTCGAGCGACGACGGGACCAGGAAATATATTGGCCGCCATCATTTCACGGCCGGCCTGTGGGAGCCGATGGAAATTTACACCGTCGCCGGGCTCGTGGCGGCCGTCCTGCTCGGCGGCGGCTTCGCCGCATACCGCTATTTGGCGATCCGCCGCGTGAAAAGCGCGTGAGGAAGTCACGCCGCCCAGCGCCCAAACAAGGGATGCGCGTTACGCCGAGACGGTTTAACATCGCCTCCGATTAAGCTCGGAGCGGTGGCCCCGCTGGCTTCGTTGCGGGCGAGCGCAAGTGATTGGAGGAAATATCATGGACGAGAATAATTTCGGGATCGAGAAATTCGACGGCGAGGACGCCGCGTATAAGGGCTCGCGCTACTCAGAGGTCCGCGACGCGATCTTCGCCAATCCCTATCAAAAAATCTGGGGCGGCGCCGGCGAGCCGCCGATTCCGGTCTATCAGACGACGCTGTCCAGCGTGCTGCGCGGCATCCTGAGTTTCGGCAAAAAATATCTGTTCGGGCAGGCGGCGGCGCGCATCATCGACTCCCATGCTGATTTGCGCTGGGGAGCGGATAAAAAGGGTTATCGCCGCATCGTCCATCCCAATGGCGTCTGCCTGACCGGGCGGTGGAGCATCACCGAGGCCACCGGCTATTCCGGCTATTTCGCCAAGGGCAGCGAGGCGCTGGCGATCGCGCGCTATTCGGCGTCAAAGCCCAATCGCGGCGAAACCGGCCGCTCGATAGGGATCGCCGGCAAGCTCTATCCGACTGCCGACCCGGATCACCCCGAGCCGTTGCGCCCCGCCGGTTTCGTCGCGCAAGAGGACATTTGCGGCGACAACACCCGCTACATCAACGACGCCGAACTGCGCAACGCGCCCGACGTCACGCTGACGCGCGCCGGCTTCGTCGCTTTCCCGGTCGCGGCGATGGCCGGAATCGTCTTCACGATTACCGACAAGATCGCGACGCAGCGCCAGCTCTACGAGATCGCCGAGCTTGGCAAGCCGCCGGAAGAACCGACGAAGTGCCCGGCCTATATGCGTCTGCTGATGACGGCCGACACGCCGCGGATCGAAGGCGAAAACCTCGATATTCGCGACGAGGTATTAGGCCAGATGTTCGACAAGGACGACCCCGCGCCCAAGCGCAAGCTCGCCTTTCATATCGAGGTCACCGACGATGGAACGGAGTTCGCGTTGCTGGGCTTCACCAAGCGCACGTTCAAGAACTGGCGGCGGGTCGGGACGCTGAGCTTCGACGACGCCGTGGCGTCATTCAACGGCGATCACGTCGTCCACTTTCATCATCCCGGCTGGCGCGACGACCGCGACGATCCCGCGACCGCCCATCGCCGGCCCCCTTCGTGAGACGCCGCTATGGCTGCGCGGCGCGCGCGAAAGTCCAGAGGCGGTGAGAGAAGAACGATACGAACATCAACATGCCCGTCGTCACCATTTGCGCCGGCAAATAAGGCGCGCCGAGGCGGTTCACGAAAAAATTCATCAACAGGTAAGTGAGGCAAAAAACCGAGGAAACGACCACCGCGAAACGCCAGGTCGCCTCGCTGTGCGAACGGTCGGTGGCGAATGTGTGGCGACGGTTGAGCGTGTAGGAAACGATGCCGCCGACCACGAAGCCGACCAGCGTCGCCGGCACGGGCGGCCATTTGCCGAGTTCGACGAGACCCACGAGCACCGAATAGTGCGACAGCGTGGCCGTGACGCCGACCACCACATATCTCGAAAATTGTAAGTGAAGCCTCATGTGAACCCTCAATGCCGCAATTGCGAGTAATATTGCGCGACGGCCGCGATCTCCTCGTCGGAAAGATGGCGGCTCATGTAGCGCATCTCCTTGTGCGGGCGCTTACCCGAGCGGAAGTTTTGCAACTGCGTGACGAGATAACGGTCGTGCTGCCCGGCGAGGTTGGGAATTTCCACATCCTTCGCGATACCCTCGGCGCCGTGACAGGCCGCGCATTGCGCGACGAGATCCGCGAGGTCGGGATTTTCGAGCGCCTCGGCCGAGAGAGAAAAAGTCAGGCACGCCAAAAGCGTCGCGCAAATGGGGCCTAGCTTGAGCATCATGCACCGTAACCCGAAAGGCGCCGCCGAGCAACCGCGAGCCTTTTCGCGTTTATCGTCAAAATCCGCCCGACCCTTATCCATCCGCCCGCCCGGTCAATCCAAGCCGGCCGGCCCGCGGGCCGCCGAATCGGAATGACGTGGTTTAGAGCATCAAATCATGAATATTTCTTCTTGAAAACGGCGCCCGAAAAAAGGAGGCTCCGTCGGCTTCCAGTTCGGCGCGGAACCCGGCTCGCCCCCATGAACAACGATTCTCGCAAACGGAGCGTCATCCTTGGCTCCACTTTGGCTTTTGTGCTCGTCGCGCCGCCAGCGGCGCGCGCGACCGACGAGATCCAGGTCTATAACGCCGAGATCGCCGAGGTCGGCCAATGGACGCTGGAGCAACATCTCAATTATACCGCGCGCGGCCCGACCCAGCCCGATTTCCCCGGCGGATTGGTCCCCAATCACAGCCTGAACGGGACGCCGGAACTCGCCTATGGCGTCACCGATTGGTGGGAGCTTGGCCTCTACGCCCCCTTCGCCTTCGACCAGGAGGGGCGCTTCTTCTCCAACGGCTTCAAAGTTCGCACGCTGTTCGTGACCCTGGACGCGGAGAAGCGCGACTTCTTCTACGGCGCCAATTTCGAGTTCAGCTATACGACCCCAATGTTCTCGCAAACGCGCTTTGGCGCGGAACTGCGGCCGATCGTCGGCGTGCGCAACGCGGCGTTCGAATTCATCGTCAATCCGATCGTCGATTTCGCCCCCGGCAATTACGGCGCGACCACATTCGCGCCGGCGGCGCGGCTGGCGCATAAATTCGAAAAGGATTTTTCGCTGGGTTTCGAATATTACGCCGACTTCGGCCAGATCGGCAATTTCTCTCCCTTGTGCAAGCAATAGCATAATCTCTTCGCCGTCACCGATTTCAAGGTCGGCGACATTGACGTAGATTTCGGCGTCGGCCACGGTTTTACGCAGGGCTCCGACCGGCTGATCTTCAAGGTGATTATCGGCTACGCCTTCCCGGTATCGAGCCCGGAGTCGCGCCCGGAACATTGGCTGAAGAAGTTTTTCTGAGCGCGCGGAGGCGGGGGAGAGCTAGTCGCACCTTGACCTGTGCGCCGAGGGAGACAATCTGGAGCTAGAGAAAGCGCCTGGCCAGCAAAAACGGAGCCCCGATGCCCACCACACCGCCCGGCAAGGCGCTCGCCACGCTGCCCAAGCTCGACCTGCGCATCCTCTCGGACGGCCGCGCCGGGCATGAAACACAGATGTTCGGGATCGCCGAGTCGCTGGGGCTCACGCCGGACATTCGCGACATCCATCCGCGCCCATTCTACGCCGCGGTCGCGCCGTTCGGGCCGCTCGATCCGCTGGAGACCGAAACCCGTCCCGGCAGCCCCATCGCGCCGCCCTGGCCCGATATGGCGCTCGCCTGCGGACGGCGGACCCTCCCCTATCTGCGGCGCGTGAAGCGCGCCTCGAAAGGCCATGTCTTCACGGTCTATCTCAACGCGCCGGCCAATGGGCCGCGCGCCGCCGATCTCGTCGTCGCGCCGGTCCACGACGGGCTGTTCGCGCCGAACGTCTTCACGCCGGTCACGCCGGCTAACCGCGTCTCTCCCGCTTTGCTCGCGCGCCTGCGCGAAAACCCCGACCCGCGCCTCAAAGCCCTGCCGGCGCCGCGCGCGGCGCTGCTCATCGGCGGAAACAACAGGCATTTTCGGCTGACGCCCGCCGACGCGATGGCGCTGGCGGATGTCGTGCGCACTCTGTTTTCGCAAGGCTTTAGCGTCATGGCCACGGCCTCGCGGCGCACGCCTCCTTTTGTCGCGCAGGCGCTGGCGCCCGTGCTCGCGGAGGGCGCCGGTTGGCTGTGGGACGGCGCGGGGGACAACCCCTACCCGTCCATGCTGGCGATGGCCGATGCGATCATCGTCACCGCCGATAGCGTGAACATGGTGGGCGAGGCCGCGGCGACCGGCGCGCCGGTTCATGTATTCGCGGCCACCGGCAAGAGCCGCAGGGTCGCCGATTATCTCGAAAGATTGCAGCGCCTTGGCGCCGTGCGGCCCTGGAACGGCGCGGCCGAGCGCTGGGATTACGAGCCGATCAACTCCACGCCGTCGATCGCGCGCGCCATCACCCGCGCCTATGCGATTTTCCGCGGCCTGCCGGAGTTGCTGTGAAGGCGACGCGGCGAGCCGGGGGACGACGGTGCCGGGGAAGCGCGTCATGGCGGGGGCTTAATTAACGGCGCCATGAGAGGCAGCCATGAGTTTCAGTGGCGACGCCCATATGATCTGGACGCAATATGCGCGCCATGAGAGGCGCCGCGACCACCAAAACCCGCGTGCCCGAAACCCACGGCGCGCCGACCTCCAGATAGATGACGCCCGCTCCAGCCATATCCACGGCGCCAGGCGGAGCCGCGAAGATAATAGCCAGGGCCATTCCAGCCATCGTCGTAATAGCAGGGCTCAGCCTCGGCATAGACCAGCACAGGTTGCTCGACCGGATAAACTCCAGGGATGAATTGGCCCGAAAGCGCCACGGCGACCGCCTCGCAGGGCACGCCATGCTGACGCACGCCATCCGACACGGTGCAGGGCATATTGTAGAGGATCGCACCCGGCGGATGTTGGCTCTGCAACCAGTCCTGGTAGGTCAAACCTCGAACGGGAACGACCGGCCCGGCAAAACCGGGTGGAGGCGGGGCCATCACTGCATCTTCGACCATGCCGGCGTCCGCCAACACTTCTCTTCCCAGACCGCTTCCCGCGTAGCTCGACACGGGGAATGACGCCGCGCCAACGAGCGCAAGCAATACAATGAAGAACTTCACTTTGAACATGTCCACCCCCGATTTCAGCGCGAGCGGACGATACAATCGAGAGGTTCGAACTCGCCTAAGGAACTTGCTTAACTGCCAATGAAAACCGAAAATTGCTGTTCGTCCACGGCGCCGATCAACAGAGAATTACGGCGCCATAATATCATTTGCCTATTTTGCTCGACCGCTTTCGGCTTTCCGCCGGGTCGCTTCGGCTGGACGGTTCGTCCCAAAATCGCTTCGGCCTTTTCCAAAAACTCGGGCGAACCCATAGGCCGCCCGATCAGGCATTTCGTCTCGAAGGTGACTTCCAAAAAATCGTCGAAGCGCGCGATCCGGCGCGACGCGCCCCAGGACGTCGTCCTGGCCGCTCGCCGCGCCCTGACGGGGTTGAACGCGAGATATCGGACAGCGGCGGTCCGCATCGGGTCGAAGAAAAGGGCCCCGTTCTCGCGGACGGCGCCCTCGCTAGGTGGCCGGACCGCGCCGGTCGGCGCTTCACCAGCCGAAGAGACCGCCGAACAAACCGCCGATGGGCCCACCCCCGTAACCGTAACCTCCGTAACCCGCGTAACCGTAACTCACGGGAGCCACCGAAGCCACGGGAGCGCCGTAATAGGCAGTACCACCATAACCGGCGCCCTTGCCCGCGCAGTCGATCACCCAATCGCTGCGCCATCCCCTCGTCGTCCAAACGGGATCTCTCTTGATGCAATTGCCGTAACCGCCGTTCATCCCGTAACCAGCGGGCGGCGGCATGGAGGCCGAAGCCACCGGAACAAACAACGCACGGTGATGGTGAATAAACACCACATGCCGCCGGTGACGCCAGTAAGTGTCGGCCTGGGCCTGAAACGCGAGCGCCCCAACACCGATAACAGCGGCGGCCGCCAACGTGGTCTTTAAGCCATTGTAGGACATGATTGCCTCCTAACAGAAACGATTTTCCCGCCGCGAACCGCGACGCGTCCTCGCTTCTCGCTTGCTTGACCGCGAGCATGAGCTAATCTATCGCACACGATCTTGGATTACACCTTGAGCGGACGCCGATGTTATCAAGAGATGGAGCACATTTTTTTAGTAATAATCTAACCTCTGACGACACATTATTTTCGGATAAGCTACAGTTTATTGATCATTCATGCCAGCCTGAGCATGGTCATACATATTATTGCGCCCACCTATGCCTACGCATTTACATTATGTTAAGTTTGCGTTTAAGCTGATACTATTACAATTTTGCAATCCAATCGCCAATAAAGACAAGATTTGCTAATCTATATATTCGTATGTGGAATTTCGAAGTCGTCAAATTGAGAATGCATAAATCCAGTAGGCGAAGTCAGCGGAAGTGTTCGCGGATTTGGCAAATAACGCCGAGTCACGCTCAGCTTCGATGGACATCTGTCCGACGTAAACTTAGCCGTTAGCTAATTATTTTTACGACATACTACTTGACACTCGCGTGCGGTCGTATTATCGGATCCAGACAGCAACGGCTGGGTCACGCCTCGGGCGATAAGATCCCGCGAAATCAAACCGATCACCATTAAGGATCGTCAGCAACGTGTTCGCGCGAGTCCGTTCGCGCGTTCGCGGAAGGCGCGCGCCTCGCGAGGACGCGCCGGCTGGATCCCGGAAACGGAGCTGCCTAATGGGACTTCCTCGAATCTTAAGCGTGCTGGCGTTTGGCGGCGCGGCGTTGCTTAGCGCGAAATTGGCGGTGGCGGACCAGGCCGCGGCGTCGCGGGCGACCGCGCCGCAAGGGCTCGCCGCCTATCGGGCGGTCTATGAATTGTCGCTGTCGGACGCGAGCCTCGCCGCGGGCGGGGCCGGCGGACGCGGGCGCCTCTCCTTTAATCTCTCGGGCTCCTCCTGCCAGGGATATCAGGAGATCCGTCATCAAGTGACGGAGGTGCGAACCGGCCAGGGGGAGCCGCAATTGGTGGAGCTCCGCTCGGCCACCTTCGAAACCGCGGACGGCAATGGATTCGACTTCGATTTCGAATCCAAGTCGGGCGCGGCGGCGCCCAAAAGCGTGAAAGGAAAGGCCAAGAAAACGGGCGGGTCCGGGTTGGCGGTGACGCTCGGATCGGTCAAAAGCCGAGACGTCGACGGCGAGGCCTTGTTCCCCGCGGAATATCTGCGACGAACGCTCGCGGCCGCGCATAATGACGAGAAGATGTTCCGAGCCAAGGTGTTCGACGGCTCCGGGCAGGGAACCCCGGTCCTCGACGCTTCGACCGTGATCGGCAAGCCGTCGACTGCTCCGGCGACCGAAAAGGCGTTGAAGATTCAGCAACTCGAGGGATTGCGACACTGGCCGGTGACGGTCTCCTATTTCCAGCCGGACGCGCCCGACAGCACGCCCCTCTATGTCAAGAGCTACGAACTTTATGAAAATGGCGTCGTCCACGTTTTGAAAATCGATTATGGCCATTTGGTCGTGGCCGGCGAGATGAAGGAACTCGTGCTGGCGCCCCCCGCCAAGGCATGTAAATAGTTGCGGTGACTGGTGGACGGCGACGCATGCCAAGTCCACCATTTATCACCTTACGTAAGCCGAAAGCCGGCACGTCTCGGCGATGAATGTCGCGGCGGCGACGCGCGCGACGTTCATTCCCGACATTCTGGCTCGGGCGCCGTGCGCAAGGCGGAGTTCCTGGCCCGCGGCGACGACGCCGCCATGAGTTATCCCCACTCCCCGTAAATTATCGGCGCGGGCAGGTGCGGAGCGCCAGAATCGCATGTTAAAAGATTCGCATGCGTAGACTTCTTCTCCTCAGGCATGGCAAGGCCGCCCAGCAATCCGCCGGCGGCGACCGCGAACGTCCGCTCACCCGGCGGGGCCTCGCGGACGCCCACCGTGTCGGCGAATTTCTCGTCGCGCAGGGCATGACGCCGGAGCTCGCCGTCGCCTCCAACGCGCGCCGCGCCCGGCAGACGCTGGAGCGCGTGCTCGAGGCCTTTCCCGTCCATGTGACGCATCTCATTGAAAATTCGATCTATTCCGCCTCGGTCGATCATCTCCTCGATATTCTCCGCCAGTCGCCCGAAAAGGTCGTGACCATGCTGGTGGTCGGCCATAATCCCGGCTTTTGCGAACTCGCGGACGCGCTCGCCGGCGCCGGCGATCCGGATGAGATTTCGCGCATGCGCATCAAATTTCCGCCGGCCTCGCTCGCGATACTGGATTTTCCGAGCGGCGGCTGGGCCAATGTCGCCAAGGGCGCCGCGCGGCTCCATCGTTTCGTGACGCCGGCCGACCTGCGCGACGAGGCCGACGACGCGGACTAAAGTTTTCGCGCGATTAAAGAGCTGCGATGGTTCTCGAATCCCTGATGCTGCTGCTGGCGCTGGCGACCCCGCCCAAGGCGCCGCGCTTGCGTCTGGCGCCCGCCCCGTTGCTGGCGCTGGCGGCTCCGGCCGCCTATCAGCCGCACGAACGCGCGGTCGGCAATTGGCGATTCGAGAGCGCGCTTGGGCTCGATCTGCCGCCGCTCGGCGCGCTGAAACAATTCGCGGGAACGGTGCCGGCGCAAACCCCGCGTTGCGTAAAACTCAACAATTACTGGTGCATAAAGCGCGCCGGCTGGAACGGCGAGATCGCCTCCGACCCCGACGGCCATGTCGCCTTCGCCAGCGCCGAGGAAGGCGCGGCCGTCGCGGCGCTGCTGCTGCGCCGCTATTACATTGAATTCAAACGCCATACGGCGCGCGAGATCGCCTCGCGCTGGGCGCCGTCGCAATGCGCCGCGCCGGCCGTGGCGATCGGGGTTTCCCGTGGAGTTTCAAGGTTGTTGCCGCAAAGACCCGTGCCGATGGGAATGTTGCCGCAAAGGCCGTTGCCGATGGGCCTCGCGCCGCATGGGCTGTTCAACACGGTGCGGGCGCGCTGGCTGGCGACGCATTTGCCCGACGGCGCGCCGAGGGCGGGGTTGCGCCGCCCGCCGCCCGCGCGGGCGCGGTTGACCGGCCAAGCCCCCGCCCCCACGACGCCGAGCATAATCCCGCATGAAACGAGCGAAACGGAGCCAAAAACGCGCATTTTCGCGCATGAGGGGACTCCGCCGGCGACGCTCGTCGATTGCTCCGGGGACTTGATCAGGATCAATAATTACGCGATCCACATCGCCGAGGGAATCGCTGCCGGCCCAGATCAAGATTTACATCTTTTCGCCGCCGACGGCCAGCCCACCGAAAACTTCGCGCGGGCGCTGGCCAATATGGCCGCGGTCGAGATCGGCCCGCTGCGCGCACATCCCTCGCTCGTCGCCTTCGCGGTCGCGCAATTGAGGCTGGCGACGCCGGGGCAGTAGCGGACTCCGCCCAAAAAACTTGCGCTTTCCCGCCGGCGCCGCTAACCCAAGAAAAACCAACGCATGCCAAACCTCGCGCGCCGGATGGAGTTCATGAAAGCCCGCATCACCGTCACCCTAAAGAGCGGTGTGCTCGATCCGCAGGGCAAGGCCATAGAGAGCGCGCTCGCCGCGCTTGGCGTTCCCGGCGTCGCCAGCCTGCGCCAGGGCAAGGTTTTCGACGTGGAGATCGCCGCCGCCGACAAAGACGGCGCGCGCGCGAGCCTCACGACGGCTTGCGAAAAGCTGCTCGCCAACACCGTGATCGAGAATTACGCCATTGAACTCTAGGCCCCGCCGAACATGAAAGCCGCCGTCATCGTCTTCCCCGGCTCCAATCGCGAGGGCGACATGGCCCGCGCGCTGCGCCAGGCGACGGGCGCCCAGCCCGCGATGCTGTGGCACGACGATCACGAACTGCCGGCCGGCGTCGATCTCGTCGTGCTGCCCGGCGGCTTCAGCCATGGCGATTATCTGCGCTGCGGCGCCATCGCCGGCCGCGCCGCGATCATGGACGCGGTGCGCGCCCACGCCGCGCGCGGCGGGCTGGTGCTGGGCGTCTGCAACGGCTTTCAGATTTTATGCGAGAGCGGGCTGCTGCCGGGCGTCCTGATGCGCAACGCCAATCTGCGCTTCGTCTGCAAGATGCAGCATTTGCGCGTCGAGCGGAACGACACGGCCTTCACGAGCCATTACGCCAAGAGCCAGATCGTCGAGGTCGCCATCGCCCATGGCGAGGGCAATTACGAGGACGACGACGAAGGGATCGCGCGGCTGGAGGGCGAGGGACTCGTCGCCTTCCGCTATTGCGACGGGTCGGGCCATATCGGCGGCGCGGCCAATCCCAATGGCTCGCGTAACGACATCGCCGGGATTTATTCGGCGCGGCGCAATGTGCTTGGGCTTATGCCGCATCCCGAAAATCTGATCGATCCCTTGGTGGGCGGCATCGACGGGCGCGCTCTGTTCGAGAGTCTCGCGACGGCGTAGGCGTGCGCTAACCCTTCCGATCATTATCCAGTCCAACGGCTCCCGCTCGCAAATCGCCCGCTTGCCTGCTATGCTTGGCCGCTGAATAAAGGAGGCCGCCGTGCTCGACAGAAGCGTCGATGAGATGACGAATAGCGCTCTCCTGCGCGAGTGGATGGATGGTCTTGGCGGCAATGTCGCCTCGGGCGCCTGCGTGCTGAAGTCCGTCAAACTTTCCAAAAAAGGCAAGAAGATCACCATCGTCATCAAAAAGAAGAAGCGCGCCGCGACCGGCGCGTAGAGGGGGCATGCGGGACCGGCGAGAGCCCTCGTCCGGCCCTTGCTAACGCAAGGGCCACCTTCTCCCACAAGTGCGAGAAGGGAACGCCCTAACGATTTAAGTTATTGAAGTTGAATCAAACGACGTCTCTTCCTTCTCCCACTTTTGGGAGAAGGTGGCCCCGCGAA
>PLAI01000215.1 GCA_003134075.1 Methylocystaceae bacterium | reverse complement strand
GAGGGAGATGGCTCGGGGAAGGCGCCGGAACCGTCATCGGAAGAATGAGGAGGTCGTCGTCGCGAGTCGGAGGTAACGCGAGCTTCGAGGGCTCCAAAGATTGATCTTTCGGGGGCTCTCGCGTTCTATTGTTCCCCTTACGCGCACCATTATCATCGATGATTGCCCCCCGTCGCACGCATTACGGACCGAACATGGGCCAAGGCCAGCCTTCAGCGCCGGCGCGGTCATTCAGTTACGATCTTGTAATGTTCTCCAGGAATTATCGCCGCGCCGGGATCCAGTTCGTTAAGCAGCAGAAAATACTCCACTGGGCGGTTTGGCGTGACCATGCGCGCCGCCAATGTGTCGATCGTGTCGCCGGGCGCGGCCGTCACCACCGCGATCTTGAGACCATGCACGTCGTCGGCTTCTTGCGGGGTGAGACGGCGGAAACTCGCGATCGAAGCGTCGAAGCGACGCTCGGTGTCTTCGTTGAGCGCGCGCATGGCGAAAATCAGGCGATAGACCTCGTTGTCCAGTTGGATCACCGCGAGCCTGAAGTTCCATTCGCCAGCCCGAGCGGTGGCTGTCACGGCGGGCAAACCGTTTACCTCCAAGCGCCGCACCGAAGAGCGTAACAGGCCGTCGACCCAGCCCGACGCGACGTAGCTTTCCAGCGACTGGGAGGTCGGCGCTCGCACGCTGTCGAGACGCAACGCTTCGTTTTCCTTCTCGCGGACGCCAAATACGGCTTCGGCGGAATTTTCGAGAAGGAAGCCTTCGGGCGCGACGAAGGTGAAGCCCAACCGCGGATGCGTGAACACGCGCGCGCGCACGTAACCTTCGGCGGGATCGTCGCCAAACGCGACCCCGGTAATCGCCGCGAGATAGCCCTCGCGATCGCGCTGACCGATTCCCGGAGCTCCAATCTGGCGCGCCGCCGCGACAGCCCGCGCCACGCGATCCGGCGTAGAGGGATGGGTCGAAAGAATGTCGAAATCGATCGAGGATTTATTCTTGCTGTAGAGGGCGGCGCGCAGCTCCGAGGATTTCCCGAGCGCCGTGAGAAAGCGCGAGGCGCCATAGGGATCGTAGCCCGCGCGCGCGATCACGCGCACGCCGATGGCGTCGGCCTCCAGCTCCTGCTGGCGCGAGAAACTCGCCACCGAGAGACGCTGCGAAGAGCGAATCTCCTCTCCTTTTTGCTTGTTCTGGATGACCTCGGCGGCTTTGGTGATTACGGCGGCCTCGCGTTCGCGCTCGGCGCGCAGCGCGCTGTGGCGCGAAGTCACATGACCGATCTCATGCGCCATGACAGCCGCGACCTCGGAGGCGTCGCCAGCGAGCGCCAAAAGGCCGCGCGTCACATAAAGATTGCCGGAAGGCAAGGCGAAGGCGTTGACGACCGGGGTGTTGAGGATCGTCACCTTGTACGCCGTTTGATTGGGATAGTCGCTGGCGCGCGCCAGCTTGACCAAAATGGCGTCGAGATAAGCTTCGGCCGCGGGCGCCTGGTACTCGCCGCCAAATTGGGCCACAAGCTCCTTGTGCTGGACCGAATTACGGTTGTCCACGCGCGGCGCGGTTTGCGGCGAACGCGAAGGCGCCGGCTTTATCTCGAAAAGCTGTCCCTGCTGCTCCAGTTGCGCGCAACCGCCGAGGGCGAGGATGCCGAAACCGCAAATCGCCGCCAAGGCTCGCCAGCGACGCTCAGCGGATCGGAGCAGCGTCGAGAATCTCGATTTCGGCGGGGGCGGCGATCTCCATCCGCGGTCCATAGTTCGTTTCAATCAAGCCTCGCACGCGAATGCGTCGCCCATAGAGCGCTCGGGGAGTGACGCCATTTTGTTCGAATATACCCATATTCCGCTTCGAAATCACAACGGCGAAATCGACGCTTCGTCGCGGACCGAAATTCAGGTAGACCGCGCCGGGCGCTTCGCCGACCGATTGAACCACGCCGGAGACGACCGCCATGCCCTTTTTGCGCGCCAGCGCCGCCCTGACCGCCTCTCCGGCGCCGGAGACCTCGACGACCGGATCGCTGATCCAAACGCCAAGATTTTGGTCCCGCGCGAGTTTCTCGGCGTCAAGATAGGTCTTCGCGCAAGGCGCCGCGACCGGATCGGGCCGAAAACGCGTGAGCCCTTCCGCCAGCAGCGCGGCGCCGACCGAAACGAGCGGAGCGTCCGGCGAGGAATCCGCGGCGGCGATCGCCTGCGCGGGCGCGCGACCCCACCGATCGGGCCCCGAGGCGAGTGGGGATAAAAAGATTTGCTCGCCGGCGAGCCAGTTCGAGAGCCGCGAAAGGGCCGCTTCACGTATTGTTTTAGCTTGGCTGCCGGAGGACGGGAACTCCAGACCCGCGAGAGCGACGCGGCGTCCGTCGTCGAGCAGCAAATCGAAGTCTTCGTCGACTAGCGCCACAATGGCCGGACTCGCCCGCTCGAGTGAACAGGGGCCCTCCTCGGCGGCGGGCATCAAACCGCCCTGCGCCGCGGCGCGGCCCGAATTCGATCCAAAAAGGATTATAAAACAATAGATCGCGCCAAATCGCATCACGGCGCGAAGTAAAGGCGCCGCCACGGTGACTCGCATCATGGCTCTAGGTGGGGCGCGCATGAATGAAATCCGGTCCAATCGCTAATTTTCGCCGCGCCGGCAAGCCTGATCTTCCCCTAACAGGCTTGTGCAAGCGCGCACGCTATGAATATGGTCGCCGCGCCGCGGCACGCGGCGGCTAAGAGACGGCGGATCATGACGGAAACGAGGCCCCCGGCGCAAGAGCGCCAAATTGTCACGGACAAGGAAGCCCTGCTGTTTCATTCGCGCGGGCGTCCCGGGAAACTGGCCGTCATCGCCACGAAGCCAATGGCGACGCAGCGCGATCTCTCGCTCGCCTATTCGCCAGGCGTCGCCGCGCCGGTGCTGGCGATCGCGCAAAATCCCTCGCTCGCCTACGATTACACGATCAAGGGGAATATGGTCGCGATCATCACCAATGGCACGGCGATTTTGGGATTGGGAGATCTCGGCGCGCTCGCGGCGAAGCCGGTGATGGAGGGAAAGGCGGCGCTGTTCAAGCGGTTCGCCGACATTGATTCGATCGACCTCGAGGTCGACACCAAGGATGTCGAGGAGTTCATCGGCGCCGTGCGCTATCTGGGGCCGACATTCGGCGGCATAAATCTCGAGGATATTAAAGCGCCGGAATGTTTCATCATCGAAGAGCGGTTGCGCGAATTGATGGATATTCCCGTCTTCCATGACGATCAGCATGGAACGGCGATCATTTCGGCCGCGGGAATGCTCAATGCCCTGCAATTGACCGGGCGCGACATCAAAACCGCGAAACTCGTCTGCAACGGCGCCGGCGCCGCCGGCATCGCATGTCTCGATCTCGCCAAGGCGCTCGGCTTTAATCCGGCGAATGTCACGCTCTGCGACACCAAAGGCGTGGTTTATCGTGGCCGCGTCGAGGGCATGAATCAATGGAAGAGCGCGCACGCGATCGAGACGAGCGCGCGCACGTTGGCGCAGGCGCTCGAAGGCGCCGATATTTTCTACGGTCTCTCCGCGAAGGGCGCGCTGACGCCAGCCATGCTGAAAACCATGGCCAAGGACCCGATCGTATTCGCCATGGCAAATCCCGACCCGGAAATCACGCCGGAAGAGGCGATGGCGGCGCGTCCCGACGCCATCGTGGCGACGGGCCGGTCCGATTATCCCAACCAAATCAACAATGTGTTGGGCTTCCCCTATATTTTTCGCGGGGCGTTGGACGTGCGCGCGAAAACCATCAACATGGAGATGAAAATCGCGGCGGCGAAGGCGCTGGCGCAATTGGCGCGCGAGGACGTGCCGGATGAGGTGGCCAATGCCTATCGCGGCGCGCGGCCGCGCTTTGGCCGCGACTATCTGATCCCCGCGCCGTTCGATCCCCGGCTCATTTCGGTCGTGCCGCCGGCCGTCGCCATGGCGGCGATGGAATCGGGCGTCGCTCGCCGACCTATCGTTGACCTTAAACTCTACCGCGCGGAGCTATCGGCTCGGCGCGATCCGGTCGCCGCCGTCATGCAGACGATTTTCGAGCGGGTGCGGCGCAGCCCGAAGCGCGTCGTCTTCGCCGAGGGCGAGGAAGAGCAGGTGATTCGGGCCGCGCTCGCCTTCGTCAATCAAGGGCTTGGCCGGGCGGTCCTGGTGGGCCGCGAGGACCGCGTGCTGCATACGGCGGCCGAGGCTGGACTGGAACTTGGCGACCGCATCGAAGTGCATAACGCCAAGCTGTCATCGCGCAACGCGGTTTATGCGCAGTTTCTGTTCGAACGTTTGCAGCGCCGGGGCTTTTTGTTCCGCGATTGCCAGCGGCTCATCAACACCGACCGCAATCATTTCGCCGCCGCGATGGTCGCGCAAGGCGACGCCGACGCCATGGTGACCGGCGTCACGCGCAATTTCTCCAACGCGCTGGAGGATGTCCGGCGTGTCGTCGACCAGAAGCCCGGCCACAGGCTTATCGGCGCATCTTTGGTGCTCGCCAGCGGCCGTGTCGTGGTCGTCGCCGACACGGCGATCACCGAAATGCCGGAGGCGGCCGATCTCGCGGAAATAGCCATCGAGGCCGCGGGCGTCGCGAAACGCATCGGGATCGAACCGCGCGTCGCCATGCTGGCCTTTTCGACTTTCGGCTATCCTCCGGGCGAGCGCACCGCCCGCGTTCACGAGGCTGTGCGGATTCTGGATCAGCGCCGCGTCGACTTCGCCTATGAGGGAGAAATGGGCGCCGACATCGCGCTAAACCGTCAGCTCATGGCCTCCTATCCGTTCTGCCGTCTCAAGGACACCGCCAACGTTCTTGTCATGCCGGCGTTTCATTCGGCGGCTATCTCCACGAAAATGTTGCAGGAATTGGGCGGTGCGACGGTGCTTGGACCCTTGATCGTGGGACTCGACAAGCCCATCCAGATCGTTCAACTCGGCGCCACCGACGCGGAAATCGTCAATATGGCGGCCTTGGCCGCTTTCGGCGTTGGCGGCTGATGACAGCAAACGCCGCGCCTCGCTGGTTCGGCGATCCCGAAAAATGAGAGACATTACGTTATGAAGATCACGATGATCGGCTCGGGTTATGTTGGCTTGGTTTCTGGGGCGTGTTTCGCGGATTTCGGTCATGTGGTGATCTGCGTCGACACGGACGCGGGGAAGATCGATCGTCTTCGGCGCGGCGAGATTCCCATTTACGAACCTGGGTTGGACGAGCTCGTCGCGACCAACGCGCGTCAAGGCCGGTTGTCGTTCACGACGGAGCTTGGCCCGGCGGTTCGCGGCGCCGACGCGGTGTTCATCGGCGTCGGAACGCCGTCGCGTCGCGGCGACGGGCACGCGGATCTGTCCTATGTCTACGCCGCCACGAAGACCATCGCCGAGGCGCTGGAAGGCTTTACGGTCGTCGTCAATAAATCGACGGTTCCGGTCGGCACCGGCGACGAGGTCGAGCGCATCATCCGCGAGCTTCGTCCGGACGCCGATTTCGCTGTCGTGTCGAACCCAGAGTTCTTGCGCGAGGGCGCGGCGATCGAGGATTTCAAGCGTCCCGACCGGGTGGTGATCGGCACGGACGATCCGCGCGCGCGCGAGGTGATGAGCGAGATTTACCGGCCTTTGAGCCTGAACCAGCCGCCGCTGCATTTTGTCGGGCGTCGCACCTCGGAACTGACCAAATACGCGGCCAACGCCTTTCTGGCGACGAAGATCACCTTCATCAACGAAATGGC
>PLAI01000251.1 GCA_003134075.1 Methylocystaceae bacterium | reverse complement strand
GACGAACTCATGACCGGCGAGCCTCCGCCGCCGCGAACAGGCGACGCTTTCGTTCGTCAAGACCCGCGCGCAGCGCCTCGTAACGGTTCCGAATCGCCGTTTCATCAATCATGTGGCCGGGATAAAACAGCCCCATAGCCGTTGGGAATCCCCGTCGCCCAAATCGATTCAATTATTTTGCGGCATCGCCTTAGTTCGCAAATCATCAGCGTGTTCGTGATGGCCGCGCGTGAGGTCGAGGGCCGCGAACCCGCGCCGACGGCCGTCGGTGTCGATAGCCATTCCGTCAAGACAGCGGAAGCCGGCGGGCCGCGTGGCTTCGACGCCGGCAAGAAAATCAAGGGCCGCAAACGACATGTCGCCGTCGATACGCTCGGCCTGCCGATAGAATGTCAGGTCACCGCCGCCAGCGTCCAGGATCGCGACGCCCTCGCGCCGCTGCTTAGCGTGGTGCATCGCAAAAGCCCGTGGGTGACTAAGTCCTTTGTCGATGGCAGCTATCAGGGCGACGAGGCGCAACGGGCGGCTTTCGAGGCGAGCCGAATTTCCATCACGGTCGTCAAACGCGCGGACAAACAAGTCTCGGGCTTCATCGTCTTGCCGAAAAGATGGGTCGTCGAAAGAACACTGGGCTGGATCAATCGCGCGCGACGCCTGTCGAAGAATTTCGAGGCGACAATCGAATCCTCGCTCGCATGGCTGCAACTGGCCCTTGCTTTCTTCCTTATGCGAAGGCTCGCAAGAGCGAAAGTCGGTTCCGATTGAATTTCGAGTCGGGCTCTTAGAATTGATTCTAACAAGACAGACATAGTAAAGTTTATTTTGGACAATTTTTCCAATAATTGACTCGTCAATCGCATTAAAAACGCTGCTTGGCCCCACCTCCGAGGTCGATCGTTCTGATGATACATAGAACGCGCCGGCTCCCAAAAGTTCGCAGCGTCTCGACAGCGCCAACGACGGACGTCGCAGACTGCGTGTTATTGATCTCGGCGTCGATTGTCATGACTTAATTCCTTGCCCTGTCTGCCTCTGCATCGCCCTGGGCGGCCGCTTAGTCCCCCTGCTGCCCGGAACCTCAAGTAGTTTACGCCGGCAATCAACAAAGGAAGACTGTTTTTTGGGTTGACGATTTTGTTTTGCATCAGAATATATCGAGGATATTTACCGCAGGAAATCTCTTGCAAGACTTTTAAACCCTTCGAAGTCCATATAACCACCCCGGAGATAGAAGGCCGTCGCCAAGGCCAGTCGGCTGACCAGGCGCTGATCTTGGACAAACTGACGAGCCAGGCTCGTTTCCAGACGCCGCTCAATTTCCTCGATCGCGCATCTGAATTCGGAATCTAAGCCGTGGATCTTTATAAAATATTGTTCGTTTGACAAGATCCTTTCCCGCAATACTCTCAACTGAGCAATTCGACCTTCAGACGCCTCCCTAGGATCCTTTTTTAAATACTTACGACTGAGCTGAGCCTTAAGCAATTCCCAGCGCGACACGGGCTTTGTCGTCGTCGTGATGTGGTTGGAAGTGTTGGATTAATGTCTCCTGTATATTTGCAACGTGTCCTGGATATACAATCTCCGCCCTAACGCCCTGGCGAGCGAATTGGTCCATCCGTCGTGTCCAAAATTGCGCCATGGAACAGGGATTATTAGTGGTTTCATCGACGATCTGAAAGCTATACAGCAGCCCAACAGATGCTCGTCTGAAGATATACCGGCCGCTTTATCCTGACCAACAACTGTAAGCCCTGTTGTCTCCAGATTTTCATCTCCGATTTTCGCATCATCGATCAACATCCAGGCGGATGTATGTTGCTCCATTGCGCATTCTATAACATGCACCTTATCTACGTTCCAATAATCATCCTGATCGCTTAGGAGTATTATTTCACCCCTACAAGAAGCGATTGCCCTTTCGAAGTTCAACGCGTAACCAACGTTCCTTTCGTTTCGGAATAGTCTCACCTCAAATGGCACCGTCTGCGCGAAATCCGACAATATTTCCATCGTGTTGTCCGTGGAGACGTCATCGCATACGATAAGCTCGCCAGGTAATCGGGTTTGAGCGGCGATGCTCTTAAGCTGGTCGGAAAGGTAATTGCCGCCGTTGTACGTCGCCATCGCGACGGAAACCGAGGTCATGACAATTCCCTTCTGAAAAGGCGCTTAGGGCGGCCTGGTTGACAAGCGCCAGCACGAGCCTGTTCACTCGAATTCTTCGAGAGCCTCAGGCGTGCGTTGCAGGCGATGCCCAAAGAAAATTCCGACAGAAACATCCTTGGCGAGACTTTTCCCGGTGAACTTCCAGACATCGTCATCGCCATATCCGCCAAGGGAGAGAATCTCCCGAAAGGCCTTCAGCCGACGGCCTATTTGCGGCGCAGTGTAAAGCGTCCTGCGAGCGGCATATTTCTGTTCAAGCCGCCGATAGCGCATTGCCGCTTCCGCCGCGCGTTCGTGCCACACGCCTTCCAACCTTGGCTGCGCCGCGTCCAGGATCTCTGCCCGCCGGCGGCAGCCGCGTTCGAGTGGAACGGAATCGTCCGCGCCCCGCGCAGTGAAATAGCGCTCGAATTTCGAGCAAGCCGAAGCTCCGTTCCAACCGCATAGATTCCCGCCGTGCTGCCTGTAGAAAGCGAGCGGCGCGCTCAGATAGGCGATGCTTCCGAGCGTCGCGGCGAGAAAGAAGAACCATTGGTCGTGAGCCATCGGCTCGCCACACGCATTTTGGTCTTTCGAGTCGCTCCAAAGATCGAGGAAGGCTGGAAGCGAGCGTCTGAAGACTTGGGTGAAGCCCGGACCGATAAGCCAAGGATTTATGGACATGGGCGGATTTAAGGAGCGCGGCGCCGCTCGCCAATCCAGCGTTCCCAATTCTTGCCCCTTGGCGTCAATCACGACGGCGTTGTGATAGGCAAGCAAGACCTTTGGGTCTTGAAAGCATTCAGCGCAGGTCTCAATTTTTCGTCGGTTCCAAATGTCGTCCTGGTCGCAAAAGGAAATCAGATCCGAGGTGCAAAGACACGCCGCACGCATGAAGTTGGCGCGATATCCGAGGCGTGTCTCGTTTTCATAAATCCGGACCGCGAAGGGTGCAGTGCGTGCGAATTCCCTCACGATGTCGAGCGTTCTATCGCCCGAGCAATCGTCCGCAACAACCAGCTCTACTGGAGCCAAGCTCTGATTCGCGAGACTGAGCAGCTGTTCATGGATATGCGCCTCGCCATTGTAGGTCGCCATTGCAACGGAAACTGAACTCATGACAATTCCTTGATGTGCGACGTCGACGCGTAAACGTTACAATTGGGTCTAGAATATAGAGCCACGCGCCATAAGTTCTTTAAGCGCAATTTTGCCATCATGCACGGTTTTGATTGTACGTCCCGCCAACCCCGCAATTCTGCCGCGGATCCCGCCGAGTTCGATTACTCCTATAACGGCTCCCCCAAAAATCCAGGGCCCGGGTCTGTTGAGGCCGCGCGGGCGCAAAAACTGCTCGGCTTCGGGAAGCTTCGCCAGGTCTCGCTGAAACAGGCGGGTCACGTCGCTGGGCGCCATCGGGTCATAGGGAAAAAATCCCGCCCCGACCCACCATTCTTAGGCGCGAAGCAATAGTAGTTTGCTCCGGTAGTACTCAGTCTTCGGAAAAGGCAGGTTCATCATGAATGGGAAAGCGTAACATCCCATGGTTAGCGAGTATTTTTGCGCTTTTTCGTCGTTTTCTCCTTCCCCCTGCTCAAAGCTCCAGGATAGTTCCTTCATTCTGCCGAAATGAAAAATACCAACATCGCAAAAGCAAGCAGGCGCTGTCCTGCCCCAATCCTTGCTATGATATATGTTAAGACTTGTATCTAAACTATAGCTTCCGTTGTTATTTTCACGATACATCTCCTTGAAAAAAAGAACGTTCATTTCTAAGGCGTTGGGAGTCAATGAAAAATAATTGCGCGCAACAGCTATGTCTTGCGGAGTTATCTCCCGCACCAGCTGCATATCGTCTTGAATGAAAAGTCCAATATCGGCCCCAGAGTCCAGGCCATGATCGAAAGCCCTTTGCATGTTATTGTAAAGCCCCCCGTGCAGCCCCAACGTCGTCATGCCGGGCGGGATCACCTTGACCGACCGCTTTCTCATCCATTTATCGAGCACCTCGGCGACGCCAGGGTCAACGCTGTTGTCATCCAAAACGTGGACCCCCGCGCCAGGAGCGTGACGCTGAATTGACGACAGGCAGTTTTCGAGAAATTGCGGCCGATTGTAGGAAAACACATAAATGTTGAGCATGCGCCTGTTTCCTTTACGAGATGGGTCCTTCTCGGTTTCTAGGATAGACTTTGTTTTAGGAATTTAAGTGGCTGATAGTTAGGCGATGCGCCAAAAAGCCTCGCCGCTTTCCACCTCGTGCGGCCTATGTCTTGAATACTGCTCACCATACCTATACATCTTTCAATAAGGCTTTTCTGATCCCAATCTAGCATGTCATTAATTGACCGCATTTCGTCGCGCAATAATATGATATTCGCATCGTTCATGAAATAATTGGATTTATCGAATAGTTCATACATTTCTACGAGGTATGTATTACAGTAAACATTTGATGCCAATCTCCTTTTGTAGCGCGCTTCGACATCCAGGCTCCATGCTTTATGCGCCGTTCCATTGTTGTACGCGGCTTGAGAGTTCTGTCTATACAAAACCGTAGCTATATCTATATATTCGACGCGGAGATTTAATACATTCGCAAGAAAGCTCAGTATATGGTCTTCGCCATCGATTCTATAATCCGGATATCTAGCGATCTGCAAAAATGATTTCAAATAGCAAGACGTCGATCCTTGAATCGATCTGGGAGGCAATCCATCATTTCTCGATAAATACCTCGCAATTGGAACATCCAAAGAATATGGACTGTTATTGTAGGTC
>PLAI01000339.1 GCA_003134075.1 Methylocystaceae bacterium | reverse complement strand
GGGGAAGAGGGCGGCGCTGGACGGGCGGGTGTGTGGAGGTCCTCTCTCTCTCTTTCTTTACCTGTTAAACCTGTGAAACCTGCGAAAGCGCGCTGAAGCCCTAGAAGAACAAGGGGAAAATTTTCGCAGGTCGAAAACCATCGACCCGCGAAAACCTGCGAAACCTGCAAACCTGCGAAAACGAGCGCGCCACACACTGCCCGATCAACGATGCGACGGTCGAGAACAGACAGACAGACAGACGCCAGCCCAATCGACGCCGACCAGCGCCAGTCCCGACGCCAGACTTAGGCAACCATGCCATCAACCCCGCCAGCCATAATCGCGATGAAGCCAAACGCGCGGACGTTCTCCGCAGCTTTCATGCTAGCCTGCCTTGCGATATTGAGGCGTTAATCAAATAATTCTATGGGGCACTTGAAGATCAAATCGAAATTATTTTCGTAGTCCCCACAGGCACGACGCCGGTAAAAACTATTATAGCGTATCTTTGGTTAAACTCTTTCACTTCGTGTTGAGGAATAATCATATTCTCTCCAGTTACTTTCAATGTGCCAACTTTTGTTTGCTTATCAAATGTAATTAATAGAGTCGTCATGATAATATTTTGCTCGATGATACCTGATTCTTTATTAGGAGTAGCGATGATAGTAAGCAATGAATACCATCTGAATATATTTACGCTTGATTTCATATCCGGTGGTCGCGTGTCTCCATGCCACATCAAATCAATAGATGATGACTCTTCAGCTACGTGTTGTTTAATCACATGAGCTTTGCTTGCTAGAAGCGCTATGATAATTCCAAATATAAGAACGCAGAACCATGAAACTGGGCTTTTCGCTATTTCTTGAACCACTATGGTGGCGCTCGGCGAGATTAATTTAAGCCATGGCCAAGAGACGCCGCCAATCGCGAACGCCCCTGCCAGCGTAAACAGCAATGCGATTAGTGCCTTGTGTTTCCATCCTGCGAGGCTCATAGCGGCAAGCCCAAAGGTGGCCGCGAGCCCAACAAGAAACAAGACAATCGTTAGATCGTCACCTGACAACATCGGTATTCTCCATTTAGGGACTTTAACCTGCCCGGCAGGCGCGCGGGAGTCTGGATTTGGTCTTGTGCGCCATGCGCCGCCCAGACGGTCGAGAAACGGACTCCAGGATCGCTAACCGCACCCCCCCCCGGACGCCCAAACAGACCCTATCTGAGTCATCGCGCGTAAAATCCGTCGATGTTTGGGGTAGGGTAGGGCGTTTTGGTTAATTCCACGCAGATTCCGTGTGGTTTTTAAACTATGTAGCGGTAATATTATAGAATCATCATATAAGCATATCCTTATATCTCTATATCTGCTCTCGACCGCTTAACCTCAAAAATCAAGGTTAACACCGCCTCCAACTGGTCGCCTGACGGCTCCCTCCAACTGATTCTAGCGCGCCGACCTTCGTCGCCAATGCCCAAACCGAGTCGCCGAGCTGTGTGTAAAGTGGGTGTTTGACACCCACGCCACTCCCCGAAATCGCCATAAGTCTTTGAAGTTTATGGTGCTGCGAGGGGGGATTGAACCCACGACCTCTCCCTTACCAAGGGAGTGCTCTACCACTGAGCTACCGCAGCCTTGAACTGGCGGCCTTGTGCCACAGGCGAAAGCGGGTGGCAAGCCGTCTTCCGCGTCGCCAGCAATTCTAGATGGCGCGGTCCGGGTTAGGGGTTTGTGTTTCCTGGGGGCTTGGCTCCCAATTCAAGGCCGCGGCGCCGATTCCCGCGGAAGGATGGCTTCGCCTCGCCAGCCCACGGGACAGCGGCGCGCAAACCGTTCAGAATAAGATCATGATTCGGCTCCTTGTCCTTTCCGATCTGCATCTCGAACACCGGCGATCCTGGAGTTTGCCCGAGGGTTCGCCGGAATTTGACGTCGTCATTTTTGCTGGCGACATCGCCGCCTCGCCGCGCGAAGCCGTCGACATCCTTTTGTCGCAGCCCCCTCTCGCCGAACGTCCCATTGTCTATGTCCCCGGAAACCACGAATTTCATGGCGGCGAAATCGAGGCCCGGCTTTCGGAAGGACGCGCTGCGGCGATCGGGACAAGGGTCAATTTGCTCGACCGAGAGACGGTCGTCATAAATGGCGCGCGGTTCATCGGCGCCGTCCTTTGGACCGATTACGACTTCTTTCCCGGAATAAGAGATGAGGCGATGATTCACGCGTCGAAGGCGCTCGAGGATCATCGCGCCATCAGAATAGGCGATGGCGCGCGATCGCTTGCGTTCACGCCCGCCGACGCGCTGGCTCGGCACGAGGCCGATCTCGCCTATATCGAGAGCGAATTGGCGCGGCCCTTCGCCGGCCCCACCGTTGTCGTGACGCATCATGCGCCGCATCGAAGATCGGTCGCCTTCGAGCATCTCGACAATATGCTGACCGCCGCTTACGTCTCGGATCTTTCGGCTACGATCGAGCGCGGCAAGCCAAGGCTTTGGGTGCATGGTCACACGCACATGAGTTTCGACTATGAGGTCGGCGGTTGTCGTATCGTCTGCAATCCCGAGGGCTATGGGTCGGGCGAACGCGGTCTGGAGAAGGAGAACCCCAAGTTCGATGAGCGTTTGGTGATCGAGGTTTGACGTTAACGCCTTACCCTCCTCTCAGCCGATCGAGCACCGCCTTGGTCGCCAGTCCGTCCGCCGGCTGCATGCCGACGCTGAGTTGATAGGCGTGCACGGCGTTGCGCGCGACCCGGCCCAGCTTGCCGTCGATGGTCCCGTGATAAAAGCCCAGCCGCGTCAGCGCCTGTTGCAAGTCCTTGCATTGCGCCGTCGTCAGCGGCGTCACTTTTGGCCAGGGCGTTAGCGGCGTGCTGGCGCCGGCGATGCGGTCCGCGAGGATCGCCACCGCCAGCGCATAGGCGTCGGACGTGTTATATTGGCGGATCACTTCGAAATTGTCCGTGATCAGAAAGGCCGGCCCGCTCGCGCCCGCCGGCATGTATAGGCTCGCCGCGCCCAGCGCCGGCAGCGCCTCGCCGTTCGCGGCGGTGAAGCCCAGCGCGCGAAATTGCGAAAAGTCCATGTCGAAGGCGGCGAAGTCGAAGCCTTGCGGCAAGCGCGTCTCGACGCCCCAGGGCAGCGCCGGATTCCAGCCGGATTTATGCAAAAAGCTGGCGATGGAGGCGAGCGCGTCGGGCTGCGAGGTCCAGATGTCGGGCGCGGCGTCGCCGGCGAAGCTCGTCGCGAATTTCAAATAGGCCGAGGGCATGAATTGCGGCATGCCCATCGCGCCGGCCCATGATCCCCGCAGCCGGTGACGCGGGATGCCCTGCTGCAGCAGCACTAATCCGGCGACATATTCGTCGCTGAGTTTTTGCGTCATATGGCCTTTCCAGGCCAGCGTCGCCAGCACGCGCAGCACGTCGGCGCCGCCCGTCGCCGTTCCGAAATTGCTCTCGACCGCGAGAATCGCCACCAATATCTCGCCGGGAACGCCGTCGCGCTGTTCGATCTGTCTCAGCATATGCGTCAGCTCGCCGGCCAGCGCGCGACCGCGCGCGACGCGACTCGTTGTCACGGCCCCCGCGACATAGGCGGGAATCGACACGGTGAATTCGGACTGAGTCGCGGGCTTTTGTAACACCGTCGGCTCTGGCGTCAGGCCCCGCGCGGCCTCGTCGAAAACCTCGCGCGAGACTCCGGCGGCCTGCGCGGCGGGCCACAGGCTTTGCACAAAGGACTGAAAATCCTGGGCCTGCGCGAGAGCGCGGCCGCCGCCGCAGGTGAGCGCCGCAGCGCCAAGCAGCAGGGCGCGCCGGTTGAGGGAGGCAGGCTTGCGCGATATTTGCATGACGGTCTCCGCCGGCGGGTGAGTCGACTCAAGGACGGCCAAGCCTTCCTTGGAAAGATTACACTTTCCGGCAATTCGTTTGACAGGTCCGGGTCGCTGACTTCTACTGGCTTCAGCTATTCGTGACAAACAGGGAGCGCGGAATTCCGCGCAATGTAACAAATGACGCATGTCCCCTCGACCAGCGCCGATCGCGCGCCGACCCGGCCGCAAGGCGCGCGAGGCGAAGGCGCCAGCCGCCCCAGTGAGAGCGAACTCAAGACCAAGCTGCGCGACGCGGGTTTGCGTCCGACCGTGCAGCGCCTGTCTCTGTGCGGGTTGCTGTTTGGCAATGGCGACCGCCATGTCAGCGCCGAGGCGCTGCACGCCGAGGCGCGCGAGGCCGGGCTGCGAATGTCCCTCTCGACGGTCTACAACGCGCTGAACCAGTTCGCCGGCGCCGGCCTGCTACGCGAAATCGCCGTGCAGGGGCCGCGCACCTATTTCCACACCCGCACCTCGCCGCATCATCATTTCATGGACGAAAGCACCGGCCGCATGTTCGACGCGGTGGACGGCTCGGTCGAATTCGCGCGCCTGCCGGCGCCGCCCGAGGGCATGGAGATCGTCGGCTGCGACGTGATTATCAGGCTGCGCAAAAAGAAGCGGTGAGCGAAGCGAACCTTCCTTCTCCCACGCAGTGGGGGAAGGGTGGCGTCACTTTAGGGGGGCCGATGAGGCCCGCTGGGAGCGGTTTCAGCCAAGTCGCAATCATTATTCAATTGATTTGATGACTCTTTCGAATGATTTACCGATCCGAAAGACCGCGAATATTTCGCGGGACGGCCTTTATCGCTACGAACTCACGCGGCGATGGGGTGAGCGAGAGGATGATTTGCTGCCTTTCGTCATGCTGAATCCGTCGGACGCGGACGCCGAAAGAGACGATCCCACCATTCGCCGTTGTATGGAGTTTGCGAGGCGCGAAGGCGCGAGCGGCATTGTCGTTGCTAATCTGTTCGCTTGGCGAACCCGGTATTCGGATGAACTACGGCTGGCGGACGATCCATTCGGCAAGGATAATCGAAAAGCCATCGAGACGATCGCGGCAAGGTCGATTGAAAACGGAGTGCCGATTATCTGCGCCTGGGGTTGTCGCGGAGCGTTTCATGGCGGCGACAAGAGCGCTCTCGATATAATTCGGGGCGTCGTGCCAGGCGCAATATTGAAATGTCTTGGAAAGACGAAGGCGGGCCATCCGCGACATCCACTATATTTGCGTCGCGATCAGTCCTTTGAGGCCTTCCCCTAAGCAAGGTCGGAACATCCCCAGAACCTTCATCGGACCCGCTCCGCGGGGCCACCTTCTCCCGCGGGCGAGAGAAGGAAAGCGCGCCGCGTCACCCCAGCAGCCGCTTGATCTCCGCCCGCAGCCCGTCGGCTATGTCCGGACGCTCCAGCCCAAAGGCGATGTTGGCGGCCAAAAATCCTAGTTTCGAGCCCGTGTCGTAGGTCTTGCCGTCGAAGCGCACGCCGTGGAACGGCTGCGTGGCCGCGAGCTTGATCATGGCGTCGGTGAGTTGGATTTCGCCGCCCGCGCCTTTTTCGCCTTTCTCGAGCAACTCGAAAATCTCGGGCTCGAGAATATAGCGGCCCGAGATCATCCAATTGCTCGGCGCCGTCCCTTGCGGCGGCTTTTCGACCATGCCCTTGATCTCGAAACTGTGGCCGTAATCCGCGCCGACGCTCACAATGCCATATTGATGCGTCTCGCTCGGCAAAACCTCCTCCACCGCGATTATATTGCCGCCGTGCTTTCCATAGGCCTCCATGGCCTGGGCGAGACAGCGGCTCTTGCGCGGGCCGTTCGGCAGCGTAATCATATCGGGCAGCAACACGGCGAAAGGCTCGTCGCCGATGATGTCGCGCGCGCACCAAACCGCGTGGCCGAGGCCCAGCGGCGCCTGCTGGCGCGTGAAGCTGGTGGCGCCGGCCTTGGGCAGGTCCGCCATCAGCGCGTCATATTCCTTCGTCTTGTTACGGCGGCGAAGCGTGTCCTCCAACTCGTAAGACATATCGAAATGGTCCTCGATCACCGCCTTGCCGCGTCCGGTCACGAAGACGAAATGTTCGATGCCAGCCTCGCGCGCCTCGTCGACCACATGCTGCACCACCGGACGATCGACCACGGTGAGCATTTCCTTCGGCACGGCCTTGGTGGCTGGTAGAAAGCGCGTGCCCAAACCGGCGACGGGTAAAACAGCCTTGCGAATGCGCTTGCTCATGAAGGGTCCGTTGCTTGATGGAGGAGCCGCTCGGGCGGGGAGGTTGACGTAAACTTAGGTTCCGCCTTTTAATTGTGACGAAATCGCATGAACGGGTGTTGACGATGACGGTCTTGGTGACGGGTGGCGCTGGTTATATCGGCTCCCACATGGTTTTGGAACTGCTTGACGCCGGCGAAAAGCCGGTTGTCCTCGACGATCTCTCGACCGGCTTTCGCTGGGCCGTTCCGGAGGGCGTCCCCCTGGTCGTCGGCGACTTCGGCGACGAAGACCTCGTGACCGAAACCGTCGCGCGATACGACGTCGACGAGATCATCCACTTCGCCGCGAAGATCGTGGTGCCGGAGTCGGTCGCCGATCCGCTCGGCTATTATCTCAACAACACCGCCAAGGCGCGCAATCTGCTGGAGACCGCGACGGGCTGCGAGATCAAGCGCTTCATCTTTTCCTCGACGGCGGCGGTCTATGGCGATCCGTCGCGAAACCCGGTGACGGAGGACGAGCCGCTCAAGCCGCTCTCGCCCTATGGCCGCTCCAAGCTGATGGTGGAGTGGATGCTGGAGGATGTCGCCAAGGCGTATGACTTCAACTATGTCGCGCTGCGTTACTTCAACGTCGCGGGCGGCGATCCCAAGGGCCGCGCCGGCCAGTCGACGCCGAACGCCACGCACCTGATCAAGGTCGCGGCGCAGGCGGCGCTGGGCCTGCGCGCGAAGATGCAATTGTTCGGCACGGATTATCCGACGCCGGACGGAACCTGTTTGCGCGATTATATTCATGTTTCGGATCTCGCCCGCGCGCATATGGACGCGCTGCGCTATTTGCGCGGCGGCGGCGCGAGCCTCGTCTGTAACGCCGGCTATGAGCGCGGCTATTCGGTGAAAGAGGTGATCGAGACCGTCAAGCGCGTCGCGGGCGTCGATTTCCCGGTCGAGGTCTCGGGTCGCCGTCCCGGCGACGCGGCGGCGATCGTCGCGGCGAATAGCCGCATCAAGGCGATGCTCGGCTGGGAGCCGCGGCACGACGATTTGGAAGAGATCGTGCGCCAGGCGCTGGCCTGGGAACGTGGGCTGGCGGCCCGAAAACGCGGGTGAACGGGCGCGCGCGACCATGCGCGAAGAACTCGTTAACGATCATGTCTCCATTTGATCGCATCGAGCTAAGTCCGTTTGGAGTCATCCATTTCTTTAAGCGCGCGTCAACATTTCGAATGCAGTCTGCCGACGCCAAAACATTGAATTCTTCTAGCGCGCAACGAACGGCCGGTGAAACAGCCATGCCCACGCAATCTCAATTGAAATTAAAGACCGTCGAATTGAACAGATATCCGACGGTCAAGGTCGAACTGCAGGGGCGATTCATGTTGCCCTCGCGCACCGAGCACGAGTGCTCGGTGATCGAAATGTCGACACGCGAAATCAGGATTTCCGCTCCGGTGGCGCCCGAGATCGGCGAGAAGATCATCATCTACATCGCCGAACTTGGCCGCTTCGAGGGCGGCGTGGTGCGGCAGGAGCCAGCCGGTTTCGCCATCGGCATGAGCCTGCCGAAGGCGAAGCACGTAAAGCTCGCCGAGCAATTGACCTGGTATGGCAATCGCGAAGCCTGGGATTTGCCCGACAACAGACTCTATGAGCGTATCGTGCCCTTCATGCGGCGGACGCCTCTGCATTTGTCCGACGGCAAGGAGGTTATCGTCAAGATAAACGACATTTCCGTTGGCGGCGTCAATATCGAGACGAACTTCAAACTGCCGCAGGGCGCCAAGGTCACGCTTGGCGCGAAGCCGGCGACAGTGCTGCGGGTGTTCGACGACGGTTTCGTCGCCAAGTTCGACGACCCGTTCGCGGAAGGCGAACTCAACGAATTCACCAAATTATGAGCGAAGGCGCTCCTTTGAGACTTAGCGGGCGTGAGCGCATGGCGCGCTCACGCGTGGTTAGCGGAATTTCGATTGCGCATTTGCTCGCCAACGACTCCGGTCTCGTAAGCGCGACGATCACGATCGTCGAGAAGGCCGTCGATCCGATAATCGGCCGCTGATAATAAGAAGCCACTCGGCGCGATCCGCGTCGCCGTCGGCGCGGGAAAGCGTTATTCAGCGGGACAAGCCGCCTTGCGCTTGGTTTCCCGATCGACAAGCCAAAGATATTCCTTCGTTCGTCTCGCGTCGGAAATCATCTGGCAAATGCGCCCCTCGAACGGCTCGCGCGCGGCGGGCGGAAGATCGCACACGCAGAAATAGGCGAGCGCCCTCACGTCGAGATAGGGGCTAAGAAACAGCCGCGCGGCGCGGTCGCTGAGTTCCGCGCTCTCCGGCGCCGGGCAATGATTGATGCTCAATTTCCCATATTCGATCTCGGCGGATTTTCGAACGGCGGGATTGGAGTCGGCGAAAAACCGTTCGAGCGCGGCGCTGATTTCATGCTCGTCGGTCACGTCGCCGCGCGGCGGCGCATAGTCGCGCGGGATCGATACGGAGAGAACCTCGCCAATCACGTCGCCGATCGCGTCGAAGCCATTGATCTCGAGCGGACGCACGCCGAAAATTCCCAGGAACGCCACGGGCGAGGGAACCAGTCCCTTCGCCCTGCGGGCGAGCAGCCGTTCGGCGCCGTCGGCGCGTTCGAGAATTTCAATCCAGAGTCCCTGGAACCCTTTCACGATCTCGCTGACGCCGACTTTTATAATCAACGTCGGCGCGGGCTCGCGCGCGGCGAGCGTGGCGATGCACGTGTCCTTAAATCCGTTGGCGGTGAATTCGACGGTCGATAGTAGATTGTTCGCTTCGCGGCACGCCTCGCCCGAAATCAGCCGCGCCTCGCGCCATTCGGCGGGCGAGTGCGCGGTCTGGCTGATGGCATGGAACACCGCGTATTTGCCGTTCGACAAAATGGGCTTTAGCCAGAAATTCATCCAATAGGGGTCATCGAACACGATGTTTTTCTGGTCCGCGCCGGGCTTGAGCAGCGGCCCCGATTCCAGCGCGGCATAGTCGCCAGTGTGTTCCGCCTGCGCGGCGTATAAGGCCAGCGCCAATGGAACGACGAGCAGCCCGGCGGCGAAACCGAACCGACGCTTGCGCAGACCATAGAGCGCCGCGGCGACGGCCGGCGTCGTCAAGCCGATCGCGCCGGCCGTCGCCAACGCGCCATCTCCAGCCGCGGAGGCGGCGGCGAGAAAATTTTGCACCGACGGCAGCGCGAGAATGAAGATCGCGCCGCCGATCAGCAGCGCGCCAATGGCGAAATCGCGCAAGAAACCGAAACGGGCGCTCATGTCGTTTTCTTTCGCGCTCATCCCGTATTGCGCAGACCAGCCGCGACGCCGTTGATCGACATGAGAATCCCCTGGCGGATGTCGTCGTCGGTCCGGCCCGAGCGCCAGCGGCGGATCAGTTCAATCTGCAAATAGCTCAGCGGCGTGATGTAGGGCACGCGCAGCTTCAGCGAACGCGCCAGCGCGGGATTGTCGGCGAGCCGCTCGCTCGCGCCGGTGATGTCCTCCAGCGCGCTCACCACAAGATTGTATTCCGCCTCGATGCGCGCAAAAATCTCCTTCGCGCGAGCCTGATCCGGCGCAAGCGCCGCATAGTGGCGGGCGATGGAGAGATCGGTCTTCGACAGGATCATGTCGATGTTCGACAGCAGCACGCGGAAAAACGGCCATTCGCGATTCATGCGGCGCAGCAGCGGCAGCCGCGCGTCGCGGTCCTCCGCGAGAAAGCCGGCGATCGCCGACCCAAAGCCATACCAGCCGGGCAGGGCGACGCGCGCCTGACCCCAGGAAAAGCTCCAGGGAATCGCCCGCAAATCCTCGATCCGGCGCGAGGGTTTGCGCGAAGCGGGACGCGAGCCGATATTTAGCGAGGCGATTTCGGCGATCGGCGTCGAACCAAAGTAATAATCGACGAAGCCCGGCGTCTCGTAGACAAGATGGCGATAGGCCGACATCGCGGCGGTCGACAGCCTTGAAGCGGTCGCGAGAAACTCGTCCGGTGGCGCCTGCCGGTCTGAGAGCAGCGTCGCCTCCAGCGTCGCGGCGACGATCAATTCGAGTTGAAGCCGGCCGATCTGCGGATTGGCGTATTTGGCGGCGATCACCTCGCCCTGTTCGGTCAGGCGGATCTGGCCGTTCACCGTGCCGGGCGGCTGCGCCAGAATGGCGTCGTAGCTCGGGCCGCCGCCGCGTCCGACCGTGCCCCCGCGCCCGTGAAACAGCCGCATCGAAATATTGGGCTGGCCGGCGAAGAACTCCGCCAGCGCCGTCGAGGCGCGGTAAAGCTCCCAAATGCTCGTGAAAATGCCGCCGTCCTTGTTGCTGTCGGAATAGCCCAGCATGATGTCCTGTTGGGCGCCCGAGTTGGCGACGAGCTTGGCGATTCCCGGCAGCGCATAGAAGTCTCGCATGATCGGCGCGGCGTTGCGCAAATCCTCGATGGTCTCGAACAGCGGCACGATGATCAAATCCGCCGAGACGACGCCGGCGTCGCGCGGATCGAGCGTGCCGTGCATCATGCCGCTTTCCTTTTGCAGCAGCAGCACTTCCAGAAGATCGCTGACGGTCTCGGTGTGGCTGACGATGTAATGGCGGATCGACTCGTCGCCGTAGGTCTTGCGCATCGCGGCGGCCTTGGCGAAGATCGCCAGTTCGTCCTCGACGGCTAGCGAATATTTCGCGTCCAGCAGCCGAACGGGGCGCGGATCCGACAGCAGCCGCAGCAACAGCTGTTGCTTCTCCAACTCAGGGAGCGCCGCGTAATTGTCGGCGATGCGCGCCTGCGCCAGAATTTCCGTGATCGTCTCCTCGTGACGGTCCGAGCTTTGGCGCAGATCGACGGTGGCGAGGTGGAAGCCGAACACTTCCACGGCGCGAATCAAGGGCTCCAGGCGCTGCGCGGCGATCAACTCGCTGTGGTGCAGCCGCAGCGACTCGTCGATCGTGACGAGATCGGCGAGAAAGGCCCAGCTGTTGGCGTAGGCCGCGCCGGGCGCCACCGCGTGCCGCACAGCCTGCCCGCCGGTCAAATGCTCCAGCGTGCCGGCGAGGCGCGAGTAGACGCCGATCAGCGCGCGGCGGTAAGGTTCGTCGTCGCGGTGTGGATTGTCATCGCCCGCGCGGTTGGCCAGCTCCTCCAGCGCTCTGGTGGCGCCGGCGTATTTGCGCGAGATCGAAAGCTCCGCGCCGAGCTGATGCACCTCGACGAGATAAAAGCGCAAGGCCACCTCGGCCTGCATCTTCAGCGCGGTCTCCAGCGAGGCGGCGGTGACGTTGGGGTTGCCGTCGCGGTCGCCGCCGACCCATGTGCCCATGCGCAGGAACGGCGGCACGCGCAGCCCTTCGATGCGCCGCTCGATGTCGCCGTAGATATGCGGAATCTCGCGCAGGAAGGTCGAGCGGTAATAGCTCAGCGTGTTCTCGATTTCGTCGCGCACGGTGAGGCGCGACTGGCGCAACAGCTCGGTCTGCCACATTTGCGAAACGCGCGCGCGCAATTGCGCGTCGTTCTGCTCGAGTTCCGTCTTGGAGCGCAAATGTTCGCGCGCCGCGAGCAGCTCGAATATCGAACGTTCTGCGTCGAGCAGGCTCTTGCGCCTAACCTCGGTCGGATGCGCGGTGAGCACGGGAGAGACCCACCCGCGCGCGAGAACCTGGGCGATCTTGCCGGCGCCCACGGACGCCTTGCGCAAATGGGCGAAAGTGCGGTTGAGGCTGGGCTCGATCAGGCTCGTCTTTTCGCCGGCGGCCTCGGCCCGCGCCCGCTGCTGCAAGGGATGCAGATCCTCGGCGATATTGCCGAGATGCAGAAAATAGCTGAAGGCGCGAATGACCGTCAGCGCCTCCTTGGCCGAAAGGTTGCGCAGCAATTGATCGAGCTTGCGGTCGGCCTCGGAATCGCCAAGGTCCATCGCGTCCGGCGTCCCCTGGGGATGCCCGTTCTTGGCGGACGGGCGTTCCTCGGACGCCTTATGACGGCTCGCGGCGACCGAGAGGCGACGGATCGTCTCGATGCGCTCGAACGCCTCGTCGCCCTCATGTTCACGCACCGTCTCGCCGAGCAGCCGGCCCAGGAGCCGCACATCGTCATGCAGCCCATGGTCGCCTTTCCGCGGCTCGGCCTTTTGCGGCGCGGCGGGCGTGGAAACGGCGGCGGCGTGAGCGGCGGCGGCGGCGGAAGCGTTGTTTTCGACATTCATGAGGTGTCGCGATCCTTGGCGAAGCCCGCGGGCGGAAGTTTCCCTATAGCAGATTTCGCGCCGGGTAGGACGCGGGGCGGCGAAGCCGGTCGCCGCGGCCTTGCCAGCGGTGTCGAATTTGACGAAAAGGCGAGCGACCGCTTCCAACACCAGGGACGCCGGCGATATAACCGTCACTCGTCCCGGAACCTTAGGAGCCGCGCCCATGTCCGCCCCGTCCTCGCCAAATATTTTTGACCAGTGGGACACTTATCACAAGGTGGTCGCCGCCAATTTCATGTTCCACCGCGAGATCGCGGAGGCCTTGCGGCGTGCGCTCGCCGCGCGCTTTTCGGGACGGCGGCCAGCTTTCCTCGATCTGGGCTGCGGCGACGCCACGGCGCTGGCGCCAGTGCTGCGGGAACAGCCGCCGAGCCGCTACCAGGGCGTCGATCTCTCGGAGACGGCGCTGGAGCTCGCCGCGCGCGAACTGGCCGACCTGCCTTGTCCGGTGACGTTGACGCATGGCGACATCCTCGAAGCGCTGGACGAAGACGACTCCCATGACGCGATCCATTCGAGCTTCGTGCTGCATCATTTGCCGACCGAGCGGAAGGCCGAGTTTTTCCGCCGCGCCGCCCGCCAACTCGCGCCGGACGGCCTGCTGTTGCTGGTCGACGTCGTGCGCGAGGAGGACGAATCGCTCGATGATTATTTTCGGCGCTATTGCGGCTGGCTGCGCCGCGAATGGACGAGTTTGAGCGCGGAAGAACAGGACGCCATCTGCGATCACCTCGTCAACAACGACCTGCCCGAAGCCTATTCCACCCTGGTCGCGCTGGCGCGCGCGGCGGGACTGCGGGAAACGCCCGGCGGCGTCCATTACGGCGCGCATCGGCTCATCTGTTTCGCGCGGGGCTGAGGGCGCCCGAATCGGGGGCGTTCCTGTCGGGCGAGGCCGAACCGCGAATCGCCGACGCCTGGAGGCGCCCGCGCCGACAAATATGGGCCAACGGGATGAAACGAAACCGCACGTCCAATTTTAAGGCGCCACCGGCTTGCCTCGCGGCGCGCTTTGGGTAACATCGTCGGCTCTTGTTTCCTTCGAAGGACGCTTTCATGCCGATTTACGCCTATGCCTGCGCCGATTGCGCGCATGAGTTTGAAACCCTCGTTCGCTCGAGCGAATCGCCCGCCTGTCCCAAATGCGGCAGCGATCGGCTCGACCGCCAGATATCGCTGATCGCGAAACCCGCCTCGGGCGGCCCGAGTTCGGCGCAGGGCGCCGCGCCGGCCTGCGCGGCGATGGAGGGCGGCGAGCCCTGCGGCGGTTGTCCGGCGTTCGGGGACATGAGTTTTGGCGGAGCGAATTGAGAAGCGTCGAGGAGATTCTCGGCGCGCGGCGCATCGTCGTCGCCGCCAACGGGCTCGACTTCGAGGTGTTCGAGGCCGGCGGAGGCCAGCGCCTCGCCCTGTTGCTGCATGGCTTTCCGCAAAGCGCGCTGGAGTGGCGCGGCCAGATGCGAACGCTGCTCGCCAAGGGCTTTCGCGTCTGGGCGGTCAACCAGCGTGGCTATTGCGGCACGAGCCGGCCTCGCCACCGCGAGGATTATCGACTGGCCAATCTCCTCGCCGACATCGCCGGGCTGATCGACGCCTCGGGCGCGAGCAGCGTCGTGCTGATCGGCCACGATTGGGGCGGTCTGCTCGCTTTCGCCTTCGCCGCGCGCGGCTTGCGCCCGCTGGAGCGGCTGGTCACGCTCAATGGTCCGCATCCCCGTTGTTTCGCGAGAGCGCTCCAGACGCCCGCGCAAAAGCGCCGGTCGCGTTACATTAGTCTGTTCCGGACGCCGCTGCTGCCGGAGTGGCTGCTCTCGCTGCGCGGCGGCGCCTTGATCGAATGGATTTTTCGCAAGACGGCGCGCCGCGGCGCCTTCGAGGACGAGATCATCGCCATCTATCGCGCCGACGCCTGCCGGCCCGGCGCGCTGACCGCGATGCTCGACTGGTATCGCGTCGCCGCGCCCGAAATCTTCGCCACCGAGGAGCCCGCCGCGCCGATCGAGACGCCGACGCTGATGATCTGGGGCGAGCGG
>PLAI01000053.1 GCA_003134075.1 Methylocystaceae bacterium | reverse complement strand
CAAGGGAGTGGGTAAATACGCGGCGCGGTTTGGACAGATGGGTGTCGCGTTCAATCCCCTCGACAGCGCCGAGGACGAGGATTTTGCCAGCGTCGCCGGGCTCGAAAAACGTATCGCCTTCGCGAAAAGGAATTTCGGCCTGATCGACTTCGACGACGCCTTCGAGAAGTTCGCGATCCGGATCGACCATCGAGCGCCGCAGTTTCTGCGCCAGCAGCCAAGCTGTTCTGTAGGTCAGGCCGAGTTGATCCTCTAACTGCCGCGCCGACATGCCGTTGGAATGTGTCGCCATCAAATGGGCGGCCCAGAACCACGCCGTCAGCGGCAGCCGCGTGCGGTGCATCGCCGTGCCTGCGGTGATCGAAGTCTGACGACGGCAGCCGTAGCACTCGAAGGTGTATGCCCGGCTCTTGAGCGCGGCGGCGCGATTGCCGCTGCAAGACGGACACACGAAGCCATCTGGCCAGCGACGTTTAAACAAGAATGCCGCGCAGCTCGCCTCGTCGGGAAATTCCTTTTGGAATTCGGTGAGTGATCGCCCCCTTGCCATAGGGTGTCCCTTCGAAGCCCCGAAGCGGGGCTCAACCAGGGCTGGATACCACATTTAGGTAAACCTGGGACAACGCAATAAGCGTCATCCTGTGTGTCAAGTAGGGCCTCAAGAAGCAAATAAGCGATGGGCAATAGAAGCAAAAGGTAACGCGCAGTGCAGATTAACCTGTTATAAAATTGAAAGAGGTAAATGAACCAGCTCGTTCCCATCCTCGCCGACCGCGCCCCTGCCCTCATCGCCGCTGTCGGCGACCGCGCGTCCTATCGCTTCTTTGAATTCTTCACCGCCAATATCCGCAATCCGCACACGCGCCGCGCCTATGCGCGCGCCGCCGNNCGGCGTTGCGGCATTTGTTCGATTGGCTGGTGATCGGCCAAATCATGCCGGTTAATCCCGCCGCCGCCGTGCGCGGGCCACGCCATATCGTCCGGCGCGGCCAGACGCCGGTGCTCGATCCGCAGGAGGCGCGGCAGCTCATCGATGCGATCGACGCGACGACCGTCATCGGCCTACGCGATCGGGCGCTGATTGGCTTGATGGTCTATTCCTTCGCGCGCATCGGCGCGGCGATCGGCATGCGCGTCGAGGACGTGTATTCGCAGAACCGGCGGCTATGGGTTCGCTTGCACGAGAAGGGCGGCAAGCAACACGCCATGCCCTGCCACCACAATTTAGAAGCCTATCTGCACGAATATATCGACGGCGCTGGGCTGGCGGCCGAGCCGAAGGCGTTGCTGTTTCAGACTTACAGCCGCGCGACCGGCCAGCTCACCGGCAATCCCCTGCCCCAAGCCAACGCCTATGCGATGATTCAGCGGCGCGCGAAATCCGGCGGCATCACCACGCGCGTCGGCAACCACACGTTTCGAGCGACGGGCGTCACCGCTTACTTGAAGAACGGCGGCACGTTGGAGCGCGCCGCGCAGATGGCGAACCATGCGAGCACGCGCACGACGCAGCTTTATGATCGGAGAGCGGAGGAAGTCACGCTCGATGAGGTGGAGCGGGTGTTGATCTGAATCTGCGAAACCCGCTGTCGAGTGCGAAGGGGCACCTCTTCAGGTTCTACGCGTATGTAATAAGCTCCGAAGGAGAGCGATGCACGCCATAAGCAAAGCAATCAGACCGGTATTTTTTCAAAATGCATCCGAAGAGTGGCCATATTCAACACATGGTGGAACGATGTTCCTCGTTTCGTATAAGAAAAAATGCTATGGGCTCACCTGCAAGCACGTGTTATCCGGTTTTGATCCGTCGCAGTTATTTGTCGCACGTGATAGTCTACCAAAGCAAGGCACGCCTCCCGCCCCTGTGAGTGAGTTTGCCTACATAGATGGCGAAGGTGAGATCGCGGACGTTGCAATCATAATATTCAAGGATGAAATAAATAATGAGTTTTTCGATTACTCTGCCTACAGGTTTAGATATGCGACCATTGGCAGCAGCAATACGGCGCACAAGCTTCATGTGTATGGCTTCCTGAAGGACAAAACCACTATTAATTATGATACGAAGGCCATTATTGGCGGTTTTTGTGATCTGGAAGTCCGTGATATCGGAGCTGTATCAAACGATTATTATCTTCGATATGCGACAGCCACATATGTAAATCATGGATTCGAGCGCATCACTGGAGTAAGTGGCGCGGCAATCTTCGACGAGACCGCCAATAAACTCTGTGGAATGGCTGTGAGAGGTGGACTTGATAATGGCATCGTAAAGCTGTGGTATGTTGATATCTCTCATATTTTCAGAGCGTTAGAGGCCGTTCACGAGCCCAGAAACCGAGTTTCATACGTGATCGCACCACCGGAATTGCGCTAGGCCCATAGAGTGCTGTGCTCCGCCAATTGCGGCGTTCCACATAACGCTTCCACGAATCACGTCCGGTCCGACCGCGTCGCCGCCGCCAAATCCTCAACCGTCCGTAGTTCCCGCCACCTTCGCGAAGATTGCGCCGCTCATCAACCGCGGGAGATGCGCATCGTTTTTGGAAATCGATCAGCGCCTCGACAAGAACCGCATTCCGTTGGGGATGCGGCGCCGTCCTTCGAATCGAGATCAGTAATCGACGATGTCCCTGGCGCGCGCGACATAACCGGTGGGGATGCCGCCTGGGAACGAGAAGTCCCAGGCGACGAGCCCTGCCACCTAATTTGTCAGTCAAATGGCTTTCGAATATTGAACTCGAGAAACGCCTTGAACGACGCCTCGAGCAGTTCCTTCATCGACATTCTGCGGATGGTGGCTTCTGTCTTGAACGCCTGGTGGAAATCGGGGCCGACCTTGAAATTGAGATCGACGGTCGGTCTGGTGGAATTGAGATCGAGGCCGGGGCTGCTGACAACCGGAGCAGAATCATATGCCAACCTAACCCCTGGCGGCAGCGGTATATAGCATTCCAGCACCTTACAATAGAACTCTAATGGATCGAGTTCCAACGCTTTCCCGATTGCTAGAGCGTAATCAACCGGCACGCGCATTTGTCCTGCAGCGATCGCCAGTAAAAACCTCTCATTTCCATGTCCGGCTTCGTGCGCGATTTGCGCCACGGACTTTCGTCCATGAAGGGCGTCGAGGCGCTCACGGATCAGTTGGGCTATTTCTTTGTGGCACGGCTTGCTTGAATAGGTCATTGATATTTCCTTTTTCTATAGCTTACAACAACAAATATAGCAAACTCGACGAGGAACAAGTCTATTATTTTGCACAGTGATAAGGTATCTTGTCATCTGAAATATGCAATATAAATTAACTTCTGACTTATATGTTGATGGCGGAAATATAGTTTGATTTGCATCGTCCCCGCAGGTTCAAAGAATATTTCGACATCAGTAAACGGAACATTCGTCACCGATGCGAGGCTCTTTCGCACGATGGGTAGTCCCCGGCAGACTGCAGAGGACCCGTGAAGAGGCTCGGCGACGCTGTCGGTGATCCGACGAAGCCCGCGCTCTCACACCCCCCACCCGGCCAGAGCGACCTCAGCAGCCGACGCATCGTCTCTGATGCGGTAGACGGTTTGACGCGTGAGGCCCGTAGCAGACGCCACGTTACCAACGCCCGCCCCCTGCCCGATCATGTCGATGACGGTCGCAAGCTGTTCGCGCGAATAGCTGGGCTTCCTGCCCCGATAACGATTGCCGTTCGTCTCAGCATTCACCTTGGCGTGCTCAATTCCGGCCCGCTGAGCTTCTTTCGTCGCTTCAGCTTGAGCCTGCGCCGTTGCGGCCATGAACGCAATCAGGGCGTCCCTCACGGCTTGCTGCATCGGATCTTGCGTCGCGCCATCGAAAGTCAAATTGTTGATGACCGTGCGAATGATGACTCCGCGCCGCAGAAATTCTCGGATGGTATTTGTCACGTCCGCATAATTGCGACCGAGCCTGTCAACCCAGCGGACAACGAGGGTATCTCCCGAGCGCAGCATATCGAACAGGCGACGGCCTTCGGGACGCTCGGAAAGAGGAACGCGGACGCCTGAGACGCCATGATCCGAGACGACTTGATCAATGGTGAACCCGGCTTTGCGGGCCTGCGCCTCTTGGTGCGCGATGGTTTGATCAACTGTGGAGACGCGCGCGTATAAAATGGTCGCCACAGGTGGTTCCTTTGTCCGCTAGGATGCTGTCCATACGGTTGCATGACCGTTGACCGAAGTAAACCCTAACGGACGCATAAACCTCCACATTTCAGAATGTCCGTCAGATCATGCCCATGCGGACAAAAAGGCTTATCCCTCTACCTCCGGGGCCACCAAATATGGTGACAAGGGGCGTCTTGGGTTGTATGAACATATCACGAACATTATTGCGTCGGAGGCCGGCCATGCGCGATTTCCCGAACTCCCTGATCGACTTCCAACGCCGCTTTCCCGACGAAGCCGCGTGCGGTTTGGCTATTTGAGGCCCGCTCGCCGGCGGGCTTCCGTTACCCGTCATGCAATCGCCAAAAGGGATGGCCGCACGGCGGCAAACCCATCACTTACGAGTGCGCCGCCTGCGGCAAGCAGACTTCGGTCACTGCGGGGACGATCATGCGCGGCTCGAAGCTGTCGCTGAGCGTCTGGTTCTGGGCGGCCTATCTCATGGCCACGCATTCCAACGGCATTTCGGCGCTGCAACTCCAGAGTCAACTTAGCCTTGGCTCCTACAAGTCGGCGTGGCTGCTGTGCGCGAAATTACGCCGGGCAATGGTTGCGCCCGGCCGCGCACTCCTGTCCGGCCTCGCCGAGGTCGACGAGACCGAACTCCCCTTGCGCGGCAAGGACGATCCGGTCACGGGCGGCGGCGGCCGCAGCGGACAAGGCAAGATGCTCGTCGCCGGCGCGGTCGAAGTCGCCGATGGCGTCCCGGGGCGTATTCGCCTCGCGAAAATCTCCGACTTTTCCGCCAAATCGCTGCATGGCTTCGTCGCGGCGAACATGTCGCCCGGCGCGACGATCAAAACCGACGGATGGTCCGCCTATCCGG
>PLAI01000134.1 GCA_003134075.1 Methylocystaceae bacterium | reverse complement strand
AAATCTCGGCGGAAATCGACAAACTGGGCCGAGATTGGGGTCAAATGGGTGCTTTCAGGGACATTCTGGGATATCGAATGGCATTCCGGGGCTCAATTCCAAGCACACGGGCTGGCAATGTGCAGTTACACATTTCTTACAATTTGCTAGCATGCTCTGTTGTCAAGTTATATCATTGATAAAATGTTCTGTTGTTAATTTATTCTATGACGCCGTCGCTCTGTGGCGCCATATATCCTGTGATATGGATTGGTGTGGGTTACGGAGCAAACTTGAGGATCGCCTTCCTGTCGGACTTCATGACCTTGGCCATTGCTTGAGATATTACACTTACGTCGGAACGCGGTGTGTCGCCGGGCCGAAGCCGGCGACCAGAGGCGCCGCCGTAATTCTTGCAACAGGCTGTTGCGCGGGCACACAATGCAACGCCGCCGCCGCAGGCCATTCCATGGCGCGCGTGGCGATTTGGCGACACACGCGACGCAACTTTACCGAATCAATCTCCACGGCCACGGCAAGGTCGGCAAAGGCCTATTGGCGCACAGCCCGCTTGCGCTTACCGTGGATAACCAAACGCCTATTGCCACGCTAGCGCTGGGTCTAGCCGTGGCGGTTGGCTGGACAACGCGAGAATCATGCGCGAGATGACAGTCCAATGCAGGAGGTGCCGGATGAACGTCGCTTCTATACTCGCCCTCAAAGGAAATCACGTATACACGGTAAGACCGGAGCAAACGTTACAAGAGGCCTCGGCCGAACTCTCGCGCCTTGGAATCGGTGCGCTCGCGGTTGTGGAAGCGGATGGCGTTGTCGCGGGGATGGTAACCGAGCGCGAAATCCTGGCAGCCATCGCGTCTGGAGAGACGAGCAGTCTGTCGGACCCTGTGTCCGCTCATATGCGAAAAGGTCCATGCATAGCAGCGAAAAGTGACGCCATCTATTCTGTAATGGAGAAAATGACAGGCGAGAGGCATGGATATCTTCTCGTCGTTGAGGGCGGACATCTAGCGGGTATCCTTTCCCTAGGAGACATCGTAAAATCTTTGTTGGCACAGATTGAAGCTGAGCGCCGGGCCCTACATGAATACATTGCATCTGATAGGCCGCCTGGGCCACCTGATGTCGACTGATGGGCTAAAATGTCGGAAATTCTCAAAAGCCTTTGGAGCAAGCTTTACGCCTGGGCGCTGCCGAGCGCATTGGCTATCGGAGCGATATGGTTTTTCTTGGCGCCCGAGTTCGGGGGCATGCAAGATTTCATCGACAATCTACAGGACAAAGAAAGTCTCGTATTCTTTGCGCTGACAGGCGTTCTGGCCATTTCCCTTTCCTCTCTATCTACGCTGCTTTACCGTCTTCTCGAGGGGTACCTCTGGCCGCGTTGGTTGCAGGAATGGGGACTTAAGCGACAACGTGCAAAAAAAGAGGCTTTTAGGTCCGCGCTCGGAGGCATGGGATGGCGCCGCGGCATCGCTTTGGAAAACCTCGCCCGGTTTCCTAAGGATGACAGTCAAATTGTGCCCACCAGATTCGGAAATGCCATTAGATCATTTGAGACCTATGGAAAAACTCGCTTTAATTTAGATTCGCAAACACTTTGGCATGAGCTGCTTGCGGTCGCTCCAAAATATATTCAGTCTGAGATTGAGTCTGCGAGGTCATCTGTCGACTTTTTTGTCGCATTGCTTTATCTTAGTTTTATTTTCGGCGTCGGATCTCTTGTTCTTGGCGCAATCGAGCACTTTAAAGTAAAATTAATTTTGCTGGGCACGTTGGCTCTTTTACTCGCCACTCTATGTCATTAGCTTGCGATTCGTGCGGTTGATGCTTGGAGCTATCCCGTGCACGCCCTTGTCAACTTGGGCCGAGCTAAACTTGCCGACGGTCTTGGTCTCGATTTGCCAGCGTCCCTGGAGGAGGAAAAGACTATGTGGGGGTTGGTCACCAAATACGCTTATTACGCGGACCAACACCTTGGCAATGCGTTGGACGCCTACCGCAAGGCTCCGGCCGTTGAGTCGCCCCAAGGATCTCAGGACCTCCAAAACAGCGAAAACTCGGAGTAGGCCTCCTGATCGGCGCCGGAGGCGGGTCCACTCCAAATCGGCGCGTTGATGGCTAAACACGCGCGCTGATGGCGCACCTGCTTATTTGAATAAAATGCTTCAATATCAAGCGTTTGTTTGACAAAACCGCACTTTCCTGCTACCGTTAAGCTGGGAGCAATTCTCCCAAATCCCTAAGCCAACCGAGAACTCTCCATGAGCACCTCCGAACCGCTCCCGTGTCCCCACGCGCCGCGCCATGGCGCTGGCCACCCTTCATCGCTCGCATCGTTCGACAGGCCCCCACCGGGGCCTTTCTCATTTTTAGGGGGTTCTTCCAATGTCTGAGCTGAAAAATGGCGGTAAGTCCGCCGCGAAACTCCCCGCCCTCATCATCTTCTGACGCATCAACCATGTTCGTCGAAAAAGACATCGAGGCGGCAAAAAAGGCCGCGACCGAAGCCGGGCTGTCTTTCTTCGAAGTCAAAACCGACGAGCAGCGAAAGGCGGCGGCCGCCCAGCCGGAAGGCGTGGTCAATGCGCAAAAGCGGTTCTCGTTGTCGCCTGCCTCTCGCGAGACCGTCGGCCAGCTCGGGCAAATGCTGCAAGCCGCTACCGGGGCGCGAAGTTTTCGGCGACTACATCCATCGCTACTTGATCGACCAAGCCGTGAAAGCACAAGACATCCTCGAACATTACCGCACGACGATCGAACCGAACGGCTTCAAGGCGCGGGTCGTGACGATCAGCCGCGCTGTCGCCGTGAGTTATGTCGAAGCGCTGCGACAGCTTGGCGCGCCGGAATGCGCCTTGATCATGTCGACATCGAATAATGATCCG
>PLAI01000333.1 GCA_003134075.1 Methylocystaceae bacterium | reverse complement strand
CGAAACTGATCTAACGGATGCATGTCTTAGGTTTGGCGGCAAGTGTCTTTTTGATGTGGAGGGCCTTGTAACGCTTGGGCTTTAGTCACAAGGACAGTTTCGGAATGTCCTGTCAGGGCGTTTCAGGGCAGGTTTTGGGCGGCAGGACGACGGGTCTGCGCAGCTTCGCCAGCTCGCGCAACAGCCTGGCGTTCTCGGATTCTAGCCGCTCGGCCCGTGCCTCGGCGTCGAGGGTCCGCTTGAGCAGACCAGCATTTTGGCTGGCGAGTTGGCGCCGCTCCTCAACGAGACGCGCGATCGCCTCCTCCTGGTCGCGCCGATGATGCTGAGGCGGCTCTGGGGGCGCCACGGCCAGTCGGGCGGCCTGGAGGCTCGCGAGCGCCTCCAGGTAGTCGCGATGATTAGCGTATATGGCGTTGCGGCCGATGCCGGCTTCCCGAGCGAGCGCGGCGACAGTCAGGTGGTGGGCTGGACTTTCGAGCATCCGTTCGAACGCGCCCTGGAGTTTGGCCGCGGTCGCCTCTCGGCGACGCTGAGCCGGCGTTGACGCCTCATCCGCCATGGGAGGCGGCCTGATCAGCAGCGAGCGCCTTCAAGATCGTGTCGCATTCTTCGAGCCGNNCGCGACGCCCAGACCGGACGATGCTTGTCGCTGACGGCGAAGTTGGCGCAGGTCACGCACGCACCCTGGGTCCGCAGCGCCGGATTGGGGCCGTCGCGGTCGCCTTGGCAAGCGGAGCTTTCCTGGCGATAGACGCAGTAACCCCAGTCGCAGACACCAAGGCGCATGTCGGTTTCGTTGAGGATCTGATCGATATAGGCGCGCACCTCGGTGTCGACGGTGCGACCGCGGAAGCGCGAGCGCTCGGCGATGCGCCGCCCCGCCCTGCCGGCTAGGGCCTGGGTGGTCAGAAGATCCTCCAACACCGAGCGCGTCTCCTGCAGGGTCTGGGCGTCGATGAGGTCAACCAACTCGAAGTCCGTGCCGACGTAGCCGCGGTCGGTCATCACCCGGTTCACATGCCCGAAGTGGTCCCTCAAGGCCTCCAGGCCCGTTCGGTCGCGCTTGCCGACGAAGCGAGCGAAGGTCTTGCGACCCTGGTGGGTGTTGAGCCGCCAGGGCCGGCCGCGCCAGTCGGGCAGGCCGATGAACGGCGCGAACAGCTCATTGAGCCGCCGCCCCACGACGGCGCCGCGGAGTAACGCCACGCGCGGCGCCGGCCCGATCAGGCCCGTGCTGGCCATGATCAGGAACAACTCGTTTCGGCCGGTGTGGCGGCGTAGCGGCTCGGACAGGCGCTCCATCACCTCGACCGCCCTGACGACCGGCGCCGGCGCGACCCAGCGATGCGGCCGGCCCTGGCCGTCGGGCGACGTCTTCCAGATTCGTCCCGCCAAGTAGGCGAACCGCTCCTGGCCGTCAGCGGACGGGTGGGATTCGATGCAACCCGCGGTCAGGCCGACGATCTCCGAGAGCCGCGCCCCGACCAGATAGGCGATGACGATGAAGCAGGCGTCGTAGACCCGGTCGAGGCGATGGCGCAGCTGCTTGGTGCTGGTGACGGGCTCGGACCCGCCCGCCAGGGTCATCAGACTCTCGCCGGCCATTGCGGCCTGAACGACGAAGCCCGCTCGGGTCTGGCTGCGCCCGCTCTCCAGCGTGGCGTCGTAAACACCCTGCGCCCGGTCGCGCAACGCCAGCGCTTCATCCGCCGGTTCGCCGATCAACCACAGCGCGGCGGCGAGCAAGGGCGCGGCGATCTCGTCAGGCGTGTGGGCCCACGCCGTGGCGCCGCTGCGCGACAGCCCCGCGCTCTGGCCGGGGAACGGCTCTTCGACCATGGGGTGGGCAAGCTTGTCACCCTGTTGGTAGATCAGCCGGATCACCCGCGCATGCATGCCGCGGGTGACGGCGCCGATCAGCTTGCCTGAGGTGGAGCGCCGCACGGCGATGACGTCGATATAGCGATCGGCTTCGCGCTCGGTCAGCGCGCTGAAGGTGGTCAACTGATGGGCCGCCATCCAGCGGATCAGGACCCTGAGCGATCCGAAGAGGCGCATCACGGTCGCATCCTGGATGCGAGCGAGGCCAGCGGGCGGATCGATCTTGAGGCTCCACAGGAAGGTTTTGGCGTCGGTGCGCAACACGCTCCAGGCCGGGTCGGTGAAGCTGCCGGCGTCCCCAAGCGAGAAGCTCCAGGTCAGGGTAAAATCGGCGCGGTTAGCGCCCGGCGTGACGCCATCAAGCCGCCAGACGTCGTCCGACCACAGACTGGTGGAAGAGACGCGGACCTCTGCCGTCTTGGACGCCTGGCCGGACAACGGGGTCGCGCGAGACATGAGCTCACTCCAGGTCTGGCAGCGGCGCCAGGGACGGCATGACCGCATGCGCCTGGGCGTAGAGGCCGACGGGGAAGTCCGGCAGGATGGCCTCGTTCAAGATCGCCAGGCTTGGCGCATAGAGCAGGCTGAACCGATGCGGATCGACGCGCCGGCGGGCGGCCTCGAGCTGGCGCTTGGCCATCAAGAGCCGCGCCAGGTGCTCGGCGTCGACCGGCACGACCAAGCCCGGACACACCAGACATCCGCCGAGATGCGGACAGACCTCGCCGTGGCTCGAGCCGGGCGTCGCGCCGGCCGTGGGGCGCAGGCAGTCGTGGGCGAAGCCCGTGGCGCGATCAACAGACGCCGTGTCCGGCGACGCCGCCGGCTCGCCGCCGATCCAGGCCACCATCAGCGCCTGCAGTCGGGCGATCGTCGCCTCCCGCATCGCCCGCGCCTCGGGTCCGCGCACATAGATTTCGGTCGTGGCGAGGCTGGCGTGGTTCAGCACGCTCTGGACCGCCACGATGTCGCCGCCCGCGGCGCGGAAGTGCTCCATCGCGACCGAGCCGCGCAGCAGGATGGGGACCAGGTCCGGCAGAGCTTCGCGGCGCCGGGCGGGATTGGCCCGGTTCCAGACCGCGGTCTTGGCGTTGGCGCGCGCGACCAGGCGCCGGATCGCCGCGTGCAAGGTTCCCATCGGCAAGGGAGCGACCGCCTTGTGCTTTTCGCTCTTGTTCAGGAAGAGGCGGCCGCGATCGCGCGGGGCGGCCTGCTCGGCCAGCGGCGCCGTCATGGCGATCAGTTTGGTGATCAGATTCGGCGCGGCATAGGGTCGGCGCGTATCGAACGCCCGGCGCTGGGCGCGTTTGGTTTTGGCGCCGGCCCGAAGCTTGGACCAGTCCACGACAACCATCTCCTCCTCCAACGGATGAGCGACGAGGCAGTCGCGTCGCAGCATCCGCAAGGGCTCGGGATTGGCGGCGAGCTGCACCGCAAGCGCCAGGTAGAA
>PLAI01000372.1 GCA_003134075.1 Methylocystaceae bacterium | reverse complement strand
CGGTGAAGGCGCACCGCTCGGCCAGCGGAGGCGAAGGGGGGAGAAAAATCAGGCCATTGGCCGCTCGCGCGGCGGACGCACGACCAAAATCCACGCGCTGACCGACGCGAGTTGTCGCCCCATCGCCTTCATGCTCACGGGCGGCAATGTCGCGGATTGCGTCGCGGGCGCCGAGCTTCTCGCACGGCTTCCCGCTTGCGAAATCCTCCATGGCGACAAGGGTTACGACAGCGACGCGATCCGGCGGCAAGTCGAGAAAGACGGCGCGATGCCGAACATCCCGCCCAAGGCCAATCGCAAATGGAAGAACTGCTTTTCGCCGTTCCTCTACCGCAATCGCAACGCCATCGAACGCATGTTCTGCCGACTGAAAGACTTCAGGCGGGTCGCGACACGATACGACCGAAACGCCGCCAACTTCCTCGCCGCGGTTTGCATCGCCGCCACCGTCAGCTACTGGTTATGAGTCCGGACCCTAGTGTGGCGCGACGATACCCATGCGACAGCGGGACGCGTTTCTCCATCGGCCGCGCTGACACGGATACGCGGTGACGCCGGTGGCGCGAAAGGTGTGGTTGCCGACCCGCGTGGCACCCATCATCGAAGTTGACCGTCTTTGCTGCTATTCGCTAGCAATAAAATGGGGGCAGGCCTTCGCCAATCCCCAGCATCTTATTCCGCTGCTTCTTTTACGGCGGCCTCCCAATCTCGCTTGATCTGTTTGCGTCATGATGCCGCGGCTGTCCTCATGGTGCGCGCGAATATTTGTATGAAGCGGCGACTTAGATGTAACCTTTCGCGGAGAAACAGGCATTTCAGGCGCGGCCCGCGCCGTCGAGACGACGCCAATGAGGCGCAGAACGATGAGCCAATCCAGCACAGGCGCCCAAAGCGCGGAAGGCGCCTCGAATGTGTCGGCCAAGCCGCCAGCGCCGCCGCCATCATCCAACACGCGCCTTATGGCCGCCTATATCGTCGCCGCTCTCCTCACGGGATTGGCTGCGGCGGCGATCATCGGCCGCGAGGTTCCGAGCGCCCCCTCAGCGTTGCAAATGGTCGCGCGGGCCGACCTCTACGACGCTATTGTCTCGATTCAACAGTCGGAGGCGGCGCAAGCGATCGAGGATGCGCGTCGGTGCAAGGAGCCGCTGGCCTATGTGGTGCTTCAGGCGCAGGCGGGGCCGACGCCGCTGTCGGTGAGGATAAGGTCCGGCGCCTATCAGTCGCCGTCGATCCTGCTGACGGAATCCCCCCGCCGCGTAGCTATCCCGTTTCCCGCGCCCTATCTCGCCGGGAAGGGCGAACTGTTCGTCGAGGGGGCGTTGCGCCCGGTGACGATCTGGCTGACTCCCGGGCGGATCGTGGGCGCGGACCCTGCGTCGGCCCATATTCCCGTCGTTTGGACGCCCGCCAATCCCTGCTGATGGTCGATCACGGAGCCCGAACCTATGACAGATTTCTTGTCGAAGCGGCCGATGCTGGCGTTCTTCATCGTATCCATCGTCGCCAGCGTCGTTAGCGCATGGGTGATCAATCCGGGCAGCGGACCTGCGGCTTGGTTCGCCGGTGCCAATTGGGCGGCCATCGCGATCAAGCTCGCGACGGCGACACTGATTCTCTCGGCGGGTGCGGCGTTGACTTATGTCGCCGTGCGCTTCGCGCTGGAGCCGACCGCTTTCGGTCTCGTTCCCGCCGGCGCCGGCTATACGCCGGGACGGCGCCTCAATGTGGACTTGTCCTCGGTGCCGGTGCAGCGCACCGCCGACGAGGCGCTGGACGATCTTGAGCAAATGATCGGTCTCAACTCGGTGAAAGCCGAGGTCAACAAGCTGCTGGCCAGCCTCGAGGTCGAAAGGAAGCGCCGCGAGCAGGGGCTGCCGGTGGCGACGACGAGCCGCCATATGGTGTTCACCGGCCCGCCCGGGGTGGGCAAAACCGTGGTGGCCCGCTCGCTCGGCGACATTTACCGCTCACTGCACGTGCTGCGCAAAGGCCAAGTCGTGGAAGTGGATCGCGCCGGCCTAGTCGCCGGTTATATCGGACAAACCGCGCCCAAGACGCTTGATGTTTGCAAGTCCGCGCTTGACGGCATTTTGTTCATCGACGAGGCCTACGCGCTCTCCGAGGGGTCGTCGCTGAGCGGCGACTTTGGCAAGGAAGCGATCGACACTTTGCTGAAATTCATGGAGGACAACCGCGACCGGATCATTGTGATCGTGGCCGGCTATCCCAACGAGATGCGCAGATTCATCGGCGCCAACCCCGGGCTGGAAAGCCGCTTTACGCGCACGATCGAATTCCCGGCCTACGAGGCGTCCGAACTGGTCAATATTCTGCGACTGATGGCCAAACAGTCAAGCTATGTCCTGCCCGACGACGTGGAGGCGAAGCTGAGGCCGTGGATCGAAACCATGCGCAGGCGCGAGAACTGGGGCAATGCGCGCGAGATGCGTTCGCTGCTGGAACATGCCCGCGACGCGCAGGCGATGCGGATCAGCGCCGACCCGAAGGCCGATTTGTCCCGCCTGGAGATAGCCGACATCGAAGCCGCCTTAGCCGATAGGATCTGACCGAAACAGTGTCGAGGATAATGCGCCGATGACCGGCATTCTGGCCAATTTCGCGGCATTGCACCAAGCCCACTGGCAAAACGACGCGGGCTACCGTCGCGCCTGGTATTTCTGGCCGCAGGCGTCGTCGCTGCTCGCCCTGCTGCTGATTTTCAATCCCACCGATCCGGGCGGCGCTCCAGCCGGCGCGCCCTGGGTGAAGCCTATGGCGGCGCCGGGCGGTCCCGCTCCGAGCGGTCCCGCCGCGCCCGCGAAGCCGACCGCGGCCACGCAAGCTGATCGGGAGGCCTGTATCGGCAAGAATTACGATACGGCGTTGGTCGTCTGCGGCGAATTGATAGCCACCCTCGCCCGGACGGATCCCTGGCTCGCTGAAGCCTACCATAACAGGGGGCGCGTCTATAGCATGAAGGGCCAAGTCGACCTCGCCATCGCCGATTTCACACAGGCCATAGCTCTCGCGCCGCCGGCCCCGGGCGCGGTCAATTATCGCGGCGCGGTTTATTTGGATAAAGGGAATTACGACCTCGCCATCGCCGACTTCCAGACCGCGCTGGCCGCCAAACCGAACTGGGCGCTTCCCCACGCCAACCTTGGCCTTGCTTATTTCATGAAAAACGACTCGGAGCGGGGGCTCGCCGAGGCGAACGAAGCAGTCCGGCTCGATCCCCAGCTCGTTTGGGCCAAGACCGTCCGCATACGCATCAACAGCGCTCGCAAACAATTCGCGGAAGTGATTTCCGACGCCACGGCGGTGATTGCCGCCTCTCCGACCAATGGCGAGGCCTTTTACTATCGCGGCGAGGCCAGGGTAGAGCTTGGCGACTATCGCGCGGCGGCGACCGATCTGGCCGAGGCGACGCGGCTCGGTTACAAGAATTTCTACCTCGACCTCAACAAGGGCTATGTGAACGAGCAGCTCGGCAATGTCGATCAGGCCTTGCTCGACTACACGGCCGCGCTGAAGATAAACCCCAAGCTTGCTTACGCCTTGCAAAAACGTGGGCAAATTTATTTCGACAAGCGCCTCTACGCCGACTCCATTTCGAATCTGACGACACTGCTCGAAATCGAGCCGAAGAATTACGACGCCCTTATTCTTCGGGCCAGAGCGAAAATGTCCGCCGGGATGAACGCAGAGGCGCTGTCCGATATTGACGCCGCCTTGGCGCAGCGTCCCAACGAAGCCTATGCCCACTCCCTGCGCGGCGCCGCTTATCTCGACGCGGAACTGGCCACGGTCGAACCCTGCAAGAAATATGGCCAGCCAACGGCGGATCGGTCGCGCTGGGCTGTTGGCGGGCCGGCTCGGGCGTTCAAATGTGACAAGGGGCCAGACATCGCTGGTTCCATCAAAGAGTTCGACGAGGCGGTGCGGCTGAGCCCTGCGCTGACCGTCGCCTATATCGATCGCGGAATAGCCTATAATCTGCTCGGCAACCGCCAGCAAGCGGCGACGAATTGGCGTATGGCCTATAAATTGGATCCCAGCGATAGGGGTCTATTGCAGCGAATGCAACGGGCCGGCATAAGACCTTGACGCCCCGGGCAGCGCGCGGTGCCGCCAAGTCAGATGGTTGTCGTTGATTGCTCCGAGCCGTGTTGGTGAGAGCCGGATGCGGTCAGCCCAGTTCAAGGATCGTGACTGTCCCTGTGCGGCGGCGCGGGCAGAAACGAGCGACCATTGCGGTTCGAGATCGCTCTCGACGAGCAATTGCACGGTAGGAACGGTTTCGCAGCCTACTTCAGGCTCGGGCAAAATCTGTCCATTAGTGGCGTCAATGGCGCGTAGATAAAGCCCATAGGTGTCGATGCTTTTCAGCTCGTCGGGGAGAGCGCCGAGTGTCACGCAGATGCGAATGGGTTTTTCGATATCGAGGCCGCAGAAATCCGAGTCAATCATTTGCAGTGCGCGACGTGCGCCGATGCAGTAGTCGATCGCGTCCAGAATCGTTGACTTCCCGCTGTCACCAGAACCGATAAGGCAGTTAACCCGTGCGCGAGGTTGCCACTTCAGAGCTTTCACACTGCGAAAATTTTCGATCTCAATGGCTCTAATTAGCGTCATGTTCCTCCGTATCCTTTCCAAAACCGGAAGGCTCGCCTGCAGGTTCCCTAATAGACAACATTCGTGGGTCGCTGGGCGAGTCGTTATTGCAGTTTTCATAAGGCAGCCCCCGGTAGTTGTTGCCGGGCTGGGGCACACGCCGCCGCGCTTGGGTTCCTCGTACGGCTTCCGCCAGTGTCTCCTGAAGGTCATATCAGACTTGCGAAAGGTAGAGGTTTTGCAAGGCGTTAATCTGCACATGCCCCGGTCGAAAAGCGCGCGGCGTTCACATGGGGCGAGAGGCTTGAGGCATGACCGCTCTTCGAGGGGGATGATGAAGCCGCCAAAAAATCGCCTACCCCTTGAAGGCCTCCATGCGAAATCCCAGCTATAGCCGGACACAGAAATAGTCGGAGCGTGTCTTGGGAGATCACCAACCGGACTACAGGTAAAAAACTCCCAAAACCGCTGGCCTCATGCGCGTCGCCGCCTACAACAAGGGACCCACGTGTAAGAGACGGAGTAAGCCATGAAAATGGTCCTCTATCTCGAAGCCAGCCAACCGTGCGGTAAGAGTTATCGTATCGGCATCGGGTGCCATGTGCCCTTGGAGCTGGTTTCGATGTTCTTCTTGCTTGTAAGGTGGTTGTAATGGAAGGGGCACCCCAGAAATGGGGTGCCTTTTTCTTTGCTCACTCCCAAATGGCCTAGATCCAATAGTCGTGTCACCAGCCGCCAAATCGATTCTGAGCCGATTTTGCGCTGATCGAAGGCCAGACTTTTTACAGAAAGCGTCTTTTGTCAAAAGTGATAACCCCACAGGACGGAATCCTGTGGATTTAATCGACGAAACGAGGCCCGGTTCAACGGGCGAAATGTCAAAAGTGTCGCCACGAGGGCGTCGTCCCGCCATCAAAAGCCGCACTTCGTGGGCATCTCTGCCAAATGGCGGCCGGTGCCACGACTGTTGGGTCTAGGCCAACACGTGGATCTCGACGACTTCAATAAAAACCAAGGAAACAGGGCCACGGCGCGGGTTCGTTCGGCGCTTTTTGTCGTCTGTTTATCGAGCTTTCTTTCAAACCAAAGCTTGACATTAGGAGTAAATTCCTATACCCTGAGGAGGCGGTAGCCCCGCCCCGGTTTTGGGGCGTGCCCATCAGGAGCAAGCACCATGGACGCGAAGCCAACAAACTCCCCGAAAACCATGGACTCTACGGCGAAACTTTATGACCGCGCGACCTCGACGATCCTCGGCGCCATCGAGCCGAGTCCTTCGCCCACCGGCCGGCCTCGGGTCGGCGGCGCGGTTTACGCCCCCCGCACGGCCCGCTTCGACGACGGCGCGCGGGCGCTTTCGGAAGACGAGATGCGCCGGGTCGCCCCGTCGATCTTCGCGGCGCGGCCGCACGCCAGCCGCTCCGAGCGCTTTCGCGCCATACCGACCATCGAGGTCCTGCGCGGCCTGGAGAGAGAGGGCTTCGTCGCCGTCGGCGCGAGGCAGTCGGCGTCGCGGGACGCCAGCAAGACCGACTATACAAAACACCTGATCCGGCTTCGCCGGCTCGACGATGCGCAAAAATACCGAGTCGGCGACACGGTTTGCGAGATCATCTTGAGGAACGCCAATGGCGGCACCAGCGCCTACGAGCTGATGGCCGGCTTGTTTCGCATCCGCTGNNCGCTGGTGGCGCGGATCGCGACCATCGACTCCATCAAGGTTCGCCATTCCGGCGACGCGCTGCAAAAGGTCATCGACGGAACTTATCGCGTGCTTGGACAGGCCGACGCGGTATTGGCCGCGCCGCTGGACTGGAGCCGCATCGCGCTCGATTGCGACGCGAGGGCCGCGCTCGCCGCGAGCGCGCATCTGCTGCGCTTCGGCGACGCCGAGGGCAAGGTCGCGACGCCAATCAAGCCGGAGCAGCTGCTCACGCCACGCCGCGCCGACGACCGCGCCGACGACCTGTGGACGGTAATGAATGTCGTTCAGGAGAACGTCATGCGCGGCGGCTTGTCGGCGCGCGCGCCGGCATCCACGGACCAGCACGGAGGCTGGCGACGCGGCCGCGTGGTGACGACGCGCGCCATCAACAACATCGACCGGGACGTAAAGCTCAACAGGGGGCTGTGGGGTCTCGGCGAGCGCATGGCGGCCTCGTTCGGACTCGCCGCGTAAAGTCATGCCCGCTGTCGCGCCGCGCGACGCGCCGGTGATCACAAGCCCGGGCATCGGAAGACGGCATGGGACCCCGCCAGCGGGTCCTTTTTCCTTGCCGAGACCCCATCGCCTCCAACCTGAACCGAACTTGGCCGCCGCGCGGCCGACAGCCGTGGCGGATGAAACTTCGAACAGGGCGGCCTCGAGGCCGCCCTTTCAATTTCCGCGACCAGACCCAACGGAGAAATTCCATGGCGGACCCGACTTCCAAGATCCGCGAGTTGAACGACAGACTGCGCTCGACCCTCATGGGCGGCGTCGTGCTGCTCAGCAATGGCGTCGCATCGCTCGACGACGATGCCAAGCGACGCTTGCTGGCGGCCGTCAGAACATTCGAGGCTTTCTCGCCCGATAACGACCCCTACGGCGAACATGATTTCGGCGCGGTCGAGATTGGCGGTGAGCGGTTCTTGTTCAAGATCGATTATCACGACCGATCATTGACGGTTCATTCGCCAGACAAAGCCGATACCGCGGCGACGACGCGCGTGCTGACGATCATGCGCGCCGACGAATATTGAACCAACCGGCGCCAACGCCCCGCGCTCGCCACCTTGCGCTTGGCGCCCTCCCTCCCCTTCCCTTCCCCGCAAACCTTCCAACCCAAGGAGATCGGCAATGCCGGGTCGCCAAGCCAAGATCATCACCCCCACGATGCTGCGCCGCATGCTCGGCGCCGTCGCCGGCCGTCAAACGACCAGCCGCGACCGCGTCATCATCTTGCTGTCGGCCAAGGCCGGCCTGCGCGCCTGCGAGATCGCCCGGCTCGACTGGTCGATGGTTCTCGACGCGCGCGGGCGGGTCGCCGATACCCTGGCCGTCTCCGACGCGATCGCCAAAAGGCGCGGCGGTCGACGCATCCCGATGCATCCCAGCCTCGGGCGGGCGCTGGCCGCCCTCAAACGAGACTCGGCGCCGGTGGGGCCGGTGGTTCGCTCGGCGCGCGGCGGGTGCATGCGGCCGACCAGCATCGTCAACTGGTTCGCCGCCCTGTTCGCCGGCTTGGAGCTCGAGGGCTGTTCGTCGCATTCCGGCCGTCGCAGCTTCATTACGGCGGCGGCGCGAAACGCGCACAAGACCGGCTGCAGCTTGCGCGATGTGCAACTGCTGGCCGGCCACAAGTCGATCGAGATCACCCAGGGATATATCGACGGCGAAACAGGCGGACAGCGGCGGCTGGTCGCGTCGCTCTAGCTCGCGTCGCTGTGTCTTCGCCTGAACCCGCGGTCATCAGCGCAAGCGAGGCCCCGCGTCGCTGACTTCCTCGCTTTCCATCGAAACTCCGCAACGTCTCCGAGCGACGCCATGTCGTCGCTGGAGCGCGCGTGCCCTCTTCGCCAAGGCGCATCATGTCCGACAGCACGGATTCCTCACCTCCTCCTCGCGGCTTCACGAGCGAGGAGCTTATTCGGTGGGAGCGCGTGCGCCAGCGTTTGCGCGTGGAGCTTGGCGACGCGATCTATGATTCCTGGTTTGCGGGTCTCGAATTGGAACGTGTCGACGGCGACGGCGTGCAACTGACCGTTCCGACGAAATTTCTCAAGAGCTGGATGCAAACGCATTATCTCGATCGCATAAGGGCGCGCGTCGCAGCCGAGTTCGGGACAGTCGAGCGCGTGACGATCGAGTTGCGCACGCCAGGCCGCAAGGTTAAAGCCCGTAAGGCTGAAGCGGAGCGAACCGCTCCCGCGCCACAGGATCAAAAGCTCTGCTCCGCGTCGTCGCGACGCGCCGGCGGCAAGCCCGCCGCGCAAGAAGAGACCGACGGCTTCAACGGTTCGCCGCTGGATCGTCGACTGTCCTTCTCGACGTTTCTCGTCGGCCCGTCGAACCAGCTTGCTTACGCGGCTGCATGCCGCGTCGCCGAACAGCACTCGGTCGACATCGCGCCTTTTTTCAACCCGCTCTACACCCATGCGGCGGTTGGCCTCGGCAAGACGCATCTGCTGCACGCGATGGCCCATGCGGCTTATGAAAACAAGCGCCGCGTCGTCTATTTGACGGCGGAAAAATTCATGAGCAGCTTCGTTTTGTCGCTGACCGCGCACACCTCGATCGCCTTTAAGGAAAACCTTCGCGCGATCGACATGCTGATTATCGACGATGTGCAATTCTTGCAGGGCAAATCCATTCAGCAGGAGTTTTGCCACACGTTGAACGCGCTGATCGACGCAGGGCGCCAGGTTGTCGTCGCGGCGGATCGCCCGCCGTCCGAACTCGAAACGCTGGACGAACGGGTTTTGTCGCGGTTCAAGGGCGGTCTGTGCGTCGACATTGAACCGCTGGACGAAGGCCTGCGCGTCAAAATTCTGGAAGCGCGCGTCGCCGCCGCGCGTGAAAGGCAAAAGGGTTTTTCCGTGCCGGCGGAAGTGATCGCCTATGTCGCCAAGATGATTACGACCAATGGCCGCGATCTCTAGGGCGCCGTTAATCGCTTGCTCGCGCATTCCACCTTGAACGGCGCGCCGCTCTGCGTCGCGACGGCGGAAGTCGCGATACGCGACCTGGTGCGCACGCAATACCTCAAGCGCGTAATGATCGACGACATTCAGAAGCTGGTGGCCAGTCATTTCAACGTGTCGCGCGCCGACATACTGTCGTCGCGCCGCACCTTCAATGTCGTGCGTCCGCGCCAGATCGCGATGTATCTTTCGAAGACGCTGACGCTGCGCTCGCTGCCGGAAATTGGGCGGCGCTTCGGCGGTCGCGACCACACCACTGTGTTGCATGCGGTGCGCAAGATCGAGGATCTCGCCTCGAAGGACCAAGGACTCGGCCAAGTCATCGAGTTGCTGAAGCGCATGCTCAACGAGCAGTAATCCGACATGGCTCTGGCTTTGTCACGTTGTTCGGGGCTTGGCACAGAGCTATATTGATGGCGAGAGGCGCGGGCGGCGGCGGGTGGTGGCGTTGCTCTAAGTCGCGCGGAACAGGCGTGACGTCGGGGTCTCGGGCTACGCCAAGCAAGCCAGAACAAGGTTTAAACCGACAGGAATCGGCCAACAGTCCATTTCAGGACAAACGCATTGTTGATAAACGCCGCCATGCGCCGCACACGCTGGCTTAGCGGCTATGTCCTCCGCCATCGTCATCGGCGCCAACCACGCCTGGGGCGCGCCAGTGCGCCGCTGATAGGCGCCGAAGCATCATTCATCGCCGTCATGAGCGGGGCATGATCTCTAAAGGAAGTGGAAGCCGGCGGAGCGTGTCCGCCTACGAACGTTCGTTGATGCGCCCGCGGAAAAGCCCAGACGGTTTGAATGTCACGACGCGCCGCGCCGAGACCATGGCGGGGATTCCGGTCTTTGGATTGCGCGCAGGACGTTCGTTCTTCGATCGCACATGGAAGGAGCCAAAGGATCGGAGCTTCAGGTTCTCCCCCGAAACGATCACGTCGAAGATCTCCGCCAGAACCGCGTCCACGATGTCTGCCGATTCTACGCGCGAAAGACCTGCGCGTCGATGCACGGCGTCGGCGAGATCAGCGCGCGTCACGGCGCCAAAATCCCTGCCTGGCACATCCGTCCGAGATTGCATCATATCCTCCATTCAGCGATGGTCTTTGTTCGGTCGATAGCAGGGCCCGCGGGCCACGTCACCTTGGGGTGATGATGATTTCGACAGTGGCATCCGGCCCGAGATGATCGCTGTCATGAGCATGATGCTCCGCGAACCGGTGGCCAATACGACGCCTAACCTCGGCGATAAAATCGAGGTCGCGCTCCTCGGCCAGGTGTCCGAGATCGCAGATCAGGTCTGCGATGGCGTGCTCTTCAACGGTGCCGCAGCGCCGCTGAAAAACCGCGAGCGCCTCGGCGGCGGCGGCAATGTGTTTGGCTTTATCGACCATGCTCTCCTCGACCACACCATCGCTTACGCGACGTGTTTGCTAATTCGATATTTCTGGCAAGACGACGGCGCGCGTGGCGCGAAACAAAAAAGCGGATGCAACAAATGCATCCGCCTTCTTCCTCCCCAGACTTGGTAACGGCGTCGGTTGAATCCCTCGTCGAATCTGGTCGCGTGGTCCTTACCGGCGCACGTCCTATGCGTCAAGATCAGCTCAACTTTGTGTTTTGCGCACGGGTCAGAATTCGGTGGTGCGAAAATCAAACAGGCCGTGTGGAAACTGCATTCGCGCGCGATTTTCCGATAGCTCCCCACGCGCAACGGCGTTTCTCACGCATTTCCCCTCGAATCTCGGTTGTCGCGA
>PLAI01000012.1 GCA_003134075.1 Methylocystaceae bacterium | reverse complement strand
CTCAGAACCGTGCCGCAGTACAGATCCAAGGGGCGAGTTCCTCGCCAGCGCGCTTGCGGATCATTGCATGGAACGCATTGATGACGGCTCGCGCTTCGATCAGCGGCGCGACCCCGCCTTCGATCGCGGCGATGGTCACGGTCTCCGACTTCGTGAGATTGTCGCGGCCCGTCGTCATGAGTCGCGCGATGGTTCGAGCCGACGGAACGCGGCGCAAGCTGTCGGCATCGGCTTTTTCCGCGCGTCGACGCCGCGCCGTCCATTCCGAAACGACCCGCAGACATCCTCGGAAGCCTTGGCGCTTCAAGCGCCGCCAAAGTTCGCAACCGTTTCGAGCGCCAGCCTGCCACTGGGCGTCGAGCCATTCGAGATAAGGCTCCAAGGAGCTCTCGCGCGACCGGAAGACGTCCGAACGCTGGCCCCTCAGCACCCGACGCACGAGGCCCCGGCTGTGGCCCGTGTCGCGCACGATCTCCTTGATCGACGCGCCCCCTCTGGCGCGCGCGAGGATCGCGGCGTTGGCGTCCTCGCGTCTCAGGTAACCCTCATATTGGAGCCGTTCGGCGGCAGTCAGCAATTCGGGATTGATGATCGCCGCGCCCATGACGGCGCGGATCTGGCGCATCGATTTGCGCACGGCGTCCAGAAAGGCGTGGCTGGCGTTTTCCATGAGATGCCAGCGATCAGCGACCTGCATGGCCGACGGGAGCGCCTTTGACGCCGCGAGAGAATAGCTGCCGCCGCGATCGCGCGCGACGACGGCGATTTGCGGCTGGCCGGCGAGCCACGCTTGCGCGGTCGCGGATTCACGATCCGGCAGGAGGCGTATTGGTCGCCGCCGTTCGAGATCGCAGATGATCGTGCCGTAGCGCTGGTTGCGCTTCCACGCCCAATCGTCGATGCCGACGACGGTGGGCGCGGGAAAAGGCAGGCAGCCTCGCCGACGAACAACCCTCAGAAGGGTGTCGTTGCTTACCGGCACCATCAGCCGGCGGGCGAAACTCGCGGCCGGGCGCCCGCCGAGGGCAAGTCCGAGGCAATGGACAATGCTCTCCAGGCGCGTGGTTCGCCGCGCCCAAGGCGCCAGGACGTCCTTGCCGAAGCGCTCCGTGAAGATTGCGCGCGGACAGGATGGCGCGTCGCATCGGAAACGCCGCGCGACGACGATCAGGCGGACTTGTCGTCCTCCCAGCGGCAGATCCGCAAGCCGTCTGGAATAGCGGCTATGGACTCGCTCGGCGTCCGCCGCGCAACCAGGACAAGAACTAGATTTGCCCGTGTGGCGCACGGTTATGATCGTCACCGCGCCATCGTCGACGGCGCTTTCAACGCGAAAGCCAGGCGGCAAAATCGTAGAAGGATGAAGGGTTCGCGACATCGGGCTGATTCCTTTTTGGATTCAACGCGAGTCGGCGCCCCAACTTCATCAAATTTGAGTCAGAGCCAAATTTGGAGGCCGATCCGGGGTCAAACTTCAACGCTGATTGACAACGAAGAAGCAGTTTCGGCGACCGCGCTGAACCCATTATGTGGCCCAATACAGACCCTAGTCACTTGCTGTATAGGCTTAGCTCGGTCGGGTTACCCTCTAAACCCAAAACTCGCTACGAGACGCCCGGCTGGGGCTTACCCTCGGCGGAACTTTCCGCCGTTAAGGCTTCATCAGCTTCTCCTGGCGCACTTCAACTCGGGTCATGCAATAACGGGCCTTGGATCACAACCCGAGGGGCACGCCTTGACCGCCTCAATAAGGGGGATAACTCCATCTAAAACGGTTGCAAAAATTGCTCCAACTGTAATCGTAACAGGGGTTGCCCCAGCCATAACTATAGCCATAACTATAGCCATAATACGGAGAACCATAGAATGCGCGGTCCCATTTCAGCTCTCGGGCTACGAAGTTCCGCCCTGCGCGCGATCGCTCGACGTCCTGGCTATGAGCATAGTGATGGTAAATACGAGAAGAATGGTGGACGTGGTAATGAATTTGATTGACCGTAGGAGACAGGCTGACGATGGATTTTTCCGTGAAATTCATTACGCCACCTTGAGATTCGCTCGGGATTGACGTCAAGACCACAGCGCTGCTTATCGCACACATGGCAGTAAAGCGCGCGATGGTCCGAGGCGTAGGGATTCCGAAAACCAGCTCGCCACTCAAGCGGTGGTCTCGTAAATTCTGGTTATAGACCTGCGCCATGTTCTGTCTCCGTTGTCACTCCACCTCCATCATTGTCGCACAGAGGATGCGTCGTCTAGCGCTAATTGGTAGCTCGTTTTCGATTTAGAAAGGCCGAACGTAAGCTAGCCATGTGAAGGCGGCGACAGATAAAGACCGACGATGTCGCGGACCTTGTCGACGAACAGCGGGTCGCTGGAAAGCTTGAATGTCTCCGAGCGATGAGGCTGCAAGCCGAAAACGTTCCAAATCCTTCGGATCGTCGTGTGCGAAAAGCCTGTCTCCGTCGCCATGGAGCGGATCGACCGAATCGGCCTAGGCCCAACAGTCGTGTCACCAGCCGCCAAATCGATTCTGAGCCGATTTTGAGCTGATCGAAGGCCAGACTTTTTACAGAAAGCGTCTTTTGTCAAAAGTGATGACCCCGAGGACGGCATCCTGTGGATTTGATCCACGGAACGAGGCCAGCTTCAACGGGCGAAATGTCAAAAGTCTGGCGGCGAGGGCGTCGTCCCGCCGTCGAAAGCCGCGCTTCATGGGCATCTCGGCCAAATGGCGGCTGGTGCCACGACTGTTGGGTCTAGGCCGAATCAATGAGCCAAGCTGTTTATGGGTCGGGGCCCTAGAGCAAGCTCCGAAAAAGTTGATAGACTTTTTCGATAAGAGCTTGCTCCAACATTTTGATTTTGGGCGATNNGTTCGAACGGAAAGCGCTCTAGCGTCGCTGTGTGACTGACAAAGAAGTAATCCGAAGGAGGTCGCCGCCTCTTTTATAGGCGTTACGTATGTGCATCTAATTCACTTGCACGCGCAGGATCGCATTTAGTCGCTCAGTTGCTAGGAACCCGTTTATGTAGACTTTATCTTCTCCCTTGAAGCTGGGCTCTGATTTATAAAAAATGCCGGCTTGTCGAACATTCTGTTCTGCGCATGCTGGTCCAAGTATCTCTCGAACAACCACAGTACCATGATCGGCCCGCACCCAAATAACCGGAGCCTTATTTTTCATATTGCAGTCCCACGCGTTACCGACCTTGCTCTCTACGCCAGTCCTTGCAAAAGCATCTGGTTTCGGTGGGCCCGCGGGAACAATTTTTAAATCCTCTGCCCATGCTGCCCCTCCGAAAAACGCGGCTGAAACTGCAATCAAGACGGTTGTTCGCGGCATCATGGTCTCCTTTGAGAAATCCATCCAAGATAATCTCGGAGTTTGCAAGCACCCTGCTCTCTTGAGTGCGGAAGCTGTCGATCCGCCAACCGCTGGCATTTTTGCGTCGGCGATTCCCAAGAGTCCTGACGATAATGTGGTGTGGCAAATTAGTCGCACTCACAACAAAAATTTCTCATCAATCTTGCCGTTTGCCTTTCCTAATCCAGTAACTTATTGAATTGTTAGGTATTTATAAGCACGAAGACCCTGATGTTGCTCGACAACAATTATGTTGTCATCCATTCCAATTTAGGCATTGTTGTGGCGTGTTTGCGGTTGGCGCGCCACTCGAACCATTAAGAAAGATTCGACCATGAAGCTTAGAGCACTTTTCTTCTCGGTGTGCGCCTCTGCACTACTGGTTGCAGCTGGTCCAGGCAGTGCCGCTGGCAATGGCAACTGGGGTGGCCAGGGCGGCGGTAAAGGCGGCCAGGGCGGC
>PLAI01000158.1 GCA_003134075.1 Methylocystaceae bacterium | reverse complement strand
AAGACGGGGATCGAGGCGCCGATAACGGCGCGCCGGGTTTTGACCTTCTCTGCGTCGCCCATGCTTGTCGCGCAGGTCAACGGCGAAACGATCCCAGCGGGTGAGGAATGATCCGTCATCATCAGGATTGGCGGAGCGGATTTGCGAGGATCAAACGCGTCGATCCGGCCTTTTAGAGACCCGCGGCCCTGGTCAGATTGACCTTGAACCGGTCGCGTTTGCGTTGATAACGCCTTGTCATCTCCGCGCTGGCGTGGCCGAGGTGCTTTTGCACGTGCGCCTCTTCGATCTGCGCCGACGAGGCGAGGCCGGCGCGCAGCGAATGGCCCCCAAAGGCGCGCTTGCGTTCGCCCTCGGATAGATCGCCGCGAATACCGGCGGCGAGGGCGGTTTTCTGCACGAGGCGGGCGACGTGTTTGTCGGTCAGCCGCTCCGAGGAGACGCCGCCGTTCTTGCGCGCGATCGGGCGGAACAGCGGGCCGTGCGCGATCCGGCCGAGGCGCATCCAGGTCTCCAGCAGGACGACCGGGCAGGTGTCGGGGCGAGAGCCGCGACCGATCTCGACCTCGCGCCAGCCGGTCTTGCCGTTGATGGTCAGCAGCAGGCCGCCTTCGCTTGATGCGCCAGAATCTGGAGCGCCGTCCTTTTTCTTGCTCGGCGGCTTGGCGCGGGCGTTCTTGCTGGCGGTCGACGCCTCGGCGCCAGTAAAGATTTCGATCCAGCCGGTCCCGTCCTCGGATTGGTTCGGGCCGCAATCGAGACCGACGATTTCCGAGCGGCGCAGGCCGCCGGCGAAGCTGATCGCCAAGATCGCCTTGTCGCGCAGGCCCCTCAAATCGTTATCGAGCGTCGCCAGCATCGCGCGCAGGTCGTCGGTGAAGATCGCTTCTTTCTGGATGGGCGGTCGGCCATGGGCGCGCCTGATCCCGGCGAGCACGGTCGAGATGTGCCGATCGCTCGTGTCCAGCGGTTCGCCGAGCTGGCGATAGCGCCAGCAAATCCCCGAGAGGCGCCGCTCCAACGTCGCGACGGAAATAGGCTCCTTTCCGCGCCCGCCCTCGACACAGGCGGCGAGATAGAGCCCGACGGTTTGCGGATTCGGGGACAGGGCGTCAAAACCCTGGCAGCGCAGCCAGGAGGAAAATTGTCGCCAATCGGCGTCGTAAGCGCGCTGGGTGTTTTCGGCGCGCGCGTTGCGGGCGTAATCGCGGGCCTTTTCGCCGAGCGCCGCGAGATGCGGCGTGGCGTTCCGCTCCGCGACGGGAGGCGGTTTCTTCCGACATGGGCCCGAGGCGGTCTCACCAATTCCGACTCTGTCTCACGAATTCCGATTCGGCCAGTCTCATGATTGTGCCCACGGGTCTCACAATCGTGCCGCCAAAATTACTCGCATTTCGTCCGGATTTCGCCTTCTCACCGCGCCTGTTACCGCGCGAAAGCGGGCCACCGTCCACTCATTTAAGCTGAAACGCGACAGCAAGCAGACCCGGAAAATCCGACGCCTGGAGAGGCTGTCCACCGATCAAACGCGAAATTTTTCGCGAATTTTGGGGCTTTCCGAATCATGTCCGATAAGCGCACATTATCGGACATATTTATTGTCCGACAGGTGCGGCGGATTTAGCGCTGAACTAGGTGACAAAGCGCCGCCATGGGTTATGCTAAGGGCATGGTTCGATTCGATCCGGCAGACCCCTTCGATGACGAATCTCCGGCCGCCGATCCGCGCGGCGCGGCGGCCGTAGCTTCGCCGCGGCGGCGGTCGCGCAGGGGCGCGGAGCCGAGTTTCGAGCCGACCAACCCGCTATTGGAACAGGCGTTTCCGTCCTGGGCGCGGCCGCCGAACGGGCCAGCCGTCGACGCAGGCGCGAGCTGCGAGTCAGCGTTCTTCGCCGGCGCCAGTCTCGCTTTGTTCGACCAAATCTTGCGTGCAAATCCGCCGTTCGCCGGGGCGCTGCGCCAGCGCCTCGCGCTCAGCGCCGCCACCGCCTGCGCCGCGCTGGCGCGCCATCGCGAGGATTCTGCCGCGCTGCGCGACGCCGAGCATCTTTCGCCTAACGCCGGCGGGAACGCGCCCACTAGCCCCGCCGGGCGCATTCATCGCCTGTGGCGCCTCTTCGCGTCCCGCCCACTGCGGCTCGACGCCGCGACGCTGCGCGCCGCCGCCGACCTCCTCGACCTTTCGGCCGCCGCCAACTTCGAGGGGTTCGCCGTTACCCTGCGGGATATCGTCGTCGGCGCCGAGCGTCCGCTGGCGGCGGCCGTGGGCGCGAGCGCCGCCGCGATGGAACTATTCAGGGACGCGCCGCGCCTCGAGGCCGAGATTTTGGCGCTGTGGCTGAGCGATCTGATGCTGGCGCGACGACTTGGTTGGGACGCGCCGGTTCCGCTGCTCGCCATGGCGATCGCGCATGCGTCGTCGCGTCGCGGCGGGGCCGGCAAGCGGCCGCGTCCCGGCGGGCCGGATTGGGCGCACGCCATGGCCGGCGCCTATGCGATGGCTGCGGGTGAGGCCTTCGCCTTGGCGGGCGAACTGTCGCGTCGTACCGAAAAGCTTCTCGCGGCCCAGCCCAAATTGCGCGCCAAGGGCGCCGGGCGCATCGTCGAACTTTTGCTTGGCGACGACGCCGTGTCGCCGGCGGCCGCGGCGAGGGCGACAAAATTGTCGGATCGCGCCAGCCGCCGTCTGTTCGATCGGCTCATCGAGCTTGGCGCCGCGCGCGAATTGTCGGGGCGGCCCAGTTTTAGGCTCTACGGCTTATAGGGATC
>PLAI01000284.1 GCA_003134075.1 Methylocystaceae bacterium | reverse complement strand
GATTTCGACGTGCATCACGGCAATGGCGCGCAGCAAATTTTTTGGGACGAGGAAAACACCCTTTATTGCTCGACCCATCAAATGCCGCTCTATCCCGGCACGGGCGCGGTCTCCGAGCGCGGCGCGTTCGATAATATCGTCAACGCGCCGCTCGCCAAGGGCGACGGCGGCGCGGCTTTTCGCGCCGCGTTCAATGAGCGGATTCTATCGCGCCTAAACGCCTTCGGGCCGCACATCATTATTGTGTGCGCCGGCTTCGACGCGCGGCTGCATGACCCGCTCGGCGGCCTGCGGCTGGTCGAGAGCGATTTCGCCGAGGTGACGCTGCGCATCATGGAGATCGCCGCGCGCCGCTGTCGCGGGCGCGTCGTCTCGCTGCTGGAAGGCGGCTATCGCCCCGAAAATCTCGCGACTTGCGTCGCCGCCCATGTCGGCGCGCTGATGTCGGCGTGAGGTCCGAGCTACTCGACCAGCTTGGGCGCCGCCGAGTTGGTCGGCTCGTTCTCCTGCATGATGCCCAGCCGGCGCGCCACTTCGGTATAGGCCTCGACGAGGCCGCCCATGTCGCGGCGGAAGCGGTCCTTGTCCAGCTTGTCGTTGGACTTGATGTCCCACAACCGGCAGGAATCAGGGGAGATTTCATCGGCGACGACGATGCGCATCATCTCGCCTTCCCAAAGGCGGCCGCATTCCATCTTGAAGTCGACGAGGCGGATGCCGACCCCGAGGAACAGGCCGGACAGGAAGTCGTTGACGCGGATGGCCAACGCCATGATGTCGTCGATTTCCTGCGGGCTGGCCCAGCCGAAGGCGGTGATGTGCTCCTCGGAGACCATCGGATCGTCGAGCGCGTCGTTCTTGTAATAGAACTCGATGATCGAGCGAGGCAGTTGCGTGCCCTCCTCCATGCCCAGACGCTTGGCCAGCGAGCCGGCGGCGACATTGCGCACGACGACTTCGAGCGGGATGATCTCGACCTCGCGGATCAACTGTTCGCGCATGTTGAGCCGGCGAATGAAATGCGTCGGCACGCCGATCGCATTCAGGTTCTGAAACACATATTCGGAAATGCGATTGTTGAGGACGCCCTTGCCGTCGATGATCTCGTGTTTCTTGGCGTTGAAGGCGGTCGCGGCGTCCTTGAAATGCTGGATGAGGGTTCCCGGCTCGGGGCCCTCGTACAACACTTTGGCCTTGCCTTCGTATATGCGGCGGCGGCGGTTCATTGGCGTCAACCGAGGCTTGAGAAAATCCATGGGATGTGCCGCGGCTCCTTGGTTTGCGCTCCAACGGCGTCCGATGCGGGACTGGCTTGACCAGGCGCAAAAAGTCGCAATTCGTCGAGCGGCGCTGCCGATCGACCGCTGCCAACCGGTGGTAGCTGTTTCCCGCGCCCGTGACAACCCTTCAACGACAGTGTAGCGCAAAACTCTGGCGCCGCACAATGAATAACATCCCCCGCGCTCCCGGCGCTCGGTTAAGGACAATGACGATTGTGTTCTTTCAATTCGTTATATCAAGTCTCAATTCGTAAAATCGCATAACGACGCTCTTCCCGCCCGCGAAACGCGCGGGCGGGCGTCGAGGCTAGATTGGATGGATCAACCCCATGCCGGCGCGTCACCAGCAACGGCGACCCCAGCGAGTCCAGTAGCAGCGCCGCCAGTAGCGCCGATGCCAGTACCGGCGACGGTACCACCAAGCGTTTTCGACATTGCCCGCCGGCGCGAGAGTGTCGTGGGAAGGAAGACTCGGCAGCGCGCTCGCGGCACCCGCCGTCGCGGCGAGAAATCCGGCTGAAAGCAGCGCGTTAGTGATAAATGCTCGTCGATCCATGGACTCATCCTCCGGTCGGAACGCCGCGACGCTGAAATCCGTTCGACGCGGCGCGTTCAATTAACACATGAGCGGGGAAATGGTTCCGGTCACGTCAGCGCTTTTATGCCCAGGGAAGTCCAGCCATTCCCGCGAGGTGGTTGCTCCGACCGCGACGCGGCTCCATAAAGCGAGAGGCCATCGCGGCGGCCGCGCGCGGCGGCTTGCCAGGAATCATCGGGACGCCGGATGAAACGACAATTGCCAAATATTGTTCGCGCCGCCGCGGCGGGCGCCCTGCTGCTTTTTGGCGCGGGCGCCTCGCAGGCCGCCGAAGGAAAGCTCAAGGTGGCTTTCTTTGGTTTCGAGCTTATCAACACCTCGCCCGAGCCGGTCGGCGAAGGCGAGCGGCGCAGGATCGCGCTGATCGGCGACGTCTTCGCCAAAATGCTGGCGGACTCCGGCCGCTACGAGATCGCGCCGCTGCCGGAGGCCCTGCGGCGCAAGATCGCGCAAAGCGCCGAAATCACCGGCTGCAATGGCTGCGAGATCGAATGGGCGCGCGAGGCCGGCGCCGATATCGCCGCCTTCGGCACGGTGCAGAAGGTCAGCAACCTGATCCTCAACGAAAATATCTATATGAACCGCGTCGACGGCGGCGCGCCGTTTTTTTCGGGCAGCGTCGACATCAGAGGCAACACCGACGAATCCTGGTCACGCGGGATGAAATATTTGATGGGCGAGTATTTCCTGAAGCAGCGCTAGAGCAAGCTCCGAAAAAGTTGATAGACTTTTTCGATAAGAGCTTGCTCCAACATTTTGGTTTTGAGCGATTTCTTATCGTTCGAACGATTCCGTTCGAACGGAAAGCGCTCAAGCGGCGCGACGGATGCGCGCTCAGCCGCGCAAGCCGGGCGCCTCATGGCCCGTGCGCGCCACATATTCCGTATAGCCGCCGCCGTAGCTGTGCACGCCCTCGGGCGTCAGTTCGAGCACGCGATTGGACAGCGCCGCCAGGAAGCGCCGGTCGTGCGAGACGAACAGCATGGCGCCCTCGTATTTCGACAGCGCCTCGATGAGCATTTCCTTCGTCGCCAGATCCAAATGGTTGGTCGGCTCGTC
>PLAI01000026.1 GCA_003134075.1 Methylocystaceae bacterium | reverse complement strand
GCAGTTCCTCCCCGTTGGCCACCCGCCCGTCCATGACCAGCACGACACTCTCGTCCTCGTTGGGCAGCGGCTGGGTTTCTTCCAGCGATTCAGGCGTCGTGTGCAACATGCATTGACCGAGACCCACCGAGCCCTTCACCCAGTGCCGAACGCCATCCGGTCCCCGACGCGCCATCGCCGCAGTCATTTTTTCCACCGACCCTGGCTCCAGGGGCGCGCCGTCGAAATGTATTATCCCGGCAATGCCGCTCATTTTGACAAATCCAGCTGGGTCGCGAAGGCCTGATTAAACGCGGTGTAGCGTTCGGCTATGTCGTGAGCATCATTGATTGGCTGACCCGCGATTTCCACCCAGGCGTGGGCCTTGAGTTCGCCGCCGGCAAGTTGCATGCCGATCCGGAGATCGCTTGTGACACCCAGGCGGCCCAACAGCCATTGTAAATACAATGACCGGGTCAAGCAATTGTCTGGGCCCAGCAAATGGAACGTTGCGCTATTGATCAGCGAGCCGATGGCGGTGATTTCGTCGAACGCAAGCGACGGCTTCCCGCGTGCCGGTGCGCGACTGAGCCAGTCGTTAAACCACTTAAACCCGAAGATCCGCAGCCCGACCCAAAATGCGGGCAACAGCAGCAGCGCCATCGCCAGCATTCTTTGCTGAGACCTTGACAAAGAGTGGAATTTGGCAAGTTTTCTTAACATAGCCGGCACTGTCGCGTCCCCGGTCCGCCGTAAACAATAAAGGCATCGTAGCGGGCCCCGAAGGGAAAGTCCTTGAAAATTTAAGGCGGTGATGCCTTTCAATTTAAGGCTCAATTCGTATTAGCTATGCATGGCCCCGTCTTGTAGGCTGGTGGCCTGCACGCAGGAGGCGAAGATGGACCGGCAAGCATACATGGCCTGGCTTTCGGAACTCGACGAGCTATCGGCGGACCAGCGTGCGGAAGCCGGTCGAGCGCTGGCGGAGCAACCGTCCTTGGGAGCCGTGGTTTGCCTGCTGGAAGAGCGGATCGGCGCGGAACGGCGCTGCCCTCAGTGCGCGGCGGAAGGGGCGGTAATTCGAGGCCAAGCCAACGGATTGCGGCGGTATTTCTTCCGGGGCTGCGGCAAGACCTTCAACTGCCTGACCGCGACGCCGCTGGCGCGACTGCGGCATAAGGAGCGCTGGTCCGAATTCGGTGCCTCAATGAGCAAGGGTGAGACGATGGCGGCCTCGGCCGAGCGCTGCGGCGTTGCCGGCAGCACGGCTTTTCGGTGGCGGCATCGCTTTCTGCGGGCGGTGAGCGGCGGAGTGGTCAAACTACGCGGCATCGTCGAGGCCGACGAGACCTTTGTGCTGGCCAGCCGCAAAGGCGAACGGAATCTCGATCGCAATCCCGGCAAGCGCGGCAGCAAGGCGTCCAAGCGAGGTCTGTCGGGCGAACTGGTTCCCGATCTGGTGGCCGTCGACCGATCTGGTTCCACCGTCAGCGCTGTGTTGCCGTCCGTCTGCGCCGCCGCGATCGAAGCCGTTCTTCGACCTGTTCTTTGCAAGGACGCCTTGCTGGTCACCGACGGCTGCACCAGCTATCCACCTTGCGCCGTCGCGTTGGGCGTCAGTCACGAAACGCTCAACCAGACCGCTGGCGAGCGGATGCGCGGCGATCTCCATATTCAGACGGTCAACAGCCGCCATGAGCGCCTCAAGGACTTTCTCCGCCGTCACCGCGGCATCGCCACCAAATATCTCGACAGCTACCTGAGGTGGTATCACCTCGCCGTCCTCCCTCGCGCTTCCTCACCCCGCGCGGTCCTCGACGCAGCCGCAGGGATGCTGGATGTGAGACCCGCGTACATAGCTAACGCGAATTGAGCCCAATTTAATGAGCCCCGCGCCGAGGGCTGATGCATTTCAGGAAAGGAAACTGTCCCGGTCGCCCTCTGTGGCGACTGCAAGCTCTTTGAGGCCGCCGCTTTCCAATCTCAGCAATTGGTCTGCCGCTGCAAGACGTTCGGGGCGGTGCGTCACCAGGATCATTGTCACGCGTCCTCTGAGCATCTCTATTCCCTCCAGAACCATTTTCTCGTTGCGCTCGTCAAGCGAGTTTGTCGGTTCATCCAGGATCAAGAGCGTTGGATCACGAAGGAGAGCGCGGGCCAGCGCAAGCCTTTGTCGTTCACCGCCTGAGAAACGATCGCCGCGATCGCCAACGATCGTGTCCATGCGCCGCGGCAGTGACTTTACGCATGTCGCGGCCCCCGAAAGGGCCAGCGCCGCCCATAGGTCGCTGTCGGCTGCATCAGGCTTGGCGACAAGCATATTCGCACGAATTGTGTCGTGGAACAGAAAAGAATCTTGCAAGACATAAGCAATCGAATGCCGCCACGCTTGCGCCAGGTCGTCGGTCAATTCGTGACCGTCGATCGATATTTTTCCTCGATCCGGCCTCAAAAGACCGGCCAGCAAATCAAGCAGTGTGCTTTTGCCGGCGCCCGATGGTCCCGACAAAACCGTGAGCGTCCCGGCTGGCAATTGTAGGTTGACGTCGGTCAGGACCTCGGCATCATTTTCGCTATGTCTGAAGCTCACATGCTCAAAGCGAATACGTCGGCGAAAGCTGAACGCCGGTCGAGGCTCGCCGTGCGGCCTTTCCCGTGCGGCTGCGCAAGCGTCGGAGAGAGTAAGGATTGTTTGCGCGGCTGGCGCTACGTGTAGGAGCTGTTGCGCCGTTTGCTGCAAAGCTTGAACCAGCGGAAGAAGCCGATAAAAAATCAGAGTCAGAACCAGGACTTGCGCAATCGGCATATTGAACGACTCGGCGCTCACCCATAGAAAAATCGCTACGGCGCAAGCTCCACCGATCTCCTGAAACAGCCGGGCGTTGGCGTCGTTTTTAATGGAGCCAAGAAAATTGTCCCTGACCTCGTCGACACCGCTCGCGAAGGCCGATACGTGTCGCTCCTCGGCGACATAGCTTTTGGTGATCTTCAGGCCGGCGACGAATTCTGAAGCCAGATGGTAATAATTCTCGTAGGCGGCCGAAAGCGTTTCTCCCAGCCGCAGGCTCTCGACCAGTCGGCCCCTCACCAGCCAGGCTAGCAATAACCCGATTCCCAACGCTCCAAAGGTCAGCGCCGGGCTGATCAGCCAAGCCGCAACGACATGCGCCGTAATCATCACCGCTCGTCCCGGCATCTCTAGGGCGAAATAGATCGCGTTATCCAGCCGGTCGGCCTCGGCGGTGAGGGCCGAAAGTAGCGTAGCAGGTCGCCTCCGGCGCAGAAACGACCAGTTCGCATATGCGATGGCCGAATAGAGTCCGACGCGAATGTCGCGCAGCAGGTTCAGCCGAAGACCATTGAGATAGAAGTCCCGCTGACGATTGAGAAAGGAGCGCGCCGTCACCACGCCAATAAAGAGTGCCAGCACACCGGTGAGATTCAAGCGCAGGCCGAAGCCTTGCAACAGCGGGGGCAGCCAGGCTGCGGCACCCTGCGCGGCGCCTGCGGCCGCGTCAAGCGACTGGATAAGTGGAATAAGAAAAAGCAGGGCAAGACCTTCGCTTAAACCGCTAAGCAGCACCAACGCGCTCGCAACCAGCGCTTGCCTCACGCTCACTCGGGTGAGCAGCATCCGCCGAAATTGGACGATCTGGTGGAGTGCGTCCAAAACAGAGGTGGAAGAGCGTTCTTCATTCACCCGCGAGGCTCCTTAGGTGTGAGAGAATGCGAACTGGGCCGACCGGCGTTCCAGTCTGTTCATAACGGACCAGCGGGCGGACGCAATTGGCGAAACTCAACGGCCTCGTTTTTTGGAGTGACTACCGCTTTGGCTTATCCGGTTCGCGTTATGCTCCGACGCTGTGTCCGAGTCTCGATATTTTTCAAGGCAACGTAAGCTGGCGGCGGGTGCGGCGACTGCCGGCATTTCGAGCGATGATAGGAAAATGTACCTAGTGCATCGCTTTCTAAATTCTAATCATATCATGCGGCGTCGAGTTTTTAGGTCCAGCTACGGATCACCGGATTTAGGTTGATGTCGTCGATGGCCGCCATCAGTCGATCCTTTAGCTCCTTTTTGGAAGCGATGCGGATATGGCGTAGCGCGGAGCGCGCGAGTTTGGAGAACAGCCCTCGCGATCAGATTGCCTGCAACGGCGCGCAGAAAATTAGGAATCCCTCCAACCAAGCACTTTTCCGGAATCGATGTACTCTCATGATTGCTGACAAGGACCTTTGGTACAGAAGGCGGCCCGCCGATCCAGGTCGACGGCGGAGGTATTTGTACGACGAATATGCGGTGCAGGAGGCGGGACTTAAACGTCGGTCAACAATCTCTCATCCGCGGGTCGAGCCGCATGACCTTGCTTCGTTTGGGGCTGCCTCTGTCTAGGTGGCGAGCGTCAAAGGCTCATAGTACACACGAGGGCTCCCCGGCATTGTCCCGCCCCCAGCGCCGCATATTGCGCCGAGGCTGATATCGTGTTTGCGATCTCCCTCTGCTTGCTTTGCTGTCTTTTCGAGAAACGGTCACGCCGCCGTTGGCGTGGATTGGATCGCACAGGCGATCGACCAGATGAACCCCTCCATCTCGCGTGCGATAGCAACATTGACGACATTGGCGGTCTTGCCGCGCGCGCTTAGCCGGCGATATCGAGCGCAGAGTCGAATTTGCGCTTTCCATCCGATGTCGCGAATGACTTTTGGCAGCGCCTCGATGCGGTCAACCTTGTGCCGGCCGATGCGCGGCTTCATTCGATAAGCCCAGGCGCCTTCGATCAGCGCGCGCCTGGCGTGAGCGTTGCCGGTCTTGGTGATGCCGCCGCGTCGAACGGTTTGGCCACTCGATCGTTCGCCCGGGACCAAGCCGAAATAGGCCATGAGCTGGCGTGGGTTCGAGAAGCGTGTGAAGTCGCCGACTTCCGTGACCAGCACCACGGCATTGATCAGCGCGATCCCGCGCATCGCCTGCAAGGCGTCGACAACTGGGCGGAGATTCCATTCGGGGAGAAGGCCGACAATCTGCTCCTCGACCCGCTTCAGGCGCCGTTCGGCATCCATCACGGCGTCGACATAATCCTGAAACGCAATCTGCTGAGCGGGATGCTCGAAGGCCAACGTCGATAGCCATCGCCGGTAAGCCATGCGCCATGCCGTCCCACCCCCGTGCTTGCGGCCGTGACGCAGCAAAAAACCTTGAAGGTGCTGACGCGCGCGCGTCACGATTTGTCGGACAACGCTGCGCAGCCGGATCAGGTCGCGCATGGCTTCGTGATCCGCGTCAGGAACCCAGACAGGCGTCAACTCTCCGGCCCGATGAAGGCGGGCGAGCATGGTGGCGTCGCGACGATCAGTCTTCACCCGATCGCCAGACTTCGTCGGTATTAACGACGGCGCCACGACATCGCACCGATGGCCAAGGCTGGTGAGTTGGCGATGAACGCCGTAACCGCATGGTCCGGCCTCATAACAAAATGCCAACGGCTTGCCAGGACGCCTGAGACGATCGCAAAGCTTACCGATCGCGCCAGGATCATTGGCAATCTCGCCATGGTATTCCACCGCTCCGGCGCGGCCGCTCTCCGCCACCGCGATCGAAATCCGCTCTTTGTGAATGTCCAAGCCAATAAATCGGGTATGTTCCATGTGGCCCGTCTCCTATGCATGAGGCTCTGCGCCGGCCAGCCGGCGTAACCCTCGCACCGTCGCATATCGGATCACGGGCCACCCTCAGGCCCAGCAATCATAGGGTCTAGG
>PLAI01000010.1 GCA_003134075.1 Methylocystaceae bacterium | reverse complement strand
AATCACAACCTGCTGAAATCACACAACTTCTTTTTCAGTCAGCCTCTAAGACCGAACTTGAATTCGCCCTCGGCGATCATTCCTCGTGAGTTAGGCCCCATGGTCGCCGTAAGGCTTTCTCCCAAGCTGGCTCTGGCCCTGCCGTGGCCGCGTTCCTGTGCGCGAATGGATTTGCCCATTGCTAGGTATACTCCACTGGCACAAGTGAGCGAAAGCCTAATCCACTCATTAGACAATGCCCGTGTGAGAGTCCGAAAACGGCGGCTAAAATCCTATCACACAAATGATATTTGACATTTTGATAGAGTCATATCGCAATGTCGTTGTGTCAGTGATAGGAAAAGGAACGATGCTGATCGGATAGTGGTCACGACCGCGCCGCGTCGTAGCCAAGGTGGAGTGGCATGCGGGCGTACTATATCCCCGTGTCGGCTTCATCGCCACCAACATGGCGCGGTGCGCCGAGAGCGTCGTCGGCTTCTACAATAAGCGCGGCACATGCGAGCAATACATCAAGGAAGGCAAGGGCGCGATCAAATGGACGCGGCTGTCATGCCGGTCTTTCGCCGCCAACGCGGTGCGCCTTCAGCTTCATGCGCTCGCCTACAACCTCGGCAACTTCCTGCGCACGCTGGCGACGCCGGAGCCGATCAAGGAATGGTCGCTGACGACGCTCAAGGAAAAGCTGATCAAGATCGGCGCGAAGGTCGTCGGTCACGCCCGCTATGTCGCCTTCCAGATGGCGGAGGTCGCGAGTGTCACGCGTTCGATCGAAACGACGGGAGAGGTGTGTCTCGATGACAGGAAATTCGACATTTTTCAACGCTCGGCGTGGCATTCGCCGGCCGCAACTCCATTCACTCGGCATACCGACGCTGCGGACTAGCCGGAAACCGTCAGTCGGGGCAAGATTGGCTGGAAATCGCGGGCCATCCGGCGAATGTCGGTTAAAACAAAGGGAAGCAAAACCCACGGCGCCGGTCGACCGTTTCTCGATCCAGAGCCGGGCCAAAATTTCGCGGATTGGGGCACCCGGCGGCAGAACTGCAGTAAATTCGCTTCCGAATTGGCCTCCTGCGGCCCCCGAGCTCAAACGACGAGCGGCTGCGACGCGCCTTCGCTGGACGCACGAAGTGCTTCCGACGAATCAGATCGCGCCGCCTCATGGAGTAACTGATGCCCACGCTTGAAATAACGACCATGATCGGCTGTCCGTTGAAGTGCACCTTCTGTCCGCAAACGGAGCTGAAGGGCGCATATGAAAAGGAAAACGATCCGAAAAACAAAGAGACGAAATACCTAAGCTTGGAGAATTTCAAGCGCATAATCGACAAATTGCCGAAGCACGTGCGCATCGATTTTTCCGGAATGGCTGAACCTTGGGCTAATCCGCAATGCACGGAAATGCTCCGTTACGCCCTCGATAGCGGCTTCAAGGTGGCGGTTTTCAGCACACTCTACGGAATGACAGAAGCCGATGCAGATATCGTCATCGATTTGCTTAAATTGAATAGAGATAGAATTGACGTCCTCTGCATACATTTGCCCGACGCCAACGGAAACATGCTTGGTTGGCGGCATTCGCGCGAGTGGGAAGAGGTATGCACTAAATTTATTGCCCTTAGAACCGAGGATGTTATCCAGAGATTTAGCTTCATGACGATGGATGGATCCGGAAGATTGCACGATTCCTTGAACCATTTGAGTATTGGGATGGACGGTTGGACCGGCCACACCCGAGCCGGGACCCTCGATGACGCCCAAATGAGAAGCAAGGATTATTGCGCACAAACGCCGCGGCACGATTCTGCGGTCGGATGCAGAACGACGCCATTTTACGATCATAATGTCGTCCTGCCGAATGGAGACGTGGTTCTATGCTGCATGGACTACGGACTCAAACACGTCATTGGAAATATCCTAACCGGCAAATATGAAGATCTATTTCGAAGCGAAGCCATGAACGACTTGCGTCAAACCAATATGACTCCGGAATTTTCCAAATGCAGTCTCTGCAAATCATGCACGGATGCGACCGCCTATTCCGTAGGATACGACGCTAGATGGCTCGGGGAGAAAGACGCACAACTCGCGGAATATTTGTATCATCTCGATCGCATCAACGCCTCGCCCTGGTGGCAGTTCGGGATGTGGCTCAATAAGGAAGTTCTTGCTCCGTTACGACGCATCGGCGGCAAGAAGCCCGATACCGAGGCGCGGTGACGGAAGGCGTCGCTGCGCTGCGTCACGAGCGCGCGTCGCCGGAATTCCGCGTCAACTCCCACGACAATTTTTCGCGGTCCAACTCGCCCTCCCGAGCCGCAACGACGATGGTCGCGACGCCGTTGCCGCAAATGTTGGTCAGCGCCCGGCATTCGCTCATGAATTTGTCGACGCCGAGCAGCAGCGCCATGCCCGTTCATCTGGCCCGGCCCCGATCTGCGTCGTCTGCCGGACGCGCCTGGTTCCTCGGTTGCCTGCGGCATGATCCCGCCCGGACTATTCGCATTAAGCGTAGGGTGCGGCGGTCGCAAGCCTGCGCCATTCGCTGATCGGAACCGGGACCGCCGCTTCCGCTCTAAAAGGAATGAACTCATACCAGCTGCTCAACGGAAATTTCTCTGAATAGCTCTCGGAGTCGAAGTTGTTGAAGTCAAAGAGACTGACCCCACCTAGCGTTCTGACATAGGGGTAGAACTCTGGCCCCGCTGACGCTTTCCACCGCTCGATTACCGGAATGTCCGGCACGGGAACTATCGCTCCACAGGTTAGAATGACTCGAAATCGGTCAGGGTGCGTTGTGTGCCAAAGCCCTCCGTGGAGTTCACGCCATATGAAGTCACGATTCATGGTGATCCTTAGAGCTTTTGCTGAATGTACCCGATTTTAAAATGCCATGGCTTGCCCGCGACGCGAACATGTTCCCCCGAATTGAACTGATTTCCCTTATTTTCCGTTCGGCTCCAAGTTCAATCAAGCTTCCGTTTCGGAACAAAAGCACCGCCCCATGTCGCCCGTGCCCTTTGGATAACCCCTTCGTCGCCGCCGAAAATCATGACGACGCTCGAAAACGGAGCCCTTTCCGGCATTGGCGTTGGCGCACCGGACCAAAAACACAGGCGATTCTTCAAAAAAATGATGTCCGCGTCGCCCGCGATTTCGTGAAAAATTCTTGAGCACGCCTGTAACGTAATCAGGATGATCACGCATCTCGCCGATCCCGATGCCCATTCTGAATGAGCCTTCCGCATTAATTCCGTAGCCATTGAATAGGCTGGATTGCAAAAGACCGTTTTCGCCTCCCACGACCGCGAGAGCCCATCATCCTCTCGAAAAAACTGACGAGTGGCGGGAACCAGCGATTTCGGGTGAGAACAAGGGTCGAGTTCGATCCCAAGCACCGACACGACCTATTCAACGAAATCCGGTGGGGTGAGGCAAATATCTCGCGAATTTAGGGGTTGACGGGTAACGTGTCTCCTTGGACGAATGTTTGGCGCAATCACATCGAGGACCGAGCAAAGGGTTGAAGCCTGGGCTCTATCAGCCTCAACGCGGATCACCGCAGGTCGCGAGACGCCGGCCTTGTTGGCCAACCCTTCTTGCGTCCATCTCCGTTTTAACCTTTCGGCACGAATACGAGTTCCAAATGTTTGGCCGGGGGCTAACCCGACCCATTCAAGCCCGAGAAATTGGCTAATCCGTTTGAGGGCCGCCATCGATCCCCGATTTAGTTTTTCCAATTCCCAGACGGTGTTCGGGCTGATAGCGAGAGCGTCAGCGATTTCGCGTAGGGTTTTGCCCTTCGCTTTTCGTTCGGCGCGTAGAAGCGAACCGACGTTGAGCTTTGTCACGAATCTTGGGAAGAAGTTCATCAAAGACGTATCACGATCCCGAGGCCGCGCCCTCGATGGCGTATTTTGTCGCCCCCGGGGTTTAGAGTCTTTCCGCCATTGATTGAATCGCGGGGGATTCCCGAATCGGGTTCGATCTGATTCAAACGTCGTGCTGGAGCGCGATGGTCGCCGGGGCCAATTCCTATCGGCAGATGCACGAGTTCATCCGTATTCATCGCCAGCTTCTCAATGAAGCCTTCGGCCTCGA
>PLAI01000131.1 GCA_003134075.1 Methylocystaceae bacterium | reverse complement strand
ACTTCTTTTTCAGTCAGCCTCTTAGGCGCGCGGCCACGAGAGTTTTTTACAAAGTCGTCGTAGAATGGGGCAAGCGCGGAAGCGCCAAATGACTAATGGAGAAAATATATGCTTGTTCTCGTTCTGGGGATTATCGTTCTTCTCGGCGTTCATACGCTCACGACGTTTCGCGAGACGCGGACGGGTCTGATCGAACGATTTGGAGTGAGACCATACAAGGCCGCCTATGCGCTGGCGTCCGTTGTCGGATTCGCTCTCATTGTCTGGGGCTTCTCGCTTTATCGGGCGGAAGGGTTGATCCACGTCTGGACGCCGCCGACGTGGACGCGCCATCTCACCATCCCCCTGATGTGGTTCGCCTTCGTGGCGCTGGCCTGCATGAACCCGGCGCCAGGCAGGATTAGGGGCTGGCTGCGTCACCCCATGCTGGTGTCGATCAAAATCTGGGCGCTCGCGCATCTGCTCGCAAATGGCGACGCCGGCGGCATGCTGCTGTTCGGGTCGTTTCTCGCTTGGGCGGTGTTCGATCGCATCGCCGTCAAGAAGCGCGGCGACCTCGGAGCCCCCAGAATATCATCCTTCACGCGCGCCGATGGCGTCGCGCTCGGCGTTGGAACGCTGGCCTATGTGGCGATGCTGTACCTGCATCCCGTGCTGATCGGAGTGCCCGTGATCGGCCATTGAAGGTCGGATGAGCTCGCCATGAAATCAATCACGGCTTGTTTCCGTCACTATCGTATCGCGCACCGCGGAGCCGAAGGCTTGGCGAGCGAACGGGTCGTCGAGGAAGGAATTTCTTAGCGACATCGGCAGTTCGAGTTGAACCCCCGCGCGCAAACGCCCCCTGTTGCAAATGTTGCCGGGGGCTTTTCCCTGCATGTGGTGATCGGTCGATGTCTTGAACCCGACGCGCTCCAGCGCGGCGCCTATCTCGTCTCGCAGGCTTTCATGCAAGCCTCCCAACCAGATCGTCCGATGGTCGCCGCGATCGGCGCGTCCATGCACCCCGATGGCGATATCGGAGGATTCGACAAGAGCGAGCGCCCTCGGTTCGTCAAAGCGCGCCGAGGTTATGTGAAGCCGCCTTCCGGAGACGAGCCCCTCGAAGCAGTAGAGCGAGAATACGTCCGCCGCTATCAATGCGGCGGTCTGGGAAGTCCCCGCCTCGATCCGTCCCCCGTGGGGCGCCACGACGGCGATCGGCGAGGCCCTTTCAATCACGCGGATTCGATAATGAACCCCTTCTGCTTCGCCGGCGGCCAAGTCAGCATAACTGCCATAGAGATCCGACACTGGCCGGCTGCTCCTTTTCTGAATTTCGGCGAAGTTCGCGCCGGGACGATCAGCTAATCCCCTCGTCGACCATGACCTTCTTGGCCACCGGATCGGCCTCGATGTGACGAAGCAGCCGTTCGCAATTCGGATGTTTCTGGAGGCCGCCCGGCAGCATCGCGCGCGCCCAGCGCAACATCGGCAGGGCATAGGCGTCGAGGAACGTGCGGCGCCCGCCGAGCACGTGATCCTTCCCGGCGAGATGCGCGTCGACCAAATCCAGCTTCTTGGCGATCAAGGCTTGCGCCGCGGTCTTCACCGCTTCCAGCGCCGCCGCATCCTGCGAGGTGGTGTATCGCTGCGGCGAGAACAGCGGGAAGAAGGCTGGATGCAGATCGCCCGTCAGGAAATGAGACCAGCGATCAAGCTCGGCCTCGTCCCGCGGCGACCCGTCCGATCCGAGCCGGGCGTCGGGGAAGCGCCGCGCGAGATAGTGGAGGACGGCGCCGGCCTGCGTCAGTGTCCATCCCTCGCCGGTGTCGAGCGCCGGCACCGCGCCGGCGGGATTGATGGCGTTATAGGCCGGATCGCCGAGCTTCACGCGGATCGCCTCATAGGGCGCTCCAATCCATTCGAGAACGAGATGCGGCGCCAGCGAACATGCGCCGGGATAATAGTAGAGCTTGAGCATGGGTCACTCCATCAAGAGATATGTCGTTTTCAAAAGTCGCCCTCAATCACGCATATAGGCCTTGAACGACAGGAAGCCTCCGATCAATAGGAAGACCACGCCGATCGCGATGAGCATGCCGCCGGGAGCCGGAGCGAGCTTCGACGCCATCGCGGCGATTTGCATCGGAAAGACCATGCGGATGAGGCCGACGATCAGCGACAGCCAGCCCATGACCGTCACGACGACCGGCCAGCCGCCAGTCCAATGGTTATGGAAATACACGACGGCGAGCCCGGGCACGAAGGCAGCGTAGCCGGCCAGCACGACAAGCATCGGGCTCTGCGCCATGCCTTCGATCAGGGTCGGCATCTCGTCGAGATTGGCCAGCACCATCGCGGCGGTCGCGACGAGCGTGGGGCCGAGAAGAGCGGCGATCGTTTTCGAAGTCGACATGGGAACCGTCCTTTACGATGCGGCGGCGCGCGGAACATGCGCCCGAATCAACCGCGCGTCCTGCCCTTGTGAACGCGACCCTTGCTCGCCGGTCGCTCCTTCTTCGATTTCGGAAGCCTCAAACCGTGCTCGCCGGGCGCCTGGACGGCCCGCGAGCGCCGTCTGCCAGCGGGCAGCATTGCGTCGTCAAGTTTAACCATCGCACCGCCTCCGCGACTTCGCCACGCCAAACATGTAGTCACGCGAACCGGAAATTTCATCGCCCCACGGCGAAGCGGCAATGGAAATAGCTGATTAGGGATCGTGGCGTTTACTTAAAATATACGGAAAGCGTGTCCTTTGACTTCCACCAAACGAATAATCGAGCCGCCGCCGCATTGGCGCGGCGTAGCGGCGGGGTCGGCATGAACGATAAATCTTCGCCACTCGCGTTAAGAATTCGGGGGCTCGCCAAATCCTTCGAGCGCCCGGCGGTGGACGGGCTCGATCTGTGCGTCCCGGCCGGCGAATTCTACAGCTTGCTCGGCCCCAATGGCGCGGGCAAGACGACCACCATGCGCATGGTCGCCGGCCTCCTTGCGCCCGACCGCGGATCGATCTCCATCTTTGGCGTCGACGCGCTGGCCGATCCCATCGGCGCCAAGCGCATCATGGCATGGGTTTCGGACGAGCCTATGCTCTACGACCAGTTGACGCCGACGGAGTATCTCGACTTCGTGGCCGGGCTGTGGGGTGTCGAAGCGAAGCTCGCCGAGGCGCGGGCGCGCGAGTTGCTCTCCTGGCTCGGTCTCGCTCCCCATGCCGATGAACGTTGCGCGCAATTTTCCAAGGGCATGCGTCAAAAGCTGGCGCTGGCTGGCGCGCTCGTGCATGAACCAAGGCTGATCATCCTGGATGAACCCTTCACCGGCCTCGACGCCGGTTCGTCGCGCGTGGTGAAGGACGTGCTGCGCGAGCGCGTCCGCGCCGGCTGCTCGGTGATCATGACGACCCATATTCTGGAGGTCGCGGAGCGCATGGCCGATCGCATCGGCGTCATGTCCAAAGGGAGACTCATCGCCGACGGCCGGCTGGATGAGTTGCGGGTTCGAGCGGGTTCCGGCGACGCCAGTCTCGAGGACACATTCCTGGCTCTCGTCGCGCAAGACCGGGTCGCGGCATGAGCGCGCCCGGCTCCATCCGTTGGTTCGCTTCGCATGAAACACGGCTCGCATGGCGCGACTGGAGTTGGCTGATGACTCGCGGGGGCCGCCGGCGCGGCCACGCGGCGGCGTTCGGCTTTCTCGCCTTCATCTTGTTCCTGCATGGTCTCGCCTATGTGTTTTTATCGCGTTCGACCGGTCTGACCGGCTCGGGCGACGCGCGGGAGCTCGTCGTCATCGCCGGCATGCTGGCGCTGGCCTTCTCGGCCATGCTGTCGCAAGCGATGGAGTCGGTGACGCGCGCCTTTTACGCGCGTGGGGATCTCGAGCTGATCCTTACCTCTCCAACGACAACGGCGCGGCTATTCGCCGTGCGCATCTGCGCGATATCAGCGACGATTCTCTCGATGTCGCTGCTTTTCGCCGCGCCGTTCATCAACATGCAGGCCTGGCTCGGCGGGGCGCGCTGGCTCTGCGCCTATGCGGTCGTGGTCGCGCTGTCGATGCTCGCGGTCGCCGTCGCGATTCTGATCGTCGGCGCGCTGTTCGCCGCCATCGGCGCGAGGCGCACGCGATCGATCTCGCAGATCGTCGCGGCGGTGATCGGCGCGGCTTTCGCCATCGGACTGCAATTCGCCGCGATCGTCTCGTTCGGCACGATGGCCGTTCCCCGATTCGCCGTGCTGGAGAGGCTGGCGCCAGGCGGCGACAGCCTCATTTTATGGCCGGCCCGCGCCGTTTTCGGCGAGCCGGCGGCGCTCGCTTTTTTCATTGGTCTCGGCGTGGTCGCCCTCGCCGCGGTGATCGGCGTTTTCGCGCCGCGCTTTGGCCGGCTCGCGCTGGCCGCCGGCGGCGTGTCGCATGGCGCCACGAAAAAGAGCCGGAAAGAAACACGCTTCCGCGGCGCGTCCCCCGCGCAGGCGCTACGCCGGAAGGAGTGGTCGCTGCTGGTTCGCGATCCCTGGCTGATGTCACAGACGCTGATGCAACTGCTTTACCTGTTGCCCGCCGCCTTCCTGCTTTGGCGCAGCTTTTTCAGCGAAGGCGGCGTCGCGACGTTCCTGTCGCCGATACTGATCATGGCGGCGGGACAATTGGGCGGCGGCCTCGCCTGGCTCGCGGTGTCCGGCGAGGACGCGCCCGAGCTGATCGCCACGGCGCCGGTTCCGGGCAATAATGTTCTGCGCGCCAAGACCGAGGCGGTGCTTGTCGGGGTCGCCATCGTTTTCGCGCCGCTCGTTCTGATGCTCGCCGCCGTCGCGCCGTTCGCCGCGCTGGTCTCGCTCGTCGGCCTCACGGTCGCGGCGGGTTCCGCCACGGCGATTCAATATTGGTTTCGCGCTCAGGCCAAACGCAGTCATTTTCGGCGACGCCAAACCTCTTCGCGCGTCGCGACATTCGCCGAGGCGCTGTCCTCGAACGGATGGGCCGGCGCCGGCGCCCTGGCGGTCACGGGAACATGGCTCGCAGTAGTGCCCGGCGTCATGGTTGTCGCGATGCTGGCCGGCGTATGGTGGATCAGCCCAGCCAGATGTTCGGCTCCGAACTGAGGCATGCGTGGGCGAATTCGATCTAAGTCGGATGTTCAGATCGCTTTGGCGGTGGTTATTGTGAGGCCGCGGCTCGAATAAACTTCAGCTATCGGAGTTCACGGATGAAAAGATTCGATGGAAAAGTCGCGCTCGTCACGGGCGCGGCGCGTGGACTGGGCCGGGTGACCGCGCAAGCCTTCGCGCGCGAGGGCGCGAAAGTCGTGGCGGCCGACATCGACGAGGCCGGCGGCCAAGCAACGGCGAGCCTCATTCGCGATGAAGGGGGCGACGCCCTGTTCATACGCGCGGATGTCGGAACCGAGTCGGACGTCGCGGCGCTGATCGACAAGACGGTCGAAGCATACGGCCGTCTCGACTGCGCCGTGAACAACGCGGGCGTCGTGCGATTTGCTCCGCTCGTCGAAGAGACGGCGGCAGGTTTCGACTTTCATCTCCATACAAATCTTCGCGGCGTGTTTTATTGCATGAAGCATGAGATCCGTCAGATGCTCAAGAATGGCGGCGGCGCGATCGTTAATCAATCTTCCATCACGGGGAGCCTAACCGGCAATCCCGGCGAGTCGGCTTACGCCGCGACAAAGGGCGGCGTGGACGGTCTCACCAAGTCCGCAGCGCTCGAAGTCGCCAAGCACCACATCAGCATTAACGCCATAGCGGCGTGCGGCATCGACGCGCCAGGCGACGTTTTCCATCAGTGGATGGAAAAGGAAAAAATCACTCCCGAAGCCGCGGGCAAGCTGTTCCCGATCGGCCGGATGGGCAAAGCCGACGAACTCACCGCGGCGGTGTTGTTCCTATGCTCCGAGCAGGCGCGGTTTATCGTGGGTCATTTACTTGTCGTCGATGGAGGATGGATCGCGCGGTAAGAATTCGTCGAACGACGCCTGAGGATCCAACCCTGAGCCCGGGCATATTTCCGGGGCTCCGACTCGAAGTCAAAGCTTTCCAAGGAGGACCAACACAAGGAGCACGAGCACGACGAGGCCGAGGCCGCCGCCTCCGTAATAGCCCATCCCATAGAACGGTCCTCCGCCTATCCCGCTGAATCCGCCAAGCAGGGCAATAATCAGAATTATTAGAATGATGCTGCCGATGGACATGTTCAAGCTCCTTTGCCGGACGAGCGCAATGAAAGCTGCTCGTCCCAAGTCGTCGCAACCATGAAGATGAAACGAAGCGCGGTTTGCAAGGTTCCCCTTGAATCTAATTTTTTGCTTGGCCTTTGGAGAACAGCGCATCGGCCGCGGCGCGAGCGCTCAATCTTGCTTGTGGGCTTTTGCGCGGCGAAGTCGTGGGTCCTAGCGGCCCGGGCGTCCCGGGTCGGATTTCGGTTTTGACCGATTTCCACTTACGGCCGCTGCTTTTGACCTCGACTTGAAAGGCGTGACAGGCATGACGCATTGTTTTTCCTTCTCCGACCTGTTGGTCTGTTGAACGGCTCGTTCCGGATCTCGGCGCTTCGTACGGCCCCGTGGCCGGAACGCAACCGTTCTCGGGTCGATCAGCGCCTTGAATTCCACGCGGCGCCCACGATGCAGCCCGCGGCCAACGCCAGACCGACGCAAAGAACTGGATTCGCCCGAACAGTCGATTCAAAAACCTCTTTTGCGTCGACCGCTCGTTCTTTGGCTTGATCGGCGGCTTTGAGGCCTTTTTTGGTCGCGACCGCCACCGCGTCCTGGGTTTTCTGCATTGCGTCAGTGGCCGCTTGCGTCGCATGGTCCAAGGCCGGACTGAGCGTTTTCTCGATCTGACCCGGCGCCTCCCTCAGCGCGTTCAGCGCGCTTTCAGAAGCGTTCGAAACTTTATCGGTTAGCGTCGTGCTGTGCATCATCTTGCTCCAACGTAGGAGGTATAGGAATTATGCGAACGTAAAAGCAGTTGAATAGCCGCTCTCCCTTCGCATAATTCAAGTTCGCGCACGCGCGTTTCTCGTTCGGACAAACGCCGAGCGCAAGCGTCCCATCGCCTGCGAGCGCAGGCGAAGTCGCGCGTTTAGCCGTGCTTCTTCGCCCAACTTTCGATTTCGCTGTGCGCCTGTTCCTTGGTGTAACCGTAGCGCTCTTGCAGCCTGCCAGCGAGTTCGGATTGCTTTCCCTCGACCAATTTGAGGTCGTCGTCGGTCAGCTTGCCCCACTGCTGCTGGACCTTGCCTTTGAGCTGCTTCCAATTGCCTTCGATGACATCCCAATTCATGATGTTCTCCTTGGTGATTAGGACGGGTCGTCCGAGTGTGGAACGCTGGCGTAGCCCCATTGTTCCGAGTTTCTCAAACAGCAAGATCACCGCTTCACCGGGGGGAGCCGAGCCGCCCGGTTCCCGAATTGTCGAAAGCGGATGTTCAAATCCGCCGCGCCGCCGCGGCGATCAGCGAGATCACCATCAGCACGATCGCGACCCAGAAAAGGATTTGCGCTCCTTGAACGGCGACGCCGGCGACGCCGCCAAAACCAAAGATCGCCGCGATGATCGCAACGATCAGAAACGCGACGGCGTAATAGAGTAAGCCACCCATCTCAACTCTCCTTCACCCAAACGGAATGGTGCGGGGAAGACGCCCGACTCTCGCGGAATGTTCCCTGGCCGCCGTTGGATTCCACGCCGTCGCGATCGATCCGCGACGCCCGGAACAAAGGAGCGACTCGTAAGTCATACGGCCAGGATCCCCGCCAATTGGGGACTCCCGCTTTGGAGAGAGACATGAAACGCATCGTAACATCTGTACTGTTCGCGCTTGGCCTCGCGGCGTGGGGAACCGCGCCAGGCGCTCTCGCGAGAAGCGATCGGCCGGAACCGGTCGCGACGGACGCCCAGACGGAAACTCTATCCGCGATTCCAACGACGGCCGCGAGCGCGAACCGGTGGCTGAAGCAGGACGTCTACGACACCGCTGGCAATAAGATCGGCGAAGTCGACGACCTCATCGTCGCCGATAACCAGAGCGTGCAGGCCGCGATCGTCTCGGTCGGCGGCTTTCTCGGCATCAAGGAAAAATATGTCGCCGTTCCGATCAACGCGCTTCGCCCCACCGAACGAAACGGCAAGTGGCGGCTGATCATGAACGCGACCAAGGAAATTCTGAAATCCGCTCCGGGCTTCAAATATGACAGATCCCAGGAGATTTGGACGGCGGGCTGAGCTGCGGCCATTTCCGCTGGGAGCGACTTCAACCATGCGCTCCGCCTTCCTTTGAAGGCGGAGCGCGCGCTCTGAAAGGAGCAAAAAGCGCTTTCTCCGATTTTTCCCCTGGCCTCCAAGCGAGCGCGACCGCGACTATTTTTTGCGCTTGGCTGGGAACAATTGAGCGCCCGCCGCGTCTATCGTTCGATCGGCCAATCCAATTTGGTGTCCGAAGCGAGGCTGTGACACCATAAGGAAGCATCATGCCAGATGATCCAAGCAGCAAATATCAAAAGGATAGTAGCGTTCTGTATTCCGTGATGGCTAATGACCCGACGCCAGAGCATTCGGCGGCCGAGATCAACCTAGACAAAATGATCGGAGATCGTCTCAAACAATATTATGCGACTAGGCTGTCGCAGCCGCTTCCCGCCAAATTTGCGGAACTGCTTAGGGACCTCGCAAACAAAGAGGCGGAGTGATGAGCGCGAACGCGGGCCTCGACTGGCGCACGAGATTGCTTGAGTTGCTCCCGAACCTGCGCGCGTTCGCGAACTCGCTTTGCAGGGATGCTGATTATGCCGATGATCTTGTCCAACAAACATTGTTGAAGGCGTGGAAAAGCAGACATAGCTTCCACGAAGGCAGCAATTTGAAAGCTTGGCTCTTCGCCATCCTCCGCAATACGTTTCTCACGGAGTTGCGAAAAAGGAAATACGAGGCCGAAGATCCAGACGATGAACTCCAAAATTCTCTGACCAGTCGCGGTGGTCAACAGGCTCACATGGACATGCTGGATTTCGAGCTCGCGCTCTCTAAGCTTCCACAAGAGCAGCGGGAGGTGCTCATTCTCGTCGGGGCCGAAGGTGTCTCATACGACGAGGCGGCGCTGATCTGCGGCTGCGCCGTCGGCACGATCAAAAGCCGGATGAGCCGCGCCCGCGAAAGGCTTTGCGAGCTGATGGGGGTTTGCGGAGCGGAGGATTTCGGGCCCAAAAGTCGGATCTCGGTCAAAACACAGTCGCGACCAGCTAAAGCGCGGTCGGGGACAATCGCGCGGGGACAAGGCCTCTGAAGACAGGTTTCGCGCTCTCCAAATTGTCGCGGGCCTGACGCGGAAATCGACCGACGTGGATTTCGACCGCGAGACGAGAAGCCGAGGCAAGTTTCAACTTTCCAACGCGGGCCAAAGCATACGACGGCTTGCAGGAGCAAAAGAGGATACCGCGAAGATGAGCGATTCAATCTCCGATATCGTGGCGCCGCAACTTCCGACGCTGCGCAGGTTTTCGCGGGCGTTGAATGGATCGCAGCAAAGGGGCGACGCCTATGTGGTCGCGCTCCTCGAGATGTTGATCGCGGATCATCGGGCCTTTCGAAGAGATCTGCCTCCGAAATTGTCGCTTTTTCAACTCTACATGCGCGTGTGGAACGCCGTCCCGATCAACGGCGAGTCGGACCCTTCGGTGGAAGAGATCGGCGCGGCCGATCGCCAGATCGAGACATTGACGCCGAGACCGAGACAAGCATTTCTATTGGCCGCGCTCGAGAATTTCGCGACCCGCGAAATCGCCGCGGTGCTCGAATGTCCTGAAAGCGAAATTCGTCAATTGGTCGATGCCGCGGGCAAGGAAATTTCCGCGCAGATAGCCGCGAAGATACTCATAATCGAGGATGAACCGGTCATCGCGATTGAACTCGAAGCGATCGTCACGGAAATCGGTCATCGGGTCTGCGGCGTCGCCGCCACTCGCGGCGAGGCGGTGGCGCTGGTCGAACGAGTGGAGCCGGGCCTGATCCTTGCCGACATCCAGCTCGCGGATGGAAGTTCCGGCATCGACGCCGCGCACGACATATTGCAACGGATACAGACGCCGCTGATATTCATCACCGCGTATCCGGAGCGTCTGCTGACTGGTGATCGGGTGGAGCCTACTTTCATCATCACCAAGCCCTTCAAGCCGGAGATGATTAAGGCCATGGTCAGTCAGGCGCTGTTCTTCGATCTCAGGGCTTCGACAAAGCGCGAGGCCGCTGCTTAACTGGGTGACGGTCGCCACCGCGATCTCGTGATTAGGATCGGGCCGGGCGGCTCGTGCGAGGTTCCCGAACGAGTTTGGATCTGACAGGAAGGATGTGAGTTGTCGGAACGGGCAACCATGGAACTGAACCGGGAAGCCCTTTCTTCCGCGATAGCGTCGTCGCTCGGCGCTTGTTTGCTCGCGACGAGCGTCGATAGTGTCAAATTGATTGACGTGGACGGATGCGTCCGCTTCATAAATGACGCGGGGCTCGCTCTGTTGGAGGCGGACTCCTTCGCCGCGCTGCTTGGCAAGCTATGGGTCGAATTTTGGCCCGAGGAGGCACGGCCGCTTGTTCAGGAGGCCCTCGGGAAAGCGCGACGCGGCGAAGTAGCCCGCTTCACGGCCGTACGCCCGACAATGAAGGGCATTCTCAGATGGTGGGAGGTCGTCGTCGCGCCGATGCCCGCTCAAGCGGGGCGGTCAGGTCTTCTGATGGCGACCTCGCGCGACATTTCGAAACAGAAAGCCCGCGCGGAAGCCGTTGACGCCGCGGCGTTCAAATTTCGCGCGCTCGCGAATAGCATCGCGCAGCTCGCATGGATGGCGGACGCGTCAGGCTATATCTTCTGGTACAATCAGCGATGGTTCGATTATACCGGGTCGACGCTCGAAGAGGCGGAAGGTTGGGGCTGGCGCGCCGCGCATCATCCCGAACATGTCGAAAGAGTCGTAAAGAAACTTTCCGAATGCTTTCGCACCGGCGAGGAGTGGGAGGACACGTTTCCACTGCGGGGCGTCGATGGCGCATATCGCTGGTTTCTATCGCGCGCGCATCCTGTCCGCGACGATCAAGGACGCATTACCGTTTGGTGCGGCACGAACACCGACATCACGGACGAGCTCAATTACCGTCAGCGCCTGGAAAAGAAGGCGCGTCTTATCGATTTGTCGCATGAGGCGATTCTCGTGCGCGATATGGACGACAAGATTGAGCGTTGGAACACCGGCTGCGTCGAACTTTTCGGATATACCCGCGAGGAGGCGCTCGGCGCCAAATGCGACGAGCTTTTGAAATCGGAATTTCCGACCAACAAGTCGGAGGTCGAGGCGTCGTTGAGAGAGACAGGCTTCTGGAGCGGCGAGTTGCGTCATCTGGCCAAGGACGGCTCGCCCGTGTGGGTCGACAGTCGCCAACAGCTGCTCCGCTTCGACGGACAAAGCGTCGTTATCGAGTGCGACCGAGACATTACGGATCGGCGCGCCGATGATGAAGTCAGGAATCTACTCCTGAGCGAACTCACCCATCGGGTGAGAAATTCTCTTGCGATCGTGCAAGCGCTGGCGAGACAAACTGGACGCCGCGCGACGAGCGTCTCTAAATTCCTGCATGACTTCGGGGGACGGATCGAGGCGATGTCGTCCGCGCACAATCTCTTGTCCGAAGCACAGTGGCATGGCGTGGATATGCGCGCGCTCATTGAGAGCCAGACGATCGCGCGGTTTGGCGCCGATCATGCTGTGTCCATCCGTGGAGCCAAGGTTTTCCTCAGCGCGCAGACGGCGATGCAGCTCGTGCTGATACTGCATGAGTTGGCGACAAACGCCGAAAAATTCGGCGCATTGAGCGACACATGCGGGCGCCTTGACGTTTCCTGGGAAGATGCTCGCGGCGAACCGGGTAAGGTGGAGATCGAGTGGAAGGAGTCCGGCGGTCCCAAAGTGTCCGCGCCGAAATCGAAAGGCTTCGGATTGTCGTTGATCGAACGTTCGAAAGACCTGCCGTATCTCGTCGTGAACATGGAGTTCGAGCCGACCGGCCTTGTATGCAGGATGAAGATTGACGCGGACCGAGCCAGCAAACCCAAGCGCGCCTATTTCAGTCCTCACAAGTCTTATTGAGTTTAGTCTCCGCGCGCCGTCCACGCGAAAGCGGTCAGTTTCCGTCGAGCACGGACCTGACCTTCCGCGCTAGATTTTCCACGGTAAACGGCTTGGCGAGGAAATTTACGTCAGGATCGAGAATGCCGTTATGGATCACGGCGTTACGACTGAAGCCAGTCGTATAGACAACCTTAAGGTCGGGGCGGCGACGGAGCGCCTCCTTGACGAGTTCGCGCCCGCTCATCTCGGGCATCACCACATCCGTGAACAGCAAGCTGACGCCGGGGTTCGCGTCGAGCAGGGCCAGAGCTTTTTTCGCGTCTTCCGCGACGACGACTTTGTAACCGAGTTCTCGGAACGCCTCTTCGACGACCAGACGCATCCGCTCCTCGTCTTCAACGACAAGAATGAGTTCTTCGGAGCGTCCCAAATCGGTCCGCGCCTTGAGCCTTGGCTGGGTCGCGTCCGATACGTGCTCGCCATGGAAGCGAGGCAGGTAAATTTTTATGGTCGTTCCATGCCCCATCTCGGAGTAAATCTTTATGTGTCCGCCCGATTGCTTCACGAAGCCATAGGCTTGACTGAGCCCCAGTCCCGTTCCCTTCCCCGTCGGCTTCGTGGTGAAAAAAGGATCGAATGCTTTAGCGATAACTTCGGGCGGCATGCCCGATCCTGTGTCGCTCACGGCGATCAACACATATTGCCCCGCGGCCACTCCGACTTGCTCGCGGACATATATTTCATCCAAATTGGCGTTGGCGGTCTCGATCGTCAGCTTCCCGCCGGTCGGCATGGCGTCTCTAGCATTCACCGCGAGATTCAGCAGCAGGCTCTCCAACTCATTGCCATCCACATGCGTCCGCCACAGCCCTCCCGCGAGAATAGTTTCTATTTCAATCTCGTGGCCCAGGGTGCGGCGTAAAATCTCGGACATGCCCGACACGAATTTATTGGCGTCGATAGGTTGCGGCGTGAGCGGCTGCTGCCTGGCGAAGGCGAGCAGACGCTGGGTCAAGCGCGCCGCCCGGTCAGCTCCCTCCGCGGCGCCGTCGATAAAGCCCTGGACTTCGGTTTCTCCACGGGCGATCTGTCGCCTCAAAAGATTAAGGTTGGCCAGGATGACCGCGAGCATATTGTTGAAGTCATGCGCGATGCCACCGGTGAGTTGACCAATCGCCTCCATTTTCAGAGCTTGCCGAAGCTGGCCTTCCAAACGTTCGCGCCTCTCGCCCTCCTTATCCGCGAGCGCCAGCGCTTCGTTGAGTTTGTCGTTGGCGACTTTTGCTTCAATCAACTGCTTTTGATTGTCGCGATTGAGCGCCAAGCCAACCACCACGGATAGAAGCAGACTGGCCAAGAGTCCGAACTCAGAGAAAAGCGACGCAGCACGTGACTTACTGCTTCGAGTCGTGAAAAGCACATTCTCGGCCGCTATCATTTCGGCGATGATCGCGCGGGCGCGGTCCATGAGAAATTTCGCGGTTCGGAGGTTCTCGACGTCAGGCGCCCAATTCGTCGCCCGCCGACGGCGCTCGATATTTTCGCGCAGCACCGCGATGCGCTGACGTTCGATATCGCGTAATTCCGAAAGCCTCTCGACCTGTTGGGGATTATCGCCGATAGCTCTTCCAAGCTTGTCGAACTGCTCGTCGATCGCGCGAACAGCCGCGTCGTAGGGCTCGAGAAAATTTTCGTCATTCGTCAGCAAAAATCCGCGTTCGCCGGTTTCCGCGTCCTGCAATGTCGCCAGCGTTCGCAGCAGTCGCGACCGCGCATCCAACGTTTGCTCCACCCAAGCTTGATCTTCAAGTTGCTCGAGCAAAAAGACGAGCGTGATCGCGCTCGCCAAGGCGACGAGCATCAGCGCGCCGAGCGAGGCGACTTTCCCATGGGGTCTGAAGGCGAGACGCATCATGAATCCCGGGAGACGGTTCAGATGGAGGCTACACTCGAACCTTATTTGCGTCCAGTTGAGTGGTCTCGAAGGCGGAACGCCGTCAAATGCTTCCGTCGTCGTCCCGGGACGCCGAGGACGTGGCCATTACTTGCTCCAATTGAACGAATTGGAATTGCGCGGCGAATTTCTCACCTATCTAAGTTGAACGTAAATCGCGCGCCGCATTGGGTTAGGACCGGAGTCTTCGCGGCGCGTCGGCTCGAGGGACGAAGCAATATGCGACGCCCGATCGGGCCACGCCATGGGAGGCGGTTATGAAACGGATGCTTATGACTCTCGCCGCCGGCCTTGTCGTTTGCGGCTGGGCGAGCTTGGCCGAGACGATCGACACGCACAAGACTTTCCGACCTCAAGAAATCAAATGGGGTCCGGGGCCGGCTGGTCTACCCGCCGGAGCGGAGTCGACCGTTCTCTATGGCGACCCCAAAAGCACGGGCATGTTCGCATTGCGGGTTAAAATGCCGAAAGGATACAGCATCGCTCCGCATATGCATGCCGGGCCGGAAATCGTTACAGTCATCAGTGGCAAATTCATCTTGGGATTGGGGCAAGCCGCTGATCACGCCGGCGTGGAGATCCTTCCCGCGGGAAGTTTCTCGTCGATGCCCAAGGGCGTGGTTCACTATGTTTTCGTCGACGAGGATTCGGTCATTCAGATCAACGCCCTGGGGCCCTGGGATATCGACTACGTGAATCCCAAGGACGATCCTCGCCTCAATGGGGCGCCTGAACCTCCAAAGTCGCAGCTCTATTCGTCCGAGCATCGGTAATCCGTTCGCGGGGCCGCCGTCGCTTCGAAGTCGCGCAGGGAACATTGCGCGGTCGCAAGCGTCATACCGATAGAGAAAAGCGATGGAGGAAGATCATGCGTTCCACCAAACTTTCCGTCTACCGCGCCTTCGAGAAGTTCGCGTCCGGGATGACGACCGCCGTGCGAAATTGCCTGCTGGCCGCTCCGCGCGCCGGCTTGGCCTACGCGCCCGTGAAACGGCGGCGTTCACTGGAACGTCCGCGCCGGAGCAACGGCCGCTAGTGAAAAGCCACGCGGCGGGCGTCCGGCAAAACACCGTCGCCTGATCAAGCCTCGCGGCTGTTCACGGAGACGGCGGTTTGTGGTGGTGTTACACCGCGCAAATGTCGTTGCGGAGCTTTGATCGCGTGGCGACCCTTCGGAGGAAGAGTGAAGCCGCATCCCAGACGCGCGGACCACGCGCATCGGGCGCGCCTCACCCTCGAAGCTATGGGATAGAGCGCGCGGAGTCGTCGAGAATATGAACTCGCGCGAATCGGAAATTCCAATTTTGTTCAAAAAAATCCCCCATCCGTTCCGCCCCTATTCACCCCAGTTGGCAAGTCGCGCTCCGATCGCGGCCGCGAGTTTTGCTTCCAACGACGCGCTACGCTCGGTCGCGCTCAGATCCTCTATGGCCTTGTTCAAGATAGCCTTACGGCGTCGGTAGACATGGGTGTCGCATGGCCACATGACTGGAGGAATCGCCGCCTCGCTCCAGCGCCGCGCCTCGAGCCAGGAGACATCCTCCTCGCCCATTCCCAACTTCGACAATCTCACGCGCGTGCGGGAAATATCGGATGGCTGCGTCATTCCTACTCTCCCTTTTCGACTGTCCCTTTTCGACTGTGCGGAGCGCCGGGACGCCCACGTTGAAACGCTCGATATATTCGCGGCGCAAGGCGGGACGACCCGCGGCTCGCGTCGCCTAGTGAGCACGATGCGCCACTCCGATGGGCAGGCGCCAATTTCTCCAAGCGCCGGCTTCGAAGAAAGCGGCCCGTGTCTTGCGCAACGACGCCAGATTTTCCCGATTGGGTATCGTATCTTCGATGAGGCAAATGACCTTCCAACAAAAGATCACCACCTGCAAAAGACACGTGGCTGCAAGCAAGGCTGGGGGACATCTCATGATCGCCTCCACCGACGAGACGCGTATTCCTACTGCTTTCCAACTCGTTAACGCAGTGATTGTTCCCATTCTGAACCATCGGGATCGAGGCGACAGTCGCATTTGGTTCGCCGGCGGCGCTTCGTCCGCGCCCGCCGCTATCGGTACGGCGGAGCGCGGCCGTCGTTTGTGCCCGGACATCGATCAATGACGATTTTTCCTCGCCGCGGGGAACCCGGGATGAGTCCGCGCGTAATTCAGATGTAGGGATCGAGTTGATGGGTGAGCCGGGCGAACAAAGAGCAAATGACGCGATCTCCTGACTGTATCGTCAGCGTGGAAGGCGATACGCGCAAGCATTGCTCACTTTGCCTGGTGGCTCTAGCCTAGATCTCTTAGGGAAGTTCATTTCCCTCCCCCATGTGCCGGTGAACTGTTGCGCGGTCAAATTTGACCGCGCAATTTTTTTCGATTGTCCTCTTTTTGTTGTAAACTACTGGCGCGGGCGCGAGCGAAATAGAATGAAAACTCTGGGAGAAATTGATGATCGGCGCCGACAGCTTTAGCAGTTCATATTCCGAAGCGCGCGAAAAATTCCAGGAGGCCGTCGTCGCCGCCGGCGGCGGCGCGGAAAGCTTCAAACATCCTGGTTCCGGGCCCAGCGGCGAGGAACTTGCCACCGACGCGGCCTGGTTCGGTCCTTCGGAAGCGTCGCGGGTCCTCGTTTTGATTTCGGGCACGCATGGCGTCGAAGGTTATTGTGGTTCCGGCGCTCAGATCGACTGGTTGCGACGCGAGGAATTCAAGCTTCTTCCCGCCGATACGGGCGTGCTGATAATTCACGCCATCAATCCTCACGGGTTCGCATGGACGCGCCGGGTCAACGAAGACAACGTTGACGTCAATCGGAATTGGGTCGATTTTTCGGCGCCTTTGCCGTCAAACCCGGGATACGTCGAACTCGCGGAAATCCTTTGTCCCACGGAATGGACAGTAGAGGCGCAGGAAGCAACGGCCCGCGACATTGCGACGTGGCAAGGGTCGCGCGGGCCGCGGGGGGCGGCCGACTTTCGGCAGGCCGTGACGGGCGGCCAATATACTCATCCACTCGGATTATTCTTCGGCGGAAGCGGCCCTTCATGGTCAAGGCGCACGCAAACAGCGATCTTTCAAAAATACCTGGCGCGCGCGAAACGCGTTGGCGTCATCGATTATCACACGGGGCTGGGCCCCTGCGGTTACGCGGAACGGCTAACGGTTTTCCCGTCGGAAGGACCTGAGTTCAAGCGCGCGTCGACATGGTTCGGAACCGCGGTCACATCGACCAAGAGCGGAACCGCGGCCTCGAAGGACGTGACCGGCGACAGCATCGGCGGCTCGGCCGCGCTGCTTCCTCACGCCGAGTTTACGGGTATCGGCTTTGAAGTCGGAACCGTCCCGACGCCGCGGGTTCTGCAGGCGCTTCGCGCCGACGCCTGGCTTCATGCCCATGGCAATCCGCGGTCAGAGCAGGGACGACAGCTCAAAGCTGAAATCCGCGCCGCGTTTTATTGCGAAACCGACTGGTGGAAGGGCATGGTCGCGGGGCAATCATTGCTGTCGTGCCGACAGGCGATCGCCGGGCTCGCGCTCCAAACCGGCGTTTAAGATCACTTCGGGACGTTCATCCGCGCAGCCGATAGCCGGTCTTGAATATCCATGCGATTACGCCAAGACAGACGATCATGAAGATCGCTGTCAGGCCAAGGCTGACCGCGACGGTGACATCGGCGATTCCATAGAAGGCCCAACGAAAGCCATTGACCAGATAAACCACGGGATTGAACAGGACGATCGTTCGCCAGGGCGGCGGCAACATATCGATCGAATAGAACGTCCCGCCGAGGAAGGTGAGCGGCGAGAGGATCATCAACGGCACGACCTGCAGCTTCTCGAAGCCGTCCGCCCAAACGCCGAGAATGAAGCCGAACAGGCTGAACGTTACCGAAATCAGCACCAGGAATATGCCTGTCCAAACCGGGTGGACAATGTCGAACGGCACGAAAATTCGCGCCGTTCCAAGGATTATGACGCCAAGGATTATTGATTTGGTCGCGGCGGCGCCGACATAGCCGAGCAGCACTTCGAAAACGGATACGGGCGCGGAGAGCAGTTCGTATATCGTTCCGGTGAAGCGCGGCAGATAAATCCCGAATGACGCGTTGGAGACGCTTTCGGTGAGCAGCGTCAGCATGATCAAACCCGGGACGATGAACGCCCCGTAGGAAACGCCGTCGATCGTGGTCATGCGGCCGCCGATCGCCGAACCGAAGACGATGAAATACAGAGAGGTCGAGATTACCGGAGCGGCGATGCTTTGCAGCAGCGTTCGCCGCGAGCGGGCAAGTTCGAACATATAAATGGCGCGGACGGCGAAAAAGTTCATGATCGTTCTCCCACGAGATCGACGAAAATATCCTCCAGCGACGAACGGTTCATATTAATCGTCTTGAAGTCGACGCCCTTGGCGGCCAGCCGCTTGACCAGATCAGCGACGCCGCCGTCCTCTTCGCCCCCCTCGCCGGTGAATGTGAACGAGAGCGTCAAGCCATCCTCCGACAACGTCATGGGCCGCTCGCCGAAGTCCGACGGCGAGGTTCGCAACGGCTGTTTGAGCCCTATCGTCACCGTCGTTTGCCCCAGCTTCCGCATCAACGCTTGCTTTTCCTCCACCACCACGATCTCGCCCTTGTTGATCACCCCGATGCGGTCGGCCATTTCCTCGGCCTCTTCGATGTAGTGAGTGGTGAGGATAATGGTGACGCCCTGTTCGCGCAGGCGACGAACCATCGCCCACATGTCGCGCCTCAGTTCCACGTCAACGCCGGCGGTAGGTTCGTCGAGGAACAAAATTCGCGGTTCGTGAGCGAGCGCCTTGGCGATCAGAACGCGCCGCTTCATGCCGCCGGACAGCGCCACTATCTGGCTGTCCTTCTTGTCCCATAGCGAAAGTTCGCGCAGGATTCGTTCGATGTGCGCGGGGTTCGGAGCCTTGCCGAAAAGGCCACGGCTAAAGCTGACGGTATCCCATACTTTCGAGAACATGTCGGTCGCCAATTCTTGCGGCACGAGCCCGATCTTGGCGCGCGCGGCGCGGTAATCGCTCGCGATGTCGCTGCCGTCGGCGGTCACGGAACCGGCCGTCGGGCGCACGAGGCCGCAGATGACGCCGATCAGCGTTGTCTTTCCCGCGCCGTTCGGACCCAGCAAGGCGAAGATTTCGCCCCGGCGAATCTCGAGATTGATCGACTTCAGGGCGTGATGCCCGCTGGCGTAAATCTTGTCGAGGTTGGACACGACCACGATTGGGTCCACGGGGAAACCTTCGCGAAAGAGTTGAGTGGATCGGCCCCATCGGGATCTGGCGGCGCGAGCATATTTGAAAACTTTGCACTCGCCACGTCACTGCAATTTTTCGTACCCCTCTTTAAAGCCCTTCAGCATCAGGAGATGTCTGATGCCCTCATAAGGCGTCAGATAGATAACCAGCGTCGCGATCTTGCCGCTTTTCAACTGCTCGATGAGCTTGTCGTCGATCATCATATCGGCGAGGCAGCCCGAGGGAGCGCATCGAAAGAACGGCGCGCGACCGATGTCCGTTTGATCGATCTTCAGGCTGACGCCATTGAGCAAGAACACGCTCATTGGCGCGATAACCCGAAGCACTCCGTTTTTTGCTTCCTTCGGCTTGGCGATCATGACGCCCAGACTGACGTTGGCCGCGTCCTCGGCCTTGACCGTTTGAGTTAAAGCGCATTGCTCGGCGGTCTCGCCAGACGGTGTCTCGCAACGAAGCTCCCATGCGTCGAACTTTGTCCTGACGGGCGTCTGACCCCATGCGGCGCCGGTGAATGAACCGGTCAGAACGGCGAAAAAAACGCCGGCGGCGAGGCGACCCAAAAAACCATCTGAACAGGCGGCGTAAAATTGCATCTGAGCTTTTCCAGTCGGTGTGTTTGCTGGCGAAAGGCGCGGGGCCGCGTGTTCGCATTCGCGCGACCCCGACGCATCCTAATCGTGTTCGAATTATTCCGCGAGTTCAACCGCGTCCTCGGCACTAATTTCCAGCATCGGGGCGCGCCGAGTTTGGTCCGCGCGGGCGGGCGGCGTCTCGCCAAGGCCGCGGCGTGTGGCGCCGGAGAACCTGCGACATTTTGACCATGGCCGCGCGAGTAATCGCTCGGGGGCGAGGAATCGTTCAAGATTCGTCCGAGAGCATCTTGTCAAGCTTGGTGAATGATGTCACGGACGAACGCTCCTAGCAACGTCAGCTTGGGTTTGGTATTCCCGCGCGAATGCGGCCGGCGATCCTCGGGCGTCGCCGCGGATATAGAGCTTTCGGAGCGAGCATGATGCTCAAGCGCATGGTTATCATGTTGGTCGCGGTTGCGTTGACTTTCGGCGCGGTCTTTGGATTTCTGGCTTTCAAGGCGAGAATGATCTCGCAAATCATGGCCGCGCAATCCAATCCACCGCAGGCCGTCTCGACCGCCGTCGTGGGGTTGGCCGCGTGGCAGCCGAGGCTCGAAGCCGTCGGCAGCGCGCGCGCGGTCAATGGCGCGAACCTCAGCTCCCAGATATCGGGGATCGTCTCGGCCATCCACTTCGAATCGGGCGCCGATGTCAAACAGGGAAGCCCTTTGGTCGACCTGATCGCCGAAGACGACATCGCGCATCTGGAGGCGCTCAAGGCGACTACCGAACTCGCCAGACTAACATATGAGCGCGACCAAAGGCTGGTGAGGACAAAGGCCATCAGCGAGCAGACGGTCGATTCCGATAAATGGACGCTCAAAAACGACGAGGCGCAGGTCGCCCAGCAGCAGGCTCTGGTGGATTATAAATCGATCAAGGCGCCCTTCTCGGGGCGGCTCGGCATCCGCCAGGTGGACCTGGGGCAATTTCTCGCCGCCGGAACCACGGTTGTCACATTGCAGCAGCTCGACCCGATCTATGTCGACTTCTTCCTGCCCGAGCAGGCGCTGGCGCAGATAAAGGTCGGCCAGCATGTGGCCGCGAAGATCGACGCCTATCCCGGCCACGCTTTCGATGGCGCGATCTCGGCCATAAACTCACTGGTGGACATCGCCACGCGCAATGTCCAAATTCGGGCCACCTTCAATAATCCCGACAGTCGGCTGCTGCCGGGCATGTTCGCCACCGTCGAAATCGATGTCGGATCGGCCCAGCGGCTCGTCACGCTGCCGCAAACGGCGATCGCCTATAACTCATACGGCAATATCGTGTTTCTGGTGGAGGAAAAGGGTACGGACGCCGCCGGCAAGCCGCGACTCGTCGCGCGTCAGACCTTCGTGACCACGGGCGAGACCAGAGGCGACCAGGTTTCGATCCTTAACGGCGTGAAGGAGGGCGACACCGTTGTGACGGCGGGCCAGATGAAATTGCGCAACGACTCGCCGATCGTGGTCAACAACGCGGTGCAGCCGCTGAATGATCCCAATCCCCAGCCGGTCGACCGGTAGCAGGGACGCTAATTATGAATTTCACCGATATTTTCATCCGCCGCCCGGTGCTCGCGAGCGTGGTCAGTCTCATGATCCTGGTGCTGGGCCTGCGCGCGCTCGGCGCGCTGCCGGTTTTGCAATATCCGCGAACGCAAAACGCGGTCGTGACAGTGACGACAACATTCTATGGCGCGGACCCCGACGTTGTCGCCGGCTTCATCACCACGCCTCTGGAAAACGCCATCGCCCAGGCGAATGGCATAGATTACATGAGCTCGACGAGCCAGAGCGGCGTCAGCACGATCACGGTCTATCTGCGCTTGAATTACGAGGCTGACAAGGCGCTGACCGAGATCAACACGAAGATCAGCTCGGTTCTGAACCAACTGCCGAAT
>PLAI01000140.1 GCA_003134075.1 Methylocystaceae bacterium | reverse complement strand
CAAGTCATCAAGGAAATGTCGCTCGACGACTACCGCAAGATGGGCTCCTTCAATCGCGTCAAAGTGTCTACGGGGGAAGAGCTCTCGGACCTCGATCGCGAGCTTTGCGAATTTCTCGACGCCGGAAAAATCGAGGATTTTATCCGCGCCGCGGTGAAGCATCGCTACACCATGCTGCTCTCTGGCGGAACGTCGTCGGGTAAGACGACATTTTTGAACGCGATTTTGAAGGAGGTTCCGCCGGACGAGCGCATCATCACGATCGAAGACACCCGCGAGGTGAAGCCGCTGCAGAAGAACTTCCTGCCGCTGGTCGCCTCCAAAGGCGATCAAGGCCAAGCGCGCGTGACGATCGAGAGCCTTCTGCAAGCCGCGATGCGCTTGCGCCCCGACCGAATATTTCTCGGCGAGATTCGTGGGTCCGAAGCCTATTCCTTCCTGCGCGCCGTCAACACCGGCCATCCCGGCTCCATCACGACCATTCATGCGGACAGCCCCTCGGGGGCGTTCGAGCAAGTCGCGCTCTGCGTCATGCAAGCGGGAGCCGGCCTGCGCAAGGACGAGATCGTCGGCTACGTCAAAACCGTGCTGCCGATCGTCATTCAACAAAGCCGCCTCGGCGGATGGCGCGGCACGAGCGAAATCTATTTTTCGCGCATGGCCGCTTGGAGAGCGGAGAAAAAGGCCAATGAGCCGCGTATGGGCCGATAGGATCGCTCAAGCGCTGTTGGCGCTACTCGCGGCGAGCGTGTTGTGGGTCGTCGTCTACGAGGTCACTGTGGGCGCCCGCTACAGAAAGAACGATCCCACGGAAGGGGCCTCCCGATGGGCGCTGATCCGAGCCCAGTTCGCCGATCGAGATTTCTCGACTTTTGGTTGGAAAAGCGTGCTGCTCGGGCCGCGCCATTTTTGGGTGCGCGTTCAATATCCGACCACGCAAGAGGAGACCTTGAAGCGCGGCGGCTTCGCTCTGGCCTTCGTCGGGGCGGCCGGGCTTGCCTTGGCGATCGCGCTCAAGGTCAACGGTCCCGCCAAGCACAAAGGCGATGCGCAATTCGGTTCGCTGCTCGACGCCGCGAAGAGGCGCCTCACCGGGTGCCGCGGCCTCATTCTCGGAAGGATGAACGGGACCGTCATTCGCAACGCGGACCCGGCGCACATCCTGATGGTCGCGCCGAGCCGGTCGGGCAAGGGCTCCGGCTTCATCGTGCCGAACGGCTATGACCACGATGGTTCATTCGTCTTTTGGGACACCAAGCGCGAGAACTTCGATATCCTGTCTCGCTACCTACGCGACAAGGGCGTCAAGGTGTTTCTGTTTCGGCCGGGCGGCGCCCAGTCGCATCGATATAATCCGCTGGATTTCGTTCGGCGCGACGAAAACATGCCGACCGATTGCGCCGTGGTGGCGTCTTTCCTCGTTCCCGAGCGCGCCGACGACACCTGGTCGGGCGCCGCGCGCATGTTGCTGGCGACCCTGATTGGCTATGTGCTGGCCTCTCGCAACTGCGAGGGCTCGCGTCACTTGCGCGGCGTCGCGAGAATGACGGTGACGGGCAAAGACATCTCCGTCGTCCTGAAGACGCTGGTGCGGACTGAAGGGCAATTGCTGCCGCGATGGATCGTCGACGGCTTCAACCAATATGTGGCCTTGGAGCCGGAAACCCGAAACAGCGCGGTGTTCAACGTCAACATGGCGATGAACCCCTGGAACAATCCTCTGATTTCCTCGGCGACGGAAACCTCGGACTTTGATCTGAGGGAGTTTCGGCGCGACCGCATGGCGGTTTTTGTCGCCTGCAGCATCCCCGAGCTCGTCCAGTTTCGTCCGATCATCCGGATATTTTTCCAGCAAGTCCACGATCTCCTGATGGACAAGCGGCCTGGCCCGGACGAGCGTTACGAAGTGCTGATCGCCTTGGACGAGTTTTACCACTTGGGACCGATGCACTCGCTGCTGACGAAAATCACGATTTCGGCGGGCTATAAATTCCGAATGGCGATCATGATTCAGAACATGGCGCAGCTTGACGAGCTCTACGGCAAGGCGCTCCGTCAGTCGACGCTAGCCGGATCGCAAGTGAAGCTATTCCTCGCGATCGACGATCTGGAAACGGCGAATTATCTGTCGGAGATGCTCGGCGATACGACGGTGAAGGTGACGACGCCGATCGGGCGCGCCGGCGGCGGAATCTTCGCGCCGGCTGGCGAGAACGTCCACTATGAAGCGAAGGCGCTGCGGAGCGCGCGAGAACTGCGAGAAATGCCTGAGCGTGAGGCGATTTTGATCGTTCGCAGCGCCCGCCCGTTTTTGCTGCGCGTGTTCCGGCATTATGAAGACAGCCCGTTCAAGCAAATCTACGCCCGCTATGGCGAGATTCCCGTGACCGTCCCGGCTTTGAGAAAATGGGAAGATCGCGACATGGGCGTGACCCTACAAGGCTCGGGGAGCTTGGACGCCTCGGCCAAGTCGATCGAAGAAAGGGAACCCCGGTCACAGGGGGGCGAGACGCCGCTGCGGGCAGCCGTCGAGGCGGAGCAGATTGCGCCTGCGCGTGTCGAAGAGAAGAAGCCGTTCGCGACGCCCGTGCTCACGAGCGTCGAAATGATGCAGATTGACGATGGCAAAAACTTCAAAGCGTTTTTGGAGGGCGAAAAACGGAAGGCCAATGATCCGGCGACTCTGGCCAAGTTCGACAGACTGATTGCTGAGATAGACGAGGTTGGGTCTACGATTACCGGGCTTCCCGGGATCATTTCCGCCGAGTGAGCGATGCGTGCGCAGCGGGCGTAGATCAATGGCCCCATCGGTCACTGGCGCCGTCGTTGCTCTCGGGTGATGGTCGGATCTAACGCTTGCAGGAACTGCGAGCGGTTGGCCGAGGAAAGTGGCGGTGGGCCTCAGGTGATTTCGCCCGTCGAACGGATATGCTGTCAACGATGACTTGAACTGATCACCGGCCTGTTCGATGGTAGCGGTGAGTTGCTGGGATGTCTCAACGCCGTTGGCTCCGACATCGACGTAGCGCCCTCCCAGCGCGATTCCGATTTGCATTGGGTTGATCCATGACCGCGCTCGTCGTCTTCGATATCGAGGCTGTTCCCGACTTAGAGGCGGCCCGCCGCCTGCTCGGACAGCCCGACCATACGCCCGACGCCGACATACGGCGGATGTTGGGAGAGCGTTACTCGCGCGATGGAGCGGATCCCGCGACAGCGTTCCTCAAGGTTCCAATCTACCGGATCGTCTCCATCGCCGCCCTCTATGCCAAACGAGAGGATGGCGGCGGTCCTTGGACGGTGACCCAAATCGGCAGCCGTTCGGTCGGCGAGAAAGCCGAAGCGGAACTGCTGCTCGGCTTCGTCAAAAGCCTTCCGGTCGATGGTCGGGGCACGGGCCCAGTCTTGGTGACCTTTGGCGGCAATGGCTTCGACTTACCGCTGCTGCGCTATCGGGCCTTCGCCCTCGGCGTTCCCATACCGGGCCTTCACGCCGGCGGTCACCGCAACTATTGGCACCGCTTCGGCTCGGACCACATCGATCTCTGCGACGTGCTGTCCGGCTACGGCGGCTCAAGCAAGCCGAGCCTCGCCGAGATGGCGGCGTTGGCCAACATTCCGGTGAAGATCGGCGGCGTCGATGGCAGTCAGGTCGAGGCTTACGTCGAAGCGGGCCGGCTCACCGAAGTGACGGATTACTGCCTGACCGATGTCCTTGCGACTTACAGCGTGTTTCTCCGCTACGAAATGGTGCGCGGCGAGTTGAGGCCGGCCCATTTCGACGCCTCCATGGAGAGCCTGCGGGCCATCGTTCAAAGACATTTGGAGCAATGGCCGCTGATATCTGCGTTCCTATAGCGCCGGAGCGTAACGCGGCCGAACGGTCGCGAAAAACCGACACACTGGGGACCGGAAGCGCGCGAGCAACGCGGGGACGGACCGAGAAAGAACCGCGAATGACGGATGCCGCCCATATCCAGCGAGGGTCGGGGAGGAGCTTCAATTAAGCCCGGGAAACAGTCGCGACGTTCACGTCACGAGCGTTTCGTTCCAGTGGGTCCGCTGAACCCCAACTTGCCGCCGCGAACAGCGCATTCTCGCGCGGCAGTGACGCCATGAGCCGACATTTCCTGCCCAGCTACGCGCGTCGACGTTTCGCCGGAGTGGCGGGAAAGGGGCGATAATATCCCACCGAAAGAGAAAAAGCCCGACCAGAAGGGCCGGGCTTCTCCGAGATCAGTTTTGCCGCAGAGCCATCGACCGAAACAGATCAGTATTTGGCGAGAACCGGCGCCGGAGCGGCCCAGTTGAAGTGGTAGTTCACGCCGGCGCGGACGATGTGGCCGTCGAAGCGGGCATGCGATTGCTGGCCGATCAGGCCGAACACCGGGCTCCCCAGTCCAATAGCCGGGTTCTCGGCCACCGCCGAGAACGAGGCGTTGTTGGTCACCGTGCCCAGATCGTAATAGAGATATTCGACCTTGGCGCTCCAGTTCGGCATGAACATCCATTCGAGGCCGCCGCCGACCGTCCAGCCGACGCGAGTGTCCGAATAGGCCGAACCGCCGATCACCGGAATGGCGAGCGGACTGAGAAGCCCACCCAAATTATTATCGGTGGCGAAGGAGGCGGTGTTCAGATTTGCGCCGCCATAAGCGAGACCGCCGGTGGCGTACGCGAGCAGCGTCGGGGTGAACAGATAGCCGAGGCGACCGCGCACCGTGCCGAGGTAATCGAGGCTCCTGGAGGCAGTAGAGACCCCAAACGCCGAGCCGCCGCCGTTGAACAACGCGCCGGTCGCGACGTTCCCGCGGCTGCTCGAGCCCGCGACGCCCTGGATGTCGGCTTCGAGACCGGCGACGAAGGCGCTATAGAACTGGTAGTTGTAACCGACCTGGCCGCCGCCGATGAAGCCGGCGTTCGAGACCGGAATGACGGTGTTGGTGGTGGCGCCATAGGCGTTGGTGACGGAGCTAAAAAAGGGGCCGAAGAAGGGGTTCGCAAAGATCGTGCCGCCGGTCGTGGTGACGGTGTTGCTGCCGCCGAAGGTTCCGCCGGCGTTCAGGCCACCGTAGAAGCCGGTCCACAGCGGCGGCGGCGGCGGGGGAACATAGACCGGCGCTTCCTTGCGCGAGGGAAGATCGGCCGCGAAGGCCGACGCGGTCAGTGCCAAGCTGAGCGCGGTCGCCGAAATAAGAGATTTCATCATCGTATTATCCTCATCCCCGGTAATCGCTATTCTGTTGCAAAAATGGTGATATCCGCCGTGAAAGGAGTCAAGGAAACTCGCGCCGAATTGAAACGCAGAGCGTATATTTTCGCGCGGCGTGACAAATGCGCCACACATCATTTGATCAAGCGCAAGACGGTCCGCCGCATTGCGGTTAGGCGGGCGACGACCGGTTCGGGTCAACTTGCGTCGCGAGCGCTTCGTTCGAACGGGTCCGCTNNAACCCCAACTTGCCGCCGCGAATAGCGCATTCTCGCGCGGCAGTAACGCACCAGGTTCGGTCATTGCCGGACAGGATGACGAGCGTACGAAGTCGGCGGAAAGCCGCCCTCGGATTTCGGCGAGTCTACCGGCGAGAGAACTACCTCTGAGAGTTCGCAGGATCACAAGCCCGTTGCCCGCCGCAGCACATCGTTGATTCGCTCCTGCCAACCCGGCCCATCCTCTTGAAAATGGGCAATCAGATCGCTGTCGAGCTTGATCGACACCAATTCTTTAGAAACCGGAACGCCACCTTTTCTTTGCGCGCGGACGGGCTCAGCCGCTGGTGGCGTCGTTGGTTTGAACACAGCTTCGGCTACGGACAAGGCGTCGGTCGGTCGATACCGGTTCGGTGGTCTCGTCATGCGAATTCTTTCATTCAGCTTCTAACGGATACTGCTTAGCCACGCCCCTGAAATCAACGGGAGTCGAAGGCAAAGGTGACAATAGATTATACCGGAACGTGTGTTTTGCGGCCGATTTTTTATGGGGTCGGTGTCTGGAAGCCAGAGATGGAGAATTCATCGGAGGGGTAAGGTTTCTGGCGTCGCTGCCATACCGTGATTTTTCATCACGAATGTGGTCGCCAGCCTTCGCATCGGCTCCGATGAAGCGGCGGCGCTCGCAAACGTTCTGTATTCTTCTCAGCCGGACGCTATTGATTTGAAGCAGATCGGTTCGGGTTGGCGTTGCCTCGCTTTAATTAACTGTCACCGTAATTTCGTTGTGCGACAGTCTGTCGCTGCTCCCTGTGTCAAGCCTAGCTTGCATAGGATCGGTGCCACATCCATTAGTAGCAAGTAGGCTGCGCTTTCCTGGACATCTCTGCGCACGGCTTATGCGAACTTTCTCGCAGGCGTGTCCATGAAAAGAGACAAAATGAGTAACAGCACCACTACTATCAACAGCGGCGTCCTTTCCCGTTTCAAGGGTCTTTTGTGGGCTTTCGGCGCGATTGCCTTGGTTTTCACCCTCATTTCCTTAGCCCCGGTCATTTCGCATCTGGGCTAATGTTGGTCGGGTTTGCGCGGCGATCGTAAAGAAGTGAGCGCGCAATGCGCGTTTTGTGGAATCTTCACGACATACGCTTGA
>PLAI01000153.1 GCA_003134075.1 Methylocystaceae bacterium | reverse complement strand
GCGAGCTTCTCGTCGGGATTGACCCACGAGATGACAAAGACGGTGTGGCCCTGATCAACGGCCCATTTGATGAAGGAGTTCTTCGGCTGCAGGTCGAGCACATAGAATTTGTTGATCCACGGGGGAACAATCAGCAGCGGTCGGCGACGCACGTCGGGAGTCGTCGGCGTATATTGGATGAGTTGCATCAGGTCATTCTGGAAGACGACCTTGCCCGGCGTCGCGGCTATGTTTTCACCCAGGCGGAACGCCTCCATGTCGGTCATGGTGATCGACAGCCGACCCTTGCCGCGCTGCAAATCCCCGAGCAGGTTCTCGAGGCCGCGGAGAAGGTTCTGTCCGCCCGTCTCGAACGTCGCAGCGAGAACCTCGGGATTGGTTGCGAGGAAGTTGGACGGGGAGAGCGCGTCGACGAATTGGCGCGTATAGAAGTCAACCTTGCGCGCGGTCGCTGGGTCGAGTCCCTCGACGCCGCGCACCGCCGCGAGCGCAGCCTTGGCCCAAATGAGATAGCTCTCTTTGATGAAATAGAAGACCGCATTCTCGGTCCAGTCGGGATGTTTGAAACGCTTGTCTTTCAGCGGTTCCTCGGTCCCAGCGCCAAGTCCCATCAAGCGCTCGGCGGTCGTCTGCCAGACGCGAAGGCTATCGTTGAATAGATCGATTTGCGCGCGGGCGACCGCCGCCGGGTCGGTCATCATCTTCGTTGTCAGTTCGATGAAGTCGCCGCCGAGCGTCGTCACATCGCCCATGCCGAGCCGCGCGATATCCGGCCGATCGAGAAGGAGGTCCTGGACTAACCGCTGACTCTGCTCAGCGATTTTGCCCAGTTGCGTCGCGAGAGCTGCTGCATCCCATGTTGGGTGCGTGGAATTCTCAGCCATATGCCTCCCTGTGGTCCATTCCGCGTCCACGCAATCCTTTTCATACCATCTGGTCAAATGCTAGGCGCCAGCGGAATCTCCGAAGGTCGGCCTTCGGGTCGAATTTAGCTATGCCGGGACGCGGGCTGCACGGCCGGTCTGCCCCACTAGGCAGACGCAATGCTAGCGGCGCAACAGGTCGGAGGCGCGCCAGGTCCGGTCATTGCCGGACAGGATGACGAGCGTACGAAGTCGGCGGAAAGCCGCCCTCGGATTTCGGCGAGTCTACCGCCGAGAGAACTACCTTTGAGAGTTCGCCGGATTACAAGCCCGTTGCCCGCCGCAGCGCATCGTTGATTCGCTCCTGCCAACCCGGCCCATCCTCTTGAAAATGTGCAATCAGATCGCTGTCGAGCTTGATCGACACCAATTCTTTAGAAACCGGAACGCCACCTTTTCTTTGCGCGCGGACGGGCTCAGCCGCTGGTGGCGTCGCTGGTTTGAACACAGCTTCGGCTACGGACAAGGCGTCGGTCGGTCGATACCGGTTCGGTGGTCTCGTCATGCGAATTCTTCCATTCAGCTTCTAACCGATACTGCTTAGCCACGCCCCTGAAATCAACGGGAGTCGAAGGCAAAGGTGACAATAGATTATACCGGAACGTGTGTTTTGCGGCCGATTTTTTTTTGGGGTCGGTGTCTGGAAGCCAGAGATGGAGAATTCATCGGAGGGATAAGGTTTCTGGCGTCGCTGCCATACCGTGATTTTTCATCATGAATGTGGTCGCCAGCCTTCGCATCGGCTCCGATGAAGCGGCGGCGCTCGCAAACGTTCTGTATTCTTCTCAGCCGGACGCTATTGATCCGAAGCAGATCGGTTCGGGTTGGCGTTGCCTCGCTTTAATTAACTGTCACCGTAATTTCGTCGTGCGACAGTCTGTCGCTACTCCCTATGTCAAGCCTAGCTTGCATAGGATCGGTGCCACATCCATTAGTAGTAAGTAGGCTGCGCTTTCCTGGACATCTCTGCGCACGGCTTATGCGAACTTTCTCGCAGGCGTGTCCATGAAAAGAGACAAAATGAGCAACAGCACCACTACTATCAACGGCGGCGTCCTTTCCCGTTTTAAGGGTCTTTTGTGGGCTTTCGGCGCGATTGCCTTGGTTTTCACCCTCATTTCCTTAGCCCCGGTCATTTCGCATCTGGGCTAATGTTGGTCGGGTTTGCGCGGCGGTCGTAAAGAAGTGAGCGCGCAATGCGCGTTCTGTGGAAATCTTCACGACATACGCTTGATGGTAACTCGCGAAACGCCCTAAACTCGTATTGATGTGGAATTGCAGACGATCATCGGCCGCGTGGCGAGAGCGTTGCGCGGCTATTTTCATGAACCGACGACGAACGACAGCGAGCCTCACTATCCGCAGTTGAAGCGTTTCTGGCGAAGCAGTAACCCGTTCGCCTTAAGAAGACGCTCTAGTTGCGTGCCGCCAGAACGGGGCATTTGGCATGGTGAACCTGCGCGATGTGTGGAATGGCGGTGATGGCGGCTTGGGGTCACGTACAGCCAATCGGGCGGCTTCGGTGCGGCTCCCCGGCGGCTCTAGATGTAGTGGGGGTCTGTTTTAGCCGGATAGGAACGCTTCGAACACCCTCACTGATAGTTGAATTTCGTGTTTGAAGGGCGAGTCCACATCACTTCGAATTTGTGATCGAAGCTCGATACCGTGGGCTTGTCGCTGATGACCAGAAGATCGTTGTCTTGCCGTTCCAATCCCGAATGCGACTCGTTCGCCGAACCCGTTCGCAGCAGCACCCCGTTCACCGAGTAGGATTTCAAGTGCATCAGCCCGTCCTTTAGGCCTTTCACTTTGATTTCCACGTTGCGAGTGCGAGAGAGTTTCACCAAGGGGTGATCGTTCGAGAGCGTCAATTTTTCCAGTTCGCGCGGATCGAGATAAATTCTCACGACAGCGCCGCGTTCGGCCGCCCCGCGCAGCGAATCCACGATCGTGGAATCGCTCAGCACATAGAACGCGAAATTGATGCGTCCCCCTGCCCCGACTTGATCCAATATGGAGCGGTCGATCTCCTCGAGGTTCATCTCCGGCGAATTATACATTTGAACCAGCGCGGTTCTTTCCGCCCTGGACTGGCCTGCCGGTCCTAGAAGAATCACAAGGAGAACGGCCAAAATCAGCGCTCCTTTCATCTAATCCCCCTCTTTCGATTCCGCTCAGGCCCTTTCGATGCAGCGCGCAAGAGTCCCAACACTCCCGACTAACCAGCCGCCGTCATAGTCGTCTCAACCGCCGCTTTCGGCAGGCCATCCCAGGGCTCGACCCCCAGCAATTGCCAAACGGTCAACTCCAGGCGCTTCGCGATTTCCACCGCCGTCAAAATCGTCGGATTCACCAGGCCGCGCACCACGAGGTAATATTGCGGCATCGAAATATTCGCGACTTTGATGAACTCCTCGCGCTCCAGCCCGCTCGCGTCCATTTTCGCCTTGAAGACCTCCCCGAAAGCTTTCGACATTCCCCAGCGATCGAGGTTTCGCCGATCGCCCAGCTCCTTGCCTTCGAGCAGCTCGTAAACCGAAATGTCGAGAGCGCTCGCCATTCTGCACAGCGCTTCGATCGTCGGATTGGCTTCGAGCGTGCGAAGGTAGCGGTACTGAGACCCGGATATTCCGATGAAAGCGGCAAATTCCGGTTTCAGCATCCCGCTCTTTTTTTGCTCTTCATCGAGCCTGCGCGCCAATTCCGCGATGAGAGGGGACTCCTTCCGCTCCGCAATCGAAATCACGATCAAGCGCTTGCGCTCTCCCCTGCTCTTGCGTCGATTGGGCCGCCGAGACCCCGGCCCTTGTCGTTTTGGCGTCATATCCACCTACACCGTCGCAACCGCCGCATCCCTGCCAGTTTCGAAGATTCGCGATCCGAACAACAGTCCCAAATCCGCTATTCGCAATTCAATATACAGAATTTTCGAGCATGACCATCCATCGCTGGCGCCTTCCAAAATTCCCGGAGCGAATCGAAGCGACGAAGCCTCAATTCGCAATCCAAAAACGATTATTGCTAAAGCAATATAACGCGCAAGGGGAACCCGCCAAGGGAACTGCTCGTGCCAAGGAGTTAAGGCGTTTAGCGCCATTTGGCACTCTAATATAATTCGCGTATCCT
>PLAI01000105.1 GCA_003134075.1 Methylocystaceae bacterium | reverse complement strand
AGAGCGTGGCCACGCTTACGAGAAAGATGATGCTCATCACCGCGAACAGGCTGTAACTCTGCCGACGATCGCCCACCATGCGGCCGAAGGCGAACAGCAAAGCGACGGGGACAACGAGCTGGCTCCACGACTCGATCATATTCGACAAGGCGCCCGGATTTTCGAATGGATGCGCCGAATTGGCGTTGAAGAAACCGCCGCCATTGTCGCCGAGCAGTTTGATGGCCTCCTGGCTGGCCACGGGACCGATCGCAATCGTTTGCTTCGCCCCTTCCAACGTCGTCGCTTCCATCGCCCCTCGCAGCGTCTGTGGCGCGCCTAAAAACACAAGAGCCAGCGCCACCAGCAAGGAGAGCGGCAGCAGCACATAGAGCACCGCCCGCGTCAGATCGACCCAAAAATTGCCGATCGTCGCGCATTGCTGACGCGCGAGGGCGCGCGTCAAACCAAGCGCTAGGGCCACGGCGACCGCCGTATCGAGGAAGTTATTGGCGGTAAGGCCGACCATCTGTGTGAAATGACTCATCGTCGTCTCGCCGGCGTAGCCCTGCCAATTGGCGTTGGTGATGAAACTGATCGCCGTATTGAAGGCGAGGTCGGGCGGAACGGCGCCTCGCGCCAGCGGGTTCAGGGGGAGAAGCGCCTGGAAACGCATGATTAAATACAGAGCCAGAAAACATCCAAAGCTGAAAATGATCATGGATAGGGTATACTCGAACCAGTCCTGCTCCTTATTTGGATCGACCCCGGATAGCCGATAAAGGCCGCGTTCGACGGGCGCCGCCAGCGGCGTTAGAAGCGTCTTTCGTCCATCGAAAACCGCGGCCATGAAGGCGCCCAGCGGCCAAGCGACAACGACCACCAGCGCCAGTGTCAGCGCGATCTCAAGCCAGCCCGCGACCGTCATCGAAGATCCCTTTTTTCGCGCCCGTTAGCGCGGAGAGCTTTTAACCGACATCACCGGATATTCCGATCGACGGGGACCGGCGTCGAGCATGTCGGCGTCGGCCCCATGCTCCGCAATCACGCCGCTTTTCGTTCCACGCGCTCCAGACAGGCGGCGATCGAATCAAGCGACGAAAAGCTCTGTCGGCGCAGCATTCGCCTGGGAAATTCGACGCCGCGCGCCTCCTCCAGCGCGAGCGTCAATTGTATCGCGGCGAAAGGGGAGAACCCGGCGTCATAGAGGTTGGCGTTTGGAGCAAGCGTGCGCGCCGCCACCGGCAAAAGGCCCCTTGCGTCGATGATTTCGCGAATGAGATCGATCATCGGCGCGCTCCATGTCCGCTGGCGGCGTTCGCGACGACGAATTGCAAACCCGTATCCCGGCCGCGCGTTTCCCGCGCTTCGCCGATATTTGAGGGAATGGACATTTTCACGCCCGTGGTGACGCGATCCGGGGTGTGGACCGCGGCATGGATGTAGGTCGGAATGGCGTAAGAGATCGATATGGAAGAAGGACCGCCGACATAAAATTCATGTAAACCGACGCGGTCTTAATAGCGCCGGCTCCCAGCGCAAGGCCGTTCCGATTCAATCCAAACCGGAACGACGCCAGCGGGCGAACGCGGGCCATCAGGCTCGCTTCCGAAAGTCGTCGATTAGAGATGTTTTCGCCCAGCCGCTCAGTTTTCGCCCGGCCGCATGGCGACGCGGCCGAAGGTGGTGGCGCTCATTGTCTCGGCGCGTCCGAGGCGCACGAAGCGCGGGCTCTCGCCGTCGCCGGTGGCGCGCGCGCTGGCTAAAGGCCGGCGACACACTACCATAACGCTAAGATCCTTCTCCGGGGCTGATTACGCAAGGAGACCGCCATGACCGAACGTGCTCGCCAATCCAACGCCTCTCGGCGGCAGGAGCGCAGCGTCGCCGACTATATCGTTCATCGACTTGCGAGGGAGGGCATGGATCACTGCTTTGGGGTCGCCGGGGACTATGCGTTTCCGCTGTGCGACGCCGTTGATCGTAGCCCGGAAGTCAAATGGATTGGGTGCGCGAACGAGCTGAACGCGTCTTACGCCGCCGACGGCTACGCCCGTATTCGCGGCGCCGCGATGCTGGTGACGACCTATGGCGTGGGCGAACTGTCGGCGATTAACGGCGTGATGGGCGCCAAGGCCGAGCGATCTCTCATCTTCCATCTCGTCGGGATGCCGTCCCATCAAAATCAGCGGCTGCATAAGATCGCGCATCATACCTTGGGCGACGGAGTTTTCGGCAATTTCGTCAACATATCGGCGCAGGCCGCCCGTTGCCACGCGATCATAACGCCCGAAAACTGCATGATCGAAATGGAGCGTCTGATCGCCGAGGCGAGACGCGACAACCAGCCCGCCTATATTGCCGTGCCTTCCGATTTCGCGTTGACGCCGGTCGCCTGGAACGATGTCAAGCCCGTCAGGCTCGCGTCGGACGCCGCGTCGCTCAGGCAAGCGATCGCAGCGATCGAACGACGGGTGGAAAACGCGAAGTCGATCGTCGCCTTGCCCGCCTATACGCTGGCGCGCTTGGGACTGGAGAAGGAGGCGCGAAAGCTGATCGAGGCGCTTGGCTGCCCCTTCGCCACCACCGCGATGGAAAAGGGAATTATTGGTGAAAATCACCCTCAATTCGCCGGCATGTACGCCGGGGCGGTTTCCGATGAGAAGACTCGCGAGATTGTCGAGGGCGCCGAGCTGGTTCTCGATCTTGGCGGCGTCAATTTCAACGACATCTCAACGGCCGCTTACTCCGCCCGGCTTGACCCGAACCGATTTGTCTCGCTTGGTCTAAATGATGCGCGGGTCGGTCAGCAGGTGTTCGGCTCGGTGCGCCTGGCCGATATGCTCGCGGCGCTGGCGAAACTCAAACCGAAAGCGGCGCCATATCGCCGTAGGCCCATTCCGGCGGCCCGCGTGGATGGCAAGCCGTCCGACCGGGTGTCGATGGAGGCTCTTTATCCGCGCTACGCCGCATTTCTGCGCGCTGGCGACACGGTCGTTTTGGAGACCGGAAGCTCCACTTTGGGCATGACGCCCATGCCGCTTCCCCAAGACGTGCGGGTCGAGTCCCAGGTCTTGTGGGGATCGATCGGCTGGGCCACGGCCGCCGCTCTCGGGATTGCGCTTGCCGACCCGAGTCGCCGAACGGTTTTGATCACGGGAGAAGGGTCGCACCAGCTCACCGCCAACGAGATCGGCGGCATGGGCCGATTCGGGGCCAAAGTGACGATATTCGTGCTGAACAACGACGGCTACATGGTCGAGCGGGCGCTGGAACAAAACCCGGACTGGTCTTACAACGACCTGGCTCGGTGGAACTACGCGGAGCTTCCGCGCGCGATGGGTTGCGCCGACTGGTTCACGGCGCATGTCGAAACTTTGGGCGAACTCGACGCCGCCATGAAGAAGGCGCGTTCGTCGACGTCGGGCGCTTATATCGAGATCATTGGCGGTCGAATGGACTTGCCGCCGGCGCTCGCCTTCGCGCATAAACGCCTTGGCGAGATGTACGGCGAAACTCCTTCGATGACGCGCTGATCGATGCTGGAAGGCGACTAGCGTCGTTCCGGTTCAATCCAAACCGGAACAACGCTCGCCGGCGCGGTAGACGCGGGCCGTCAGGCCCGCTTCCGTAAAGTCGTCGATTAGAGCGAAAGTCTTGGATTAGAGCGACGCGGACCGTCAGTTCTCGTCCGGCCGCATGGCGACGCGGCCCAGGGCGGTGGCGCTCATTGTCTCGGCGCGTCCAAGGCACACGAAGCGCAGGGCGTTGCCGTCGCCCGTGGCGAAGCGCGCGGTCCGTCCGGGGTCGACCGTCAGTTGCAACTGCGCGGCCGGGGCTCCAGAGTCGTCGCCCACCGTGTCGGCGATCATCACCGTGAGCTTGCAAACGCCTTCGGCGCTGACAAAATAGCTCACGACATGCTTTCCGCCGGCGTCGAGGCTGGCGGCCATGCGCGGCTTCATCGTAAGGGCTGACCAGTCGGCGGCAGGCGCGTTCGTTGTCGCCGAGAGGCACAACGCTCCCGCGAGCGTCGCCACGACGAAAATCGATGCCGATTTCATGTTGAGTCCTTTCATCGCGCGGACGCCGAACAGGCCGTCATGGCCGCTCCATCGAGTTGCGCTGGATGCGCGATCCGGCGTCCGACCGCATGGGCTGCGATTTTGCAGTGCAGCAATTGATATTGCGTTGCAGCGCGTCTTTTTCAAGAGGGGGGCGCGCCCTTCGTTCCTCGAATCGTCTATTCAGCGTCGGCGTCATCCTTGCCGGTCAAATTCTGGCGTAACGCCAGGATGAATTGGTGAGCTGTTTCCAAGTCCTTGACCGGCACGCCCCGCGAAATTCTATCGCTCCAGGGCGCTTGCAAGCGCATCGCCGCGTCGAACGCCTGCCTTCCCTTTTTTGTCGGCGCGACGAGCCGCGCCTTCCGATGATGCGGGTTGGCCTCAAACGCGACTAGCCCTTCCTTGGCCAGATCATTGATGGCGGCGCCGAACATCCGCGTCGCTTAGCCGCCTGTGGCGCCTAACAGTAGACGCGAGCCGCGAACACGAGGAAAAGGGAGCTTGGGTTCCACGCCTGTTCGGGAGTCGTCATGGCTTGCACACGCCTCTCAACGCCGTTTCGCCCTCGCGAAACCGCCGCCGTGACGCGGTCTTGGCCGACGCGTTTGGGCACGCTGGCGACGGTTCTTCTTTTTGTCGCGCCGCCGCGCGCCTTGGCCGCGGATACGGCGGCGGGCGCCGACGATTTCGGTTTCCTGACGCGACTTTACAATGCTTACGCCGATGAGTGGGGCATGGCGTCGGCGCCAGCGGAGCCCAATGCGCCGGCGAGCCGTCGCCCCGCGCCGTTTCCCCCGCAACCCGAGAATTCGCCGCCCTATCCCTTCACGGAATGGCCTATCGGCGGTCTCAACCCGATCGGGGCCTCATTACCGAACGCAGTCGACAGTCCCTTGATGAAGGCGATCGGCCCGAGCCCGCTTGGCAAGACCCTGGAGGATTCGCACATCCAGATTTACGGCTGGGTGAATGGGGGCGGCAACGTCAGCACGGCCACGAGCGGTTATGGCGGAAACGCGCCGGCGGCCTACATGTATACGCCAAATTTGATTCAGCTCGATCAAGCCGTCATCTACATCGAACGTGTTCCCGACGAAGTGCAGCAGGACCATATCGATTGGGGCTTTCGCGTCAGCGGCATATACGGCGAGAACTACCGGTTCAGCGTAGGCTATGGCCCGTTTGGCGATCAGCTGGTCTATCACAATCACTTCGCTGGCTTTGATATGCCGATGGTCTACGGCGATCTTTACTTTCCAGGGATCGCGGACGGAGTGACGCTGCGTTTCGGCCGCTTCATTTCAGTGCCGGACATCGAGGCGCAGCTCGCGGTCAACAGCTATATGTATTCCCACTCGATGCTTTATGCATACGATAACTACACCAATACAGGAGCGATCAGCTCCTTGAAGCTCACCAAGAATTGGATGCTGCAACTCGGCCTGACCATGGGCACCGACACGGCCGTGTGGAATGCGCGAACGGTCTCGCTGACCAATCCGCTGACCGGGCTTCCCGGTTATACCGGCCTCAAGGATCCCGGAGCGCGCCCCAGCGTGACAGGCTGCGCGCAATGGCAAAGCGATACCGCAGACGACGCCGTTTATCTTTGCGCCAACAGTATCAACAATGGGACGTGGGGCTACAACAATCTCCAATGGTACGGCGGAACCTTTTATCACAAGTTCAATGACGATTGGCATTTTTCAGCCGAATCCTATTATGCCTTCCAAAGAAACGCGCCGGATGTGTCGCAAGGTTACGCGGACACGCCCTTTTCACGATTTCTTCCAACGAACAGGCCCGATGAGGCCTATTGCCCGAGCGGCCTGACGCATTGCACGGCGCATGTGTGGGGCGTCGTCGCCTTCCTGAACTACAAATTCACTCCGTTGGACAATCTCACCTTGCGCGGAGAGCTTTATGACGACGTTGACGGCCAGCGCACCGGCTTCGCCACGCGCTACAACAATTGGGCGCTAGGCTGGCAGCATTGGTTTTCGCCGCAGATCGAAATCCGTCCCGAGATCGCTTTCTATCACGCGCTCGACAAGCCGGCCTTCGACAACGGGACGAAGCACGCCATCACAATCATCTCGGGAGACGTCATTTGGCATTTTTAGAGGCGTGAATGTGAAAGAGGTCAGTAACGAACCCTGTTCGGTATCTTTCTGAAATCCTGCCAGACCTTTTGCGCATCACCCTGCATGATTTGCTGTAGGGCCACGGTCCTTTGTGGATAAGGCTTCGCCATGTCCCGGCCAATATTCGTGTCATCAAACAAATCGGCATAGTCGGACCAGGACGCCGCGTAGAAAATCTTGCTAACCCGCGCCCAGTAGGCGGTAGCGTAGCACATCGGGCATGGTTCGCAGCTCGAATATAAAACCGCTCCCGGTATGTTAGGGCTCCCGACCGCGCGACACGCAATTCGGATCGCGTTGACCTCGGCGTGAGCTGAAGGGTCGTTGTCCCGCACCACGCTGTTCCCGCTCGCGGCAAGAACCTTGCCGTCACGAACAACGACGGCGCCGAATGGCCCACCGGTTTTATCGACGACACCCGCCTGACGCATCAGTTGTATCGCCTGGCGCATATAGTCTCGATCCTGATCGGTAACTTGCGGAATTGGTTTACCACCGCTCTTCGGCACGCGAGCGAGCGCCTGGTTCATTCCGAAATAAACTCCCGCGGCCCCAGCGGCCGTGCTGGAAAGCAAAAAGCGCCGCCGGCTGACCACGCTGATATTCGAAAGCAACGAATTCAATGAATCATCACGGCGCGGTGAAGAATAATCCATTCATCCCTCCTGTTGAATCGCCGCGACAACCGCCGCTCGGACCCCAATATCCATAACGCCCGAGCTTAAGAGTGGTTCCGCAATCGCGCGCACGCAAGGATCAAGACTTTAGCAACACCAGTAAACGCCCCCAATATCAGGCGAAAACGCGTATTTCACGCCCTTGGCGTGTGTGCGCGAAAGCCAGGCCAGCGAAGACGGGCTCGACGCCTCCCCCGCCGCGATTTTCCGATGTCTAAGTCAAGCGTTAGCCTCGCACGGCAACTCGCGGGCGCTTGCCCTTCGCCGGGCGCGCTCTAGATTTTATTCATGGCGCGCCACGCTTGGCGGGCGCCCGTGCGAAGGAGGGGCCGATGATTAGCGCTCAAGAACATGTGACGATGACGACCGTTGGGACCATTATCGGAGCCGTCTTAGGCCTAACTATTGGTGGAGCTGTGATAGGCTTTCCTGCTGCTATCGGCAGCGCCGTGCTCGGCGCGATCGGAGGCGCCTTTTTTGGGTCGTATCTATAGATGACGAGCCAAAGCGAGAATTTGGAATCACAGCCTTGGTTGTCGGCGACGCCGCGAGAGAGGCGTGGTTCTTGTGGTCTGGACAGCGCCCCGCGGAAGTTAAGTGGACTGCCGCGGGGCGATGCTGAAGGCGCGGCTTTGCGATTGTGATAGGGCGGAGGCCGCGTTCCGCGCGGTGGTGGNNGACGCAACGTTGAATTCTTACCCTTTCACCCCAATTAACGATTTACGGTTTCTCAAGCGCTGAGTGCATCCAATGTTTGATGATCGAAGTCGAGGTCTCACCTCGATCTATGTCCTGCTCCTTTTGGGAGTGGGAATATGCATCGGGGCCGTCGCGGGCTTAGCGGTGGAACGCTTTTTGACTAACGGAGTGGCGATAGGCTTGATTTCGGGGCTGATCGCGGTCGTTGCCGCTTGGCAAGCACGCTTGCTTGCGGAACGGTTCCTTCCAGAAGGAACAGTTCCAGATATGGGGGCGGACAAGTTTCCTGGCGTCGTCCTCGTTAATATACTGGTCGTTTCCCTTATGGGAGGATTGGCGGGCCACGACGTCAGCAACGTGATAGGCGAAACTTCTGGCATGTGGGTCGGCGCTCTCGCCGGGGTGTTTGCGACTTTGGCGATGCTCGTTCTGATGGTCACGTATTTTTACCGCGAGGACGCCGCCGACGCTTCCAGCGAGTCGCTCTAAGTGAATATGTATGCTTACACTCTGGATAGGCGGCCAATAGCCCCCTTTTGATACGCGAGCCAAACCCGCGAAACGCCGCGGGCGAGGCAGTCCGCGCATTGATGACGGGGCTGAACTGGCGGAGGTTTCCGGTTGCCTCGAACTCTTTTTCGGCGCCCCCCAAGCAAACCGTTGCTCATCGAAGCGCACGTCTAAACGATCCGGGGAGGGCTCGCCCCACCGCCGCCGGCCGGGGCTTCACTCGCCCGCGGCGGGTTCGGCGTCTTGCCAGTCGAAAGTGACGACCTTGCCGTTTTCGACCGCGAGCGCGAGGCGGCCGCGTTTCAGTTCGATCGCCTTGTCGCCGAAAATCAGGCGCCGCCAACCGCGCAGCGCGGCGACATCAGCCTCGTCGTCGGCGGCGATGGCCTCGAGGTCGTCGACGGTGGCGATCATCTTTGCGGCGACGCCGGTCTCCTCGGCCACCTGTCGCAGCAAAACCTTGAGCAGTTCGACGGTGGCGCCGTTGTTGTTGCGACGGTCCCGCTCGACGGCGGGCAGGGTGGCCGGATCGCGCGCGAGGCCGCGCTCGATCGCGGCTACAATGTCCGCCCCCGCGCGCGAGCGCTCCATTCCGCGCGGAAATGCGCGCAGATTGGCCAGCGCGTCCGGGCTGCGCGGGGCGGCCTGCGCGACTTCGAGCAGCACGTCGTCCTTGAGCACGCGCGAGCGCGGCACGTCGCGGCTCTGCGCCTCGGTCTCGCGCCAGGCCGCGACCTCCATCAAAACCGCGAGATCGCGCGGCTTGCGGGCGCGGTGGCGCAGACGCTCCCAGGCGTCGTCGGGATGCTGCTCGTAGGTCGCCGGAGAGGTCAGGGTCTGCATCTCGTCGACCAGCCATTCGACCCGCTTTGAGCGCTCCAGCCGGGCCTGCAAATGCAGATAGATATCACGTAGATAGGTGACATCGGCGATGGCGTAGCTGATCTGCGCCTCCGACAGCGGGCGGCGCGACCAGTCGGTGAAGCGGGAGGATTTGTCGAGATTGACCCGGGTGATTCCCTTGACGAGCTCGACATAGGAAACCTGCTCGCCATAGCCGCAGACCATCGCCGCCACCTGCGTGTCGAACAAGGGCTTGGGAATGATTCGCGCGAGGCGCCAGACGATCTCCACGTCCTGCCGCGCGGCGTGGAACACCTTGACCACGGCCTCATTGGCCATCAGATCGAGAAATGGCGTTAAATCAAGCCCTTCCGCGAGCGTGTCGATGGCCTTGGCCTCGTCCGGCGACGCCACCTGGATCACGCAGACCTTGGGCCAGAAGGTGGTCTCCCGCAGGAACTCCGTGTCGACGGTCACGAAGGGATGCCTTGCGAGTCGTTCGCAAACGGCGGCGAGTTCTTCGGTGGTGGTTACGAGGGTCATTGGAGTTGTTCTAAAACATTTTCGCGACGCTCTAAAGTCCCTTCGCGCGCCCGGCCGCGAAAATCCCCCGATTTTGGGCGCGAAGCGGGCATTTAAGCGGGCTCCACCAGGACCGCCGCGCCATAGGCCAGCACTTCCGTTATGCCCGGCATGATTTCCGTGGCGTCGTAGCGCATGCCGAGAACCGCGTTGGCGCCGCCCTCGGCCGCGTGCTGGCACATATGGTCGAACGCCTCCTGCCGCGAGACCTCGGCCAAATGGGCGTAAACCGAAAGCCGGCCGCCGAAGATCGACTGTATCCCGCCGAAAAAATTGCCGACGACCGAGCGCGACCGCACGGTGACGCCGCGCACCAGCCCAAGGTGCTGGACGACCCGATAGCCCGCGATTTCATTGGTGGTCGAAACGATCATCGCGAATGCCCCGCCGTTCGCTTAAGGCGCGCCGAATCGGCGGCGCGGGCGGATTAGAGCGCGAGCGCAAGCGAGGGCGCAACTGGATTCTTGTTTGGTTGCATGGCGAGGAGTGGATTACGCTTGCGTCGGTTGGCCCGCACGAGCGGGCCGGAGCTTCTCCGCCCTCGGCAGGTCGTGACCCGTTGCCGATATAGAGGAGTTCAAAGCGATATTGCTCGCCAACGTCCGCTTTCGAAAAACGCGGACGTTGGCGACCCGACGGAACATTGTTAGCCTAAGCTATCAACAGCGAGCCATCGATGCTGTATAGCGGATGCTCGCGGCTCAATGGCGTAAGTTAACGCCTGAGGCGCCTGGCGCCTCATCTGGGTACTTGAACCGGTCCTAGACGACGTGGATCATCTAAAAACCAGTGACGCTGAATTCCTGCTGTCTTGGGGAAATAAGTATCACTTGTCGTCACCCGCGCGCCGAGATTTCTGCCAATCCAGTCGACCACGAGCTCGGTGGCGGTGAACTGATCGTATTTTCCAGGCGCTTTCACGTTATCGAATGAGGACGCGTATTCCGTTAGCCCAGTCACTTGGTTTCCACAGTAGCCATCGGTAAGGTCCCTCACTAGCGCGAGCGACTTTCCAGACTTATACATTTTGCGCATGCCATTCGTCCGGCGCAGAATGCACCAGTTTGTCTGGCCTCCAACAAAGATCAAATACGGCCTGTCCTTGGTGAGCGCCATTACCTCTTCGTAAGCGTTTCCGTTCCCGGAGCCATCGACGCCGTCCGCCGAAATCGCGTCGGTGGCGTGGATGATAATCTTGGGGTTCTGCTGCGTTGGTGTTCCTCCTGTTATGCCGCGGGCTCGCCCGGCCGGAGAATCGGCGTTACTCGAGTTGTTCACTATCCAATCGAAAGCTTCCTGCTGCGACCTCCCGGCAGGATCGGTCCTATCGCCAAGCTCGCCCAGATAATAATAACCATTGCGAGCCCAAAGACCTTTTGGAGCGCCGCCAGGAAACCGCGCATCGATTGCATTCTGTCGCGCCCGTTTCTCGTCGGGGGTCGCCAGCCGCTGCCGGGCGTCGTACTGTTTGTTCCCACTCGGCGTAGGATCGTAACGGCCTTGAATAGGGTTATCCGAGCTTTTAACGTTTGCGGGCTGGCCCGTGCTTGGCGAATGGATGATGAGCGCGCCAAGAATTCGCGCCGCGGACACGAATGCATTGACTGGGGCTCCTAATTCCTCGTCTCGCGATGCGGTTCCCTGGTCGGGATGATTGTTCCAAATGTCCATGATCAATATAGCCGTTTGCTTCCACTGATCTGGCGTCAGAACTCCTTGAGGAAAGGGCTCGTTCACCAACTTGCATGTTCTGATGAATGGGTCGCCGCCATCGTGGTAATTGTTGATCGATTTGCCCGGCAAGAACTCAATCCGCTGAGACTTTTCTTTAATGAATACGTTGACCCCGTCGATATGACCGGGAACCGGATTGTTGTTATCGAGGCGACCGGTAAAGGGCGGGTTCGAGTTCCAGGCGACGACTTCCTCCGTCTCAGTCACCCATACGCAATTGCTTTGATCGACAAAATGCCCATCGTTCGGCGTGCACTGTTTCCAGTTATGGGCGGTGTTGACCCTGAACATCTTTTTGCCGGTCGGAGGGCTGTATTCAACGGGGTCCGACGCAGCCTTGGCTTCAGCGCCAATCAAGCTTGTCGCGGCTACCACCGCCGCGCCAACCATTACTTGACGGCGATCGGGATCAACTGTGTCAGCCATGATTCTTCTCCCAGTTAAATTTTCTATTATGAAGCGGTCAGGCGCTGTCCCTTACCTGTCACTTTCGATCGTTGTCGGATCAATCGCGACAGCGATCCTATTCGGGAAACCGCAATTGAACAATTAGCTCAGGCCGCAGGCTGGTCACAGACACCGGATCGCCAGAACCTTGTTGTATGGAACGCGGTTGCGCCGCCGACTTCTTTCGCGCGTAAGAGGGAAAAATGCACAATTTACCAATGTTTAGCGGGCGTCTCCACGTGTAACAAAATTCTTAAATTATGCAACGCCGCCCGGTCTTACCGCGGGTGTCTCTGATTATCGCGCCCCGAGGTGCATGAGTCGCATCTCGGCTTCACCCAATTGCCTTGGGTTGGTTCGATCTCGCCGCAGCGAAGTCGCCAACTCCTCCGCGCCGCGCTTTTTCGCAATTTGCGTCAGGACGGTCGAGGCGATTTCTGGCAATTGACGTCGAGCCTAAACAACCACGACCAACGGGAGCCCGTCATTGCGAGGAGGCCATAGGCGCCCGAGGGACCCCCGTCCCGAGGGACGGGCGNNCATTGCGAGGAGGCGAAGCCGACGCGGCAATCCAGGAGTCGCGGGCGGTCCCTGGATTGCCGCGTCGGCTTCGCCTCCTCGCAATGACGAAAAGCCAATTCCTATGTCCGGATTCGCGGGGTTTGCTATTAGCCGCCAATGAAACATGACCTCGCCTCGAAACAACACATCTACGCGCGGCGCTTTAACCGCGTATTGGAGACAAGCATCTCGACGATGCGCTCACCGTGGAGGGTCTCGCCGGTGTCGCGAATTTTTCCAAATTTCACTTTCATCGGCAGTTCCACGAATATTGCGGCGTCAATATAGGACGATATATCCAGTTGATGAAGCTCAAGAGAGCTTCCAACAGATTGGCCTTCAATCCGGAAGACCGGATCATCGACATCGCGCTGGACGCGGGATTTGAATCCCCCGAGGCCTTCGCGCGCGCGTTCAAGAACGCATTCGGCCAGACGCCCAGCGGGTTCCGGAAGCGTCCCGCCTGGGCAGACTGGAGCCTTCGCTACCAATTCCCCATTCCGTTGAGAGAAAGGACCGGCAAAATGGATGTAACGATCACCAAGGTCGAACCGACGCTGGTCGCCGCGCTTGAACATCTTGGCGCGCTGGCGCTCGTGAACGATACGGCGCGGCGTTTCATCGAATGGCGCAAGACCACGGGCCTGTCGCCGGTCGCCAGCAGCCAAACCTATGGAATTGTTTACAACAACCCGGATACGACGCCGGCGGAGGAGTTTCGTTTCGACATTTGCGGCTCCGTGACGGAAGCCGTCCCGGACAACCCGTGGGGCGTGATGACAAAGACAATCCCCGGCGGTCGCCTCGCCGTGCTGCGCCATGTCGGATCGCATGAGAGGCTCGGGGAGAGCGTGTATTATTTATACAGGGAGTGGCTGCCGGGAAGCGGCGCGGAGCCGCGGGATTTCCCGGTCTATTTTCATTATCTCACGCTCGTTCCCGATACGCCCGAGCACGAACATCAAACCGATGTCTGCTTGCCGATCAAATAGCCCCCCGCCGCCCGTCACTTATCGCACTTTTGCGCCGGCAGCAGCTTGAGTTCGGTCATCTCGCCCCAGAGCACGAAGTCGCCGTAATCCAGTTTCAGCGCGCGCGAAATGCCGTTTTCGTAGAGGTCGAACGAGAGGACGTAGTCCGGCTCGACGTCTTTTTTGTCCGCCTGGAAATAGGAAATCGTCACGGGCCAGCGGCGCATGTTCCTGAGGGCGTCGATTTGCGCCGGCTTCTCTGTCACCGCCGTCGCGACCGGCTTGCCGATGATCGAGGTCGTCTCGAAGATTTTCGAGCCGTCGCCGGAGCCGTCGTAGACGCGGGCCACCAAAATGGTTTCCTGCGCGCGGGCGCTCGCGAGAATATGCCGGATATGCTCGGTCGGAAACAGCACGGGGCCGGAAAGATCGAGCCGCTCGCGCTTGGGCTTCGTCATCTGGACCGAGAATTGCTGATTTTGGGTCTTGCGGGCGTCGCCGTCGAGGTCCTCGACGCCGCCGTCGACCCTGGTGGTGATCTGGAACCGGTAGTCGTGGCCGTCGCCGGCCTCGAAGGTCGCCGAGCGCATGTCCGAGACGCGGGGGCTCCCTTCCTCCGGTTGCAATTCGGTGATCTGGCGGAAGTTCTGCACATAGCCTTCGCAGGTGGAGCCGGTGAAATCGAACGCGATGCGTCCGCGCGCCTGGGAGGGCGCCTTGGTGCCGGAACCGCCGAGCAGCTTCAATTCATAGACGGCCCGGTGCGGCGCCAGCGCGGGCGCGGGTTCGGCGCGCGCGGCGCTCGAAGCGAACGGGGCCGCGAGCGAAAAAGCCGCGAGAACGAAAGCCGCGCAAGCCGAAGGGCGGGGCAGTGCGATCAATGTGGGGGACTCCTCGATTCAAAGCGGCTGGCCGGCTTCGCGGCCTTTCGCCTTGGCGACCTTTCGCTTGGGATGGACGCGCGCCGTTGCGTCGCGGCGCGGATGAATCTAGGGTCTCGCGGCCATGGGCGCAAATCAAATGTATGGGAAGGCGATTTAACCATGACCGACGCTTCGCCCGATTCGCCGCTCGCGCGGCTCAAGGCTCTTGGTCTCGCGCTGCCGGCCGCGGCGGCGCCGGTCGCCAATTACGTTCCTTTTTCGCGCGCCGGCAATCTGTTGTTCGTCTCGGGCCAATTGCCGGTTTCCGGCGGCGTGGTCGATCCCGCCCATAAGGGCAAGCTCGGCGCCGGCGTCTCGCTGGAGGCGGGCCAGGCCGCGGCGCGTCTCGCGGCGCTGAACGTTTTGGCGCAGGCCAACGCCGCGGTCGGCGATCTTTCCAAGCTGCGGGCGGCGCGGCTCGGCGGCTATGTCAACAGCGCCCCGGATTTCCAGCAATTGCCGCAGGTGGTCAACGGCGCCTCCGATCTCGTGGCCGCGGTCCTTGGAGAAAACGGCAGGCATGCGCGTTTCGCGGTCGGCGTGGCGCAGTTGCCGCTGGACGCCGCCGTCGAGGTCGAGGGGATTTTCGAGATTCTGGAGTAGCGCGGCGTGATGGCGGGCGATCTCGGCTGGCTGGTCGCGCGGCCCATCGCCCATCGCGGCCTGCATGACGCGGCGAAGGGAATTATCGAAAATTCGCTCGCCGCGGCGCGGGCTGCGATCGCCGGAAATTACGCCATCGAATGCGACGTGCAGCTTAGCGCCGATGGCGACGCCGTGGTGTTCCACGACGACGCGCTGGACCGCCTGACGGACGCGCGCGGACGGCTGGGCGCAAGGACGCTCGCCGAACTCACGCGGCTGACGCTCGGCGGCTCGAGCGAAACCTTGCCGCCGTTCTCGCGGCTGCTCGAAACGGTCGCGGGCCGCGCGCCGCTGGTGGTCGAGCTGAAAAACCGCTTCGACGGCGATTTGTCGCTGGCGCGCCGCGTCGCCGAGCTTGTCGCGGGCTATGACGGCCCGCTGGCGGTGGAAAGCTTCGATCCCGATCCGATCGCCTTTTTGCGCGCGCAGGGCGCGGCGCTGGGCGTCGGCCATGTTCCCTTAGGCGTGGTCGCGCAGGCGCGTTACGACTCCGACGAATGGCCGGACCTTCCCGAACCGCGCCGCGCCGAACTGGAGCATTGGCTGCATTTTTCGCGCACGCGGCCGGATTTTTTGTCCTTCAACGCCCTGGACATGCCGCGCGCCGTCGCCGTGCTGTTTCGCGAGGGGCTGAAACGGCCGGTCACGGTGTGGACCGTGCGCTCCGCCGAGCAGGCGCGAGCCGCCGCGCGATGGGCGGATCAGACTGTTTTCGAGGGCTTCGCGCCTTGATCGCGAGCATTGGCCAAGTCGTTTTGTCATACTAGCGTCATGAAGCCGTTAATCGCGTCGGATTGAATGCGAGCAGTCTAAACAAGGAGTGCTCCATGTCATCCGTCACCTCCGGCTCCGATCTGAGCGTCGGCGCCGGTTCGCAACATTCGAAGCCGACGCTCGATCAGCCGACCACCGCCAAAACCGTGCTGACGTACCTTGGGGTCATCGCGCTGGGTCTTGGCTTCGTGGCCTGGAGCATCTTCCGCGATCTCGAGGAGACCGGCGCGCCGATCGTCACCTATCTGCCTTTCGTGCTGCTCGGCGTCGCCCTGCTGATCGCGCTCGGCTTCGAATTCGTGAACGGATTTCACGACACCGCCAACGCGGTCGCGACGGTGATCTACACCCATTCGCTGCCGGCCAATATCGCGGTGGTCTGGTCCGGCATGTTCAACTTCCTCGGCGTGCTGGTCTCGTCCGGCGCCGTGGCCTTCAGCGTCGTTTCACTGCTGCCGGTCGAACTGATCCTGCAGGTCGGCTCGGGCGCGGGCTTCGCGATGGTGTTCGCCTTGCTGTTCGCGGCGATCCTGTGGAACCTCAGCACCTGGTGGCTTGGCCTGCCGGCTTCGAGCTCGCATACGATGATCGGCTCGATCATCGGCGTCGGCGTCACCAACGCCCTGATGCACGGACGCGACGGCACCTCCGGCGTCGACTGGCACAAGGCGGTCGAAGTCGGCTATTCGCTGCTGCTGTCGCCGCTGGTCGGCTTCTTCTGCGCGGCGCTTCTGCTGCTGCTGTTGAAGTTCGTCGTGCGCACGCCCGAGCTATACGCCGAGCCGAAGGGCAAGGCCCCGCCGCCTTTGTGGGTGCGCGGACTGCTGATCCTGACCTGCACCGGCGTCTCCTTCGCGCATGGCTCGAACGACGGGCAAAAGGGCATGGGCCTCATCATGCTGATCCTGATCGGCACGGTGCCCACCTCCTACGCGCTCAACCGCGCCCTGCCAGCCAGCCATATCGCGGAGTTCACCAAGGCGTCGGCCGCGGCTTCCAAGGTGGTCGAAGCCAAGGGCGCCGGCTATTCGGTGCTTGGCGATCCGCGTCCGGCGGTCACCAGCTATATCTCGCGGCACGAACTCACCGAGGGAACCTATCCCTCGCTCGCCGTGCTGATCCGCGACATCGCCAACCAGGTCGAAGGTTACGGCTCGATCGCCAAGATCCCCTTCGCGGCGGTGAGCAATACGCGTAACGACATCTACCTCGCCTCGGAGGCGCTGCGCTTCCTCGCCAAGGACGACGCCGCCGAACTCACCGACCCCGACAAGAAGACGCTGGCGGCGTATAAAACGCAGATCGACGCGGCGACGAAATTCATCCCGATCTGGGTGAAGATCGCGGTCGCGCTGGCGCTTGGCCTTGGCACGATGATCGGCTGGAAGCGCATCGTCGTGACAGTTGGCGAGAAGATCGGCAAGGAGCATCTGACCTATGGCCAGGGCGCCGCGGCGGAACTGGTCGCGATGGCCACCATCGGCGCCGCCGACGCCTACGGCCTGCCGGTGTCGACGACCCATGTGCTCTCGTCCGGCGTCGCCGGAACGATGGCCGCGAATGGATCGGGTGTCCAGATGGCGACGATCCGCAACATGCTGATGGCCTGGGTGCTGACGCTCCCCTGCGCGATCTTGATTTCCGGCTCGCTCTACTTCCTGTTCACCAAGGTGATGTGAGCGCCGCCGGCACGGGTTTTTCAGCGGCAATTTGATGCGGTCGAGCTTCAAACGCGAAGTTGCGTAACGCGACGTGGTGCCGGACCCCAAGGGGTTCGGCGCCTTTTTTTGTCGGGGGGCCGCCGAGGGCAATCGGGCGAGGACGTTTCACTTTCCCCTTGATGGGAGGGTCGCTTGATCGATTCATTCGGACTCAACGCCCCGAGCCCCTCGCCTCACCTCTCCCCGCGAGCGGGGAGAGGCGGCGTCAACGCAGCTCCCCTCGCCACGAATTAGCCGAATAACAATTACCTATGAGAATGTGCGGATCGCCGACCGCTTGCCTCTCCCCGCTCGCGGGGAGNNGCCCGATTCCCTAGGGCCGCGATCTTCTTCCCTCTATCCAACGCGCCCGCGCGCAATTATACCGGGCGCTTCGAGGGTTCCGGCCCGCGCCAAAACGGAAAGACACACGAACCATGTCCGACCATTCCACGCCCCACTATCATAATCAGCCCGGCGTCAAGCAGGTGCGCGTCGGCGCCAAGGAATTCATGTGCGTCGGGGCGCTGCCGCCGTTCGATCATCCGCATGTGTATCTCGACATGGGCGCCGCCAATGAGGCGATCTGCCCCTATTGCGCGACGCTTTTCGTCTTTGACGCCGCGCTGCATGGCGGGGCGGATCCCGCCGAATGCGTCTACCAGGTCGCCTCCGCTGCCTGACGCCGGCGCAAGGCCGCCGGTCGTCGTCGCCGGCGCCGGAATTGGCGGGCTGACCGCCGCGCTTCGCCTCGCGCGCGCCGGCCATCGCGTCGCGGTGCTGGAGCGCGCTGGAGTCATCGAGGAGGTCGGCGCCGGGCTGCAAATCGCGCCCAACGCCGGGCGAATCCTGCAGGGACTCGGCCTCGGCGAGGCGCTGGGCGCGGCGGCGCTGCTGCCCGAGGCGATCAACATTCATCGCGCCAGGGACGGCGCGATCCTGTCGCGCCTCTCGCTCGCCGGCGCCGGCGAGCGCTGGGGCGCGCCGTTCCGGCTGTTCCATCGCGCCGATTTGCAGCAGCTTCTGCTCGCCGCCGCGCGCCGGAACGACGCCATCACCATTCGCACGGGCGCCCGCGTCGGCGATTTCGAGGAGGGCGACGGCGCGGTTTTTTTGCGCGTCCATGGCGGGCAGGGACCGGAGGATTTCGAGGCGCTGGCGCTAATCGGGGCCGACGGCGTGCGCTCCTCGGTGCGCTCCTTTCTCAACCGCGGCGCGAAGGACGCGCCGGCCTATTCCGGCCACACGGCCTGGCGGGCGATCCTTCCCGCCGAGTCCGTTCCCGCGACGTTGCGGCGGCGCGAGTCGCATCTGTGGCTCTCCGCCGGCGCCCATGTCGTGCATTATCCGTTGCGCGACGCCTCGATCATCAGCGCCGTGGTCATCGTCGAGGACGGCCTTTCGCGCGCCTGGGACAGGGGGCCACAGACGCTGGACGGCGCGGCCTTGCTGCGCGAAGCCGGCCTTGCCGCTGGCGATGCGGACCTGCGGGAGCTGATTCTGGGCGGCGACTCCTGGCGGCGCTGGCCACTTTACGGCCGCCCGGCGCTCGCCCATTGGAGCCGCGGCGCGGTCACGTTGCTCGGCGACGCCGCGCATCCGATGCTGCCCTTTTTGGCGCAAGGGGCGGCGATGGCGATCGAGGACGCCGACGCGCTGGGCCGCGCCTTCGCGCCGGGCGTAGAGCCCGCCGAGGCTTTCAAGGTCTACGAACACACGCGCATCGCCCGCGCGACAAAAGTGCAGCGGGCGTCGCGTCGGCAGGGCGATCATTATCACGCGAGCGGGCTGCATGCGTCGGCGCGCGACCTCGCGATATCGGCGCTCGGCGGGCAAAGGATGCTGGAACGTAACGGTTGGTTGTATCGTTGATCGCCGAGCTGGATGCCTACAGAGAATTGCCTTTGCCTCGCCTTGGGTTTACCGTCGCCAAGCGGGAAGGTCGCGCATGACGAGGGCGGGCCAAGCCAAGATTAGTCGCCGGCGCGCTCTGCGGAACGGCTTGCTCGCGCTCACTTTATCGACGCCGGCGCTCGCGCGCGGCGCGCGGAAAAAGCCGATTGGCGACGCAATGACTTCCGAACTGACCGCGAATGAGATTGTCGAACTGCTGAATCTCGAGCCGAACGCGACATGCGGCTTCGTGCGCGTGACATTCATAGCCAAGCAGACGCTGGCGGCCGGCGCATTGCCGCCGCCGTTCGAACGAAGCGGGCCGTTGGGTTCCGCGCTTTATTTCCTTGTCACGCCCGACGCGCCCGTGCGCCTCCACCGGATTCGAAACGACCAGCTTTACCATTATTATCTCGGCGATCCCCTGGAACTGTTCCTGCCGCACGCCGACGGCCGGGCGGAGCGCGTCGTCGTCGGGCCGGACCTGCGCGGCGGCCAGCACGTGCAATTGCTCATTCCGGGGAACACGTTCCATACCGCGCGCCTGCTGGGGCGCGGTCGCTGGTTCTTGCGCGCGAGCACCGAATGGCCCGGCGTCGTTCCGGCGGATGTGGAAATCGGCGATCTCGAGCAATTGGCGAAGAAATATCCTGCCGTCGCCGGCGATCTGCGCTCGATCGCGGCGTCCGCGAAGGATGTCAAACCGTCCGCGCCACGACCGCGATAGGGCGATCGCGCCCCAAGTTCCAAATGTCGGCGCTCGATATTCGCGGCTGGCCTCGCACGGTCAGGCATAGGCGCCGCGCCGAAGGCGATCCGAGAGAGAGGCGTGTCGCTTGACGTCATGCGCGATCCTGAGGCAAATTGCTGTGAAGAAGGCGTATAATCTAAAGTGATCAAAGCCGTATTCGGAGGTTCGCACTACTCCGGTTAAGCTCAAGTCTTTAACACCCAATCAATATCTTCCGGCGCCCTGAGCTGTGCACAAGCTTCAGCGCTGAAAAGGAAACAAGGAATGTTTCGTTCAAGCGGAGACAGCAAGGACGGCAATGAACCGCCGGATTTGATTGGCGCCGCCAGACTGAGAGCCGAGCAGTTTTCTGGCGTCCTGCGTCAGACTCGGGCCATGATGCTGGCGAACGTGTGCAATGCATTGGTATTGGTTGTGGATTTCTGGGGAACCCGCCAATTCATCTCCGCCCTTTATTGGGCGACCGCGGTGTTCTGCGTGTCTGGATACATCTACGACCGCCATCGCCGACGGCGACGGGGTCCAAGGTCGATAAGCCAATCTCATGCGGCTCGCAGAGCAACGTTAAACGCTCTCGCGCTCGGCTTGTGCTGGGCGGCGTTGCCTTTTTTCTTTTTTCAGGAGGCCAGCCCCGGGTCTCGGCTTCTTATCGCGTGCTTGAGCGCCGGGATGTTGTATGGCGGCGCCTTGGCCTTGGCGAGCATACCGTCCGCGGCGGTGGCCTTCGTGGCGCCTGTCGCTTTCGCGTGTTTCGTCACCCTGACCCGCGGGCGCGACGGCCATTACTTGCTCATCGCGGCGGTGCTCGGCGTTTACACCTGGGTGCTGCTCAGACATGTTTTCATTTCCGCCGAGCAGTTACGGACACGCGTCATGACGCAGATCGTCACCGAACACACGGCGAGCATGCGCATGCGGAAATTGCAGGCGAGCGGTTTGCACGCCATGGGCGGAATGGTCACTGGCCTCGCCCATGAACTCAACCAGCCGCTCACGGCGAGCGCCTGCTATCTGCTGACGGCGCAACGGTTGTTGGAGATGGCCCCGGAGCTGCGTCCGGCCAGCGTCAGCGAGACCTTGGATAGCGCGGCGGCGCAGATCATGCGGGCGGCGGGGATCGTTCGCCAATTGCGCGAGTTCATCATGCGCGGCGAACCCGAAAAGGGCTTCGCGAACCTGCATGATCTAATCCGTGAAGCTTCCGAGGTCACGAGCGCGAACATCAGCGAAGCGAATGTCAAGCTTAGCCTGCAACTTAGCGCGAACGTCGATCGCGTCCTCGTGGATAGCGTTCAGATCAAGCAGGTCTTGGTCAATTTGATCAGCAACGCCATCGAAGCGATGAATGCTTCCGTCCAGCACGAATTGACGATTTCCACCTCGCTGATGCACGACCGCGCGATCAGGATCGACGTGGTTGATACTGGTGTTGGATTCTCCGAAGGGGTTAAGGAGAATCTTTTCGAACCGTTCGCGACAAGCAAAACAGACGGCATGGGCTTGGGCCTGTCTATTTCCCGTTCGATCGTCGAGGCGCATGATGGAAAAATGTGGGCCGAATCCAATCCTGGCGGGGGCGCGGTTTTCAGTTTCGTGCTGCCCTTGATAAATGCGGAGTATGAGGCGTGAATGGCGCGCATTCAGCGGTCCCACCGCCGCGAAGCGACCGGGCGGAGTTCGTGGACCCTAGTCCGGCTCGTCCTCCAGATCCAGACGCTGTTCGATGCGCGGGTCGGGGATGAACCACATCACCGCGACCACCGCGTAAAGCCCCATCGACACGTAAGGCTCGGCGAAGGCCAGCGTCACGCCGCAGACGTAAAACGCCATTGAAATCCAGCCCTTGAAGTCCGCGCCGATGGCCTCAGCGACTGTCGGGGCGAGCGCCCCGGTGCGGATCAAGGCGCGCGACAGGATAAAATAGGCGATGGCGGGCGCGAGCAGACCGAGGCCGTAAAGGGCGACCGGCGCCCGGGCGAAATTCGTCTCGCTCAGCCACGCCGTCGAAAACGGCACCAGCGACAGCCAGAACAACAAATGCGTGTTGGCCCAGAGAATCCCGCCGCTGATTCGCCGCGTCGCCTGGAACAGGTGGTGGCGGTTGTTCCAGTAGATCGCGATATAGGCGAAGCTCAGCGCATAGGCGAGAAAGGTCGGCGCCAACGGCGCCAGCGCGCGCAACGTATTCTCATGCGGCGCCTTCAATTCCAGCACCATGATCGTGATGATGATGGCGATCACGCCATCGCTGAAGGCCGTCAATCGTTCCTTGAGCATGGTATATCCTTGAAATTAAGATGGTTTTCTCCCGCCATCGGCGAACTCTGGCCAAGGACGGCGTGATTTGCTATCCCTGCCCTTACCGTTCCCTGCCAAAAGGTTAAAGCACGAAGATGATCGCGAAATTTTTAGCGGTTCTGTTGGCCGCGAGCTCGATCCTGGCGGGGGCAGGGGCTCTGGCGGCCGATTCGCCGCCGCTGCCCGCCGCGAGTCCGGCTGGCTATATCGTGACGTTGCAGGCCATTGGCGCGGTCACGCCGAGCTTTCCGGGCTCCGCCGTCCTGCGTCCCTATCCCTTTCCCGGCTTCAGCGTGCGCGGCATTGGCGAGCCCGAGCGATTCTCCGCGCCGGACGACGGCTTCGGCGTGCCAGTGATCGACGCCGACGGTTTTCGGATGGGACCCGTCGCCAATTTCGTGTTTCGCCGCGGCAATCGCGACGGCCTGTTCGGCCTGCACCATGTCGGGCTGACGCATGAAGTCGGCGGTTTCGCCGAATATTTCGCTTTCGATCACTTTCGCGCCCGCGCCGAACTGCGGCAGGCGGTCGACGGCCACGACGGCTTCGTCGCCTCGCTCGGCGCGGATTTTTTCGGCGAGTCCAATTCGTTCAGGCTGTCGCTCGGCCCGCGCCTGAACCTCGGCGACAACCGCTACGCCAACGCCTATTTCTCGGTGACGCCGGTCGAGGCGATTTTGAACGGGCGGCTGGAGCCCTATCAGGCCACCGGCGGCTTCACCTCCGCCGGAGGCGTCGCCACCGTGCGCTACGATTTCACGCCCAATCTGAACGCCACCGTCTACACGGGGCTGCAACGCCTGACCGGCAGCGTCGGGGGCAGCCCGATTCCCAACATGGTGGGCTCGCGCGATCAGTTCACGGCGGGCGTCTCGCTCAGCCGGTCGTTCGAGGTGGCGAAGTTCTGGTGAGGTTTTCGCGGGAGCCGTCAGGCGCCCGCGAACCGCTCGAGCAGCGCGTCGCGCGCCTCCGCGATGCGGCGGTAAAGTTCGTCGCTGCCGCCGGCGTCGGGATGCGCGGTCTTGGCCAGACGCCGGAAGGCGGCGTTGATGTCCGAGGGTTCTAGCGCGCCGTCCGCCGGCAGATTCAACATCTCGCGGCTCTCCCGATCGTCACCGTCGAAATCCAGCCGAAACAGGAAGGCGCGTCGTTTTTCCAGCCCCTCGCGGCGCAGTTCGACCTGATCCTCCCGCCATCTCTCGCGCGACATGACCAGACATGCGCCAAAGGCGATCCGGCCCCGCGTTTCCAGTTCGTCGAGACTGAACGGCCCCACCATGTCATAGGGCGGCGCCAGAAAGGCGCTCCTGCCGCCCACGCCAAGCTCGACCGCGCCTATTGTCACGCTATCGAGGATGCCGATCGAGCCGTTCCAGACGAACCATTCCTTCTTGTCCGTCATGCCGCGCGCTTCCATGCGTGAGCCGGCGCCGCGGGCTTTGTGCGAAAGCCTTCGCGACGGCTGGGTCTTCGGCGCCGCCATGCATGTTCAAAGCCAAAACCGCGCGCCGCTAATCCGCCAGCAACTCACGCATCATTCCCCGGCTCGCGACGATCAGCGCCCCCGCGACCGCCACAACCGCCGCCGCCACCAGGAAGAAGGCGACATGCGACAGGCTCGACCAGAAGCCGCCGAGCCAGCCGGCGAGCATATTGCCGACGAAGCTCGTCGTGAACCACAGCCCCATGACGGCCGAGCGCGAGGATTCCGGCGCGAGCCGTGAAACCAGCGAGAGCGCTATCGGCGAAAAATAGAGTTCCGCGAAGGTGATGACCGCGAAATAGAGCGCTAGCCAGAGCCAGCTCGCCTTGCCGCCGTCGTTGGCGAAAGCCGCCCAGGCCATCACGACATAGCCGAGCGCGACGCCGAAGCAGCCGAACGATAGTTTATCGATCGTCGCCGGCTCCCGGCCCGTCCGCGCGCGAAAAGTCCACCAGGCGACCAGCGGCGGCGTGAACAGGAAAACCATCAGCGGATTGAACGCCTGAAACCAGGTGACGGGAATTTCGCCTTGCCAGAACAAGAGATCGACGCGGCGGTCGGTGAGGTCCTGCGCCCATAGCGCGATGGTGTTGCCCTGCTGCTCGTAGGAGGCCCAGAACAGCGTCGCCGGCAGAAACAGCAGCGCGACGCCGAGCAGCGCGCGGCGCGGGCTCGCTTCCGCGTGGCGCGGCGGCTCGCGCCGCGGGCGTTGTGGCGGGAGATGGCGGAGGCCGAAGGCGTAGATCGCCAGCCCGACCGCCATGCCGACGCCGGCGCTGGCGAAGCCGTAATGCCAGCCGACGGTCTCGCCGAGCGTGCCGGCGACGAGCGGCGAGAAAAACGCGCCGATGTTGATGCCGACGTAAAAGATCGAATAGGCGCGGTCGCGGCGCGTGTCGCCATGCGGATAGAGCCCGCCAAGCTGCGTGACGATGTTCGGCTTGAACGCGCCGTTGCCGACGATGAGCAGCAGCAGCGCGAACAAGAACAGCGATTCCGACGCCATCATGAAATGGCCGGCGACCATCAGCGCGGCGCCGCGCGCCACGGTGATCCGGCGCCCGAGCCAACGGTCGGCGATGAGGCCGCCGAGGATCGGCGTGAGATACACGAAGCCGGTGTAGAGCCCGTAGATGTGCGACGCGAGCGGCTGCGCGCCGAGCGGGCCGGTCAGCGCTTCGAGCGCGCGTTTGAGCGCGTCGAGGCCGATGACGGCCGAGGCGCGCTCGGGCTTGAGTAAATAATCGACCATGTAGAGAACGAGCAGCGCGCGCATGCCATAATAGGAAAAGCGCTCCCACATCTCCGTCGCGAACAGGAAGGTCAGGCCCTTGGGATGACCGAACCATTCGGCGGGCGGCGTTTGCTTGGCGTTGTTCTTCATGGAAAGAGTCATCGCAAGTCGGCGGCGTTTTTCATAGCGCGAAAGTTCGCGGAAACCTCGGCGTCCCTCATCCGACCCTTGCTAACGCAAGGGCCACCTTCTCCCACAAGTGGGAGAAGGATTCGCGCTTGCTTTTTTTGGATGCTGAATGTGGCGGCGCCCCTTCCTTCTCCCACTTGTGGGAGAAGGTGGCCTCGCGAAGCGAGGTCGGATGAGGGGCGCCGCGATCTTCACGCCGCTAGCGCTTCCCCGCCGCGCGGTTCCACGCTAGCATCGTGCTTTAGCCCAGTTGCGCCAAGGAGCCGTTTCATGCCGGTTTTCAAACTGCCTTTGTCCGGCGACGTCGTTCAGTCGATCAACCCGTGGACGTCGTTCTTCAGTCCGAGTGGCGGCCAATATGGCCTCGTCAACATCAACCTCGGCCAGTCGAGCGAGCCGAAGGTCGAGGCGGACGTGCTGTCGGATGTCGCGAGCTATGGCAAGCAGCTCGGCCAGATCGGCGACGCACTGATCGTGCTGTTAAAGCATTTGCCGAAGGACGCGGCGTTGAGCCACGAAGACAAGGCCGCGATCGAGGCGCTGAAAAAATTGCTCAACGAGATCGCGGATAAGAAGCAAAGACACGGCAGGAAGGCGATGCGGCCGTGAGAGGCATCGCTCCATGCGCCGCCGCGCCCGCTTACTTCGGGTCGAGAGGTCTGGCCGGGAACCCCTCCGGCTGGAGAGCCGGCGCAAGCCTCACCCCGGTGATTTCAAACTGCGTCCGGCGCCGGCAGAGGAGCGGGAGCGGCAGGTCGAGCGCGAACAGCTTCTGCTCATATTGCAGGGACACCGGGCTTCCCGGCGGGACGGCCGCCAGCTGGTCGCGGACATCCGCATTGGGGACGGAGAAATAAAACGTGTTGTCGATCGGCGCGCCGCCCGAGCGCAAGGCGCTCGACCTCGAGAAACTGGGCTGTGCCAGTTCACCTTCCATCGTCCAGCAGGCGATGCCCTTGGTGGACATTTTGGAAAGAACGCCGGTGCGTTCCCCGACGGCGTAGTTCACGAGGCTGAGCAGCAGCGCGCCAGCGTAAAACAGCACGACCGCAACGGTCAGCAGGAAAAGCAGCTTCATTTTCCCGGACAGCGCCCAAAAGCGGCCGAAAAGGCTCGGGGACTTCGTGGAGGTTGAACTCATGGCTTCCTTCCAAATCTCTCGCCGGCCCTCGCCCCGCTCGGCGTTCGGTCCGAAACGCCGTAAGCTTGCCCGCGATGAAGATTTTGCACAAGCGCAAAAGTCTATGTCGAGCACGCATTTTTCTTGACGGTTTCGCGACGCGACCGGCTCTCAGCGCGGCTGCGGCACGATGCGCAGATAGGGCCTCGGCGCCTCCCAACCGTCGGGATAGATCTTCTTGGCCTCTTCGTCCGAAACCGAACCGGCGATGATCACGTCCTCGCCTTGCTTCCAGTTCACGGGGGTCGCCACCTTGTGTTTGGCGGTCAGTTGCAGCGAGTCGATCACCCGCAGCACCTCGTCGAAATTGCGGCCGGTCGTCATCGGATAGACGATCAGCAGCTTGACCTTCTTGTCCGGTCCAATGACGAACATGTTGCGCACGGTCTGATTGTCGGCCGGGGTGCGCGCGCTCGCGTCGCCCGATGCGGCGGCCGGCAGCATTCCGTAAAGCTTCGAGATGCGCAAATCCGTGTCGCCGATCATCGGATAGTTTGGCGCGACGCCCTGCGTCTCCTTGATGTCGACGGCCCATTTGGCATGATTTTCGACCGGATCGACGCTGAGCCCGATCAACTTGACGTTACGGCGGTCGAATTCCGGCTTAAGCTTCGCGACATAACCGAGTTCGGTGGTGCAAACCGGCGTAAAATCCTTCGGGTGGGAGAAAAAGACCGCCCAGCCGTCGCCGATCCAATCATGGAACTTGATGGGTCCGTGCGTGGTTTCGGCTTCGAAATCCGGGGCCGTGTCGCCGATCTGTAAGGACATGCCGATCTCCTTGGGTTAGCATTTTCGCGCGCGGACGCCCTGCCTTATCCATCGATAAAGCCGCGACTTGGCTAAACCTATCGCCCGCGCGCGCGCCGTCAATACGCGGCGCCCGTCCCGGCGCGGCGCGCGCGCCCAATCATCACGACCGTAGGTATAAGTACTCTCCCTAATTATATTGATTCGTCAGTTTCCTCTCCTAAGTGTTCCCGTGTAATCGTTCTTGCCAGAAGAACGTAGGAGCCTGCTATGAACCCGAACAGCAAAAACAACATCATCGCGATCTTCGCAATCGCGGCGCTTTATTCTGGAACTTTGGCCTTCGCGGCCACCGACACGATCCCGCCGGCGCAAAAGCTGACGCCTCAAGAGAAAGCGGTGAACAAAGACTTTAGCAAAGTTTCCGCCGATGGCTCTGACGCCTTCATGGGCTTGACGCTGACGCGTCTCGCGGTATTCGACGGTCGCATCGACGCGGCCAAGAAATATATCGACAAGGCGGAGAAGGCGCTCTCCAAAGCCAAGACGGACGAAACGCGGTTTCTGAAGGACGAAGCTAATCTTAACGCCGCGAAGAATACGCCGACGTCCAACACCGGCGCCACCGCGCCGTCGGAGGACCAGCGGAATTCTTCCAATGATAAAATGGTCGAGTGGCTGCCTGTCGATGCGTCGATCACAATCGCCGAGGACTTCACCGCAAGTCCAGAAAAGAAAGCGGCGGTCGCCGATGCCAACAAGAGCCTGAGTAGCGGCGATCGCAAGGGCTCCATCGAGAAACTGAAGCTTAGCGGCGTGAACATCGATGTCGCCGTGTTGGCCGTGCCGCTGAACGACACCATCACCAAGGTCCAGCAGGCCGCCAGTATGATCAACGACGGCAAGTACTATGAAGCGAGTCAACTGATCAAGCAGGTTCAGGACAGCGCGCGCTCGGATGTGATGGATTTCAACGGGACGCCGATCAACCCCGCGCGAAACAAAGGCGCGCGAACGGAAGACTAGACGGCGAAATTGGTCCGGCGATTTGACCGCGTGAGCATTGCCCGCGGTCGATTCGCCGGTCTCGCGATTATCTTTTGTGGAATTGATGGCGGCAGGCGGGGCTTATCGAATGAATATATTTTCGAAGACATGCTTCTGTTTTTGTGGGGTTCGGCACGTCGTAGGGGCAGAACCTATAGGCGTCGTCCTTACACGCGTTGCGTTGCTCGGCGGTTCCCTGCGCGAAGGCGGCGGATATGGAAATAACCTCAAGCAGCATTACGATGGCTAGAATTCGACGCATCTTTGCTCGCCTTGTGTGAAGGACCCGATTCGAGATACGCCAAGATGGCTCCCGATTCGGGCGGAAGCTTCCTCCAATTGGGCGGTTTTGACAAGCCAAAGCCGTGGTGGAAAGCTTCAAGCGGGGTTGGAAGCGGCGAAGCCAATCCGACATTGCGTCGCACAATCGGCTGGCTTAGTCTTGGCTCGCGCGGCCCCACGCGCGCCGGATGACCGCCATGACAGAAGACGCCACGCAATCCAGGGAGGCCAAGACCACGGAGGCCAAGACCATGGAGGCCAAGACCGCGGAGGCCAAGAGTCTTCGTTGGCTCAACGCCACGTTCATCGAGGTGGCGCTTCATCTCGGGCTTGTCGGCTTCCTGTTTTATTCGGCCTACACGTTGGTGCACCCGTTCATGCCGGTTATGGTGTGGAGCGTCGTGCTGACCGTCGCGCTCTATCCCGTCTTCAACTGGCTGACGGCGGCGCTCGGCGGCCGCGCGCGGGTGGCGGCGATATTGATCACCGCCCTGGGGCTGCTGATCATCATCGGGCCGGCGACCTGGCTTGGCGTCGGGTTGGTCGAGAGCCTGCCGGGGCTCATCGCGCGGATGGAAAAGGGCGGCCTGACGATCCCGCCGCCGTGGGAGAGCGTCAAGGATTGGCCGTTCCTCGGCCAGCAGATTTACGATTACTGGAAGAGCGCGTCGACCAATATCGCCGACGTGTTGAGACCCTTCCTGCCGCAACTAAAGCCGGTCGGCGAGTTCCTGCTCGGCGCGGCGAGCAAGGCCGGCGCGGGGACGCTGGTGTTTCTGTTCTCCGTCGTCATCACCGGCTTTTTATTCACGCGCGGGCCGACGCTTCTCGCGGCGACGCGGGCGCTGGCCAGCCGCGTCGATCCCAGTTACGGCGAGAGCTTCCTCGATCTCGCGGGCGCGACGATCAGGGCCGTGTCGCGCGGCGTCATCGGCATTTCGCTGCTGCAGGCGATCATTGGCGGCGTCGGCGTGGCGCTCGCCGGAGTTCCGTTCGCGAGCGTGCTGACGCTCGCGATCCTGGTGCTGGGAATTGTCCAGATCGGTCCGGTCATCATCATTATTCCGCTTACCATATGGGGCTGGATGGAGCTTTCGACCGGGGCGGCGCTCGCCTTCACGGTCTGCATGGCGGCGGTGTATTTGGTCGAGGCCGTGATGAAGCCGTTTTTGCTGGCGCATGGCTTGAGGACGCCGATGCTGGTGATTTTCATCGGCGTCATCGGCGGCATACTGGAGCATGGCATTCCCGGACTGTTCGCCGGACCGATCGTGCTGGCGGTCGCCTGGGAGGTCGCCAAGGCCTGGATCTACGAGCGCGAAGCCGGCCCGGCCTCCGCCGCGCCGCCATCCCCTTAAGCAGGGTGGGGCGAAGCGTCGCTCCCCGGCGCGGCAACTCCTTCCTTAACCATAATCATGGCCGCGCCTTTCCGGTCCGGCCAAGGCTTCGGCGCGCGGAAAATCTGGTTTTAAGCTTGCTCTAGGCCATTCCCCAAGGCTTTCCGACGATTTATTTCTCCGCGCTGGCGACAGGAAAACGCCTCAATGCTGTCCAGACAAGGCCAAGAAGCGCTGTTTATTTGGCGAGGATACGGAGTCTCAAAAGCGCTTGCGCGGTTAAGCAGTGCTTACGTGGTTAAGCTAACCTTTTCGGCAAGCCGCGAATGTTAGTTAAGTCGTAAGGCTTCGGTGGGAAAATCATTCTCAAGTCGGGGGGTGGAATGATAGAGGGTGCCCGCGTGTCACGTCAGTTCCTTGCGTTCAATCATCGTACTTTGTCTTTGAACCTTTTTCCAAGAACCGTCCCCGGCGCCAGCGCGCTCGCGTTTAGCTTGCTCGCTTGCGCCTGGGCTCTGCCCAGAATTCCGTTCGGCGCTCCCAATGTCGCGCAAGCGCCTGCCGTCGCGAGCGCGCCGAAGGCCGTCGCGAGCGCCGCCGTTGCAAACCCCTTTGGCGCTGTTCTGGTCGATCTGCGCTCCCGCGCGCGTTCGGCCGCCGCCGCGCTCGCGCGCCACGCCGCGCCCGCGTCCAAGGCCGAACCGTTCGGGTCGGCGACGCTTGATCTGTCCGTTCCCGCTGTCCCGGCGACGCCCGCCGCGCGGGTCGCCGAAATTCCGCCCTTGCCGCCGCGCCGTTCGGAGGAATTGAAATCCGCCGCGAACGCCTCGCCGATTCCGGGGATATCCGCCCTGCGTCTGGGCGAAGCCTCGTTCGAGAATACGCCCTTGCCGCCGCGCCGTTCGGAGGAATTCGCGTCCGACGCGGCGCCGGCGGCGGACAACGCGCCGCCGGCGCCGTCCGTCGTCCAGCTTGGCGAGAACGCGCCCGAGGGCTTGCCCGTGCCGCCGCGTCGTCCGGATGAATTGTCGGCGAACCAGAATCCACATGAATTGAACCAGAATGCGCCGCCCGTTCGCCTTTCGGCGCGCGAGGCCGCGCGGCAAAGGCGCAACGGGCGGACAGTCGTCGCGGCCGCCCCGCCGGCCGCCGACAACCGCACCTTCCTCGAAAAGCTGTTCGGCGGAGCGCCACAGTCGCAAACCGCCAGCCCAGCGCTCGGTTACGCGCCGGCGGAAGGCGGCGTGACGACAGCCGCGCGCAGCGTCATGTCCATGTCCAGCCCGACCGCGCGCTACGATCAATTCACCGCCGTCTACGACATCTCCGCGCATACGGTCTATCTGCCGAATGGCCAGCGTCTGGAGGCGCATTCGGGGCTCGGCAGCATGCTCGACGATCCGCGCTCCGTGACTCAGAAAATGCGCGGCGCCACGCCGCCGACCGTCTACGCGCTGACGCCGCGCGAGCAGCTTTTCCACGGCGTGCAGGCGCTGCGGCTCACGCCGCTCGGCGGCAATGTCTATGGACGGGCCGGCCTCCTCGCGCACACCTTCATGCTAGGCCCCAACGGCGACTCCAACGGTTGCGTGTCCTTCAGAAACTACCAGGCCTTTCTGCAAGCCTATCAGAACGGCCAAATCCGCCGCCTCGCGGTCGTCGCCAGCCTGAACTGAGGAGACCGGCGACCGTCACCAAAGCCACCAGAAAGGTGACGGCGGTTGGAACTCTCCCTTTGGGAATCCTCCGACCCGCGCTGTCCGGGCCGCGTCTCGCGCCTTGTTCAATTCCGTGAGCGCCTGCCGTTCGCTTTCGCGCGCGAACGCCAAATTCCGCTCGGCGGCGCGGGTCTTTCGCCATAACCGCGTCGGTTCGCTCCATTGCCCATATCGCGCCATCGCGCGTTGGCTTTCTCGCGCCTCTTGTTGTTTCACACGATTGAGATGACTTTCCGCGGCCGTTACGGCCTGTCGCGCCTGACGATATTTTTTCTCCGCCTGGATCACGAATGCGGGCTTCGCCGCCGCGATCGCGGCTGTCGCCGGCGTCGCCGTCGCGGCGGCGAGGGGAGGCGAGAGAACCGCGGCGGCGAAAAGCAGGGCGAGGGAGCAATGGACGAATCCCCCGCTGGCGGCGCCCAGCCGAACCCGCTCTGAATTCGAAAGCTTTTTCAAGCCGCGCTCCCCCACGAAAGCCCACGGCGACAGTCTGCCCGCCGCCAGCCGATCCGGCAACCCCGCGGCGAAGGAAAGCTCTCCAAGTCCCTACTTGCGCGCGTAATAGGCCAAAAACATCGCGACCGCGCCGCGCACGTGGTCGCGGATTTCCGATTCGGCGATGGGCGTCTTCGGCGGATTGATCAGGGCCAGCACGCGATAATTGGCGATGACGGCGCCAAGGAACAGCTTGGCGGCGCGGGCAGGGCGCCTGCAACGCAGTTCGCCGCGCTCGGTCGCGGCGCNNAGCTCGGGCGTTCGCGGGATCTCGGCGATGACGAGGCGCAGCAGCGACGGGGTCTCGCCTTGCGTCATCAGCCTCAGCAAGCCGCATCCAAGCTCGAACAGCACGCGCCTTGGCGGCGCCTTGCGCGACAGCGCGCTCTCGGGGCCGGAAATCTGCTGCGAGCAGCGGTCGACGATCTCGGCGAAAAGCGCCTCCTTGCTGGCGAAATGCCGATAGAGCGTCTCCTTCGAGGCGCCGGCGCGCGTCGCGATCGTCTGCATCGTGCTGTCGGCGAATCCGTGTTCGAGAAACACCTTTTCGGCGACGCACACCAATTGCTCGCGCCTTTGGCGGCCGCGCGGAATGCGCCTTGTGGCGGGAGCCTCGCTGATCATCTTGATTTTTCCCCAATTCCCGCGCGAGAGTTGCATTGACTCTCGTCATGCGAGGTTTATAAGCGAACCCATCAGTTCTGTTAAGCGTCGTTCCCAGCAGTCTCCACACACAAGCCGCGCGGCTTTGACGACGGAGCGATTGATTGTGCCGAATAGTCCCATCAATGACAATGTTTAGACGCGCGGCGGCTTTCCGCGCGAGAGCACGGGCGGGCGCGCGATGAGCGTCGAACCCGTCGCCGCCGAACCCGCCACGAAGCCGGAAAAGCGGCCGCCGGCGCTGATGATCGGTCTGGTGATTCTCGTCCTGCTGGCGCTTGGCGGGCTCTATTACTGGTGGGCCTATCGCAACATCGAGAGCACCGACGACGCCTACACCGACGGCCGCGCGGTCGTCATCGCGCCGCGCGTCGCCGGCGATGTCGTCTCGCTCGACGTGACCGACAATCAGTTCGTCAAGAAGGGCCAGCCGCTGATTCACATCGACCCGCGGCAATACCGGATCGACCGGGAGAACGCCGAAGGCTCGCTGGAGACGGCGAAGCATCAATTCGCCGGGCAGCAATATGGCGCGGAGATCGGCCGCAAGAATTTTCCCGCCCAGCTTGAAGCGGCGCAGGCGCAGCTCGCCAGCGCCAACGCCAATCTGGCCAAGGCGCAAGCCGATTACGATCGCCAGCGCAGCCTGTCGAAACAAGCGACGACGCGGCAGGATGTCGACGCCGCCACGGCGGCGCTAAAACAGGCCCAAGCGCAGGTGGCGCTGACCTCGGCGCAAGTCACGCAGAACTCGCCCGTGCCGCAGCGGATCGGCGAGACCGTGGCGCAGGTCGGCCAGGGGAAGGGGCAGATCGAGCAGGCGCAGGCGCGGCTCGATCAGGCCGATCTCAATCTCTCCTGGACAATGGTCGAGGCGCCGCAGGATGGCTGGATCACCAAGCGCAATGTCGAAATGGGGAATTATGTCGCGCCGGGCCAGCAGATTTTCACGATCGTCGCGCCCGAAGTGTGGGTCACCGCGAATTTCAAGGAAAGCCAGCTCGCCAACATGCGCCCGGGACAGCCGGCGCGCATAAGGGTCGACGCCTATCCCACGCTCGATCTGCGCGGCCATGTCGACAGCATTCAACTCGGCTCCGGCTCGAAATTCTCGGCCTTTCCGGTCGAGAACGCCACCGGCAATTTCGTCAAGGTGGTGCAGCGCGTGCCGGTGAAGATCGTCATCGACAGCGGCCTCGATCCAAAAGTCCCGCTGCCGCTGGGCATTTCGGTCGTGCCCGAGGTCACCGTGAAATGAGCGACGCCCAGACTCCAGCGAAAGGGACGCCCGCGCCCGCGCAAGATGCGCGCGCCGAGTGGAAGCCGGCCTATAACCCCTGGCTGATCGCGGTCTCCGTCACGCTCGCGGCCTTCATGGAGATTCTCGACACCACCATCGTCAATGTGGCGCTGCCGCATATCGCCGGCAGTCTTTCGGCGAGCGCGGATGAGGCGACATGGGCGCTGACCTCCTATCTCGTCGCCAACGGCATCGTGCTCACCATTTCCGGATGGCTCGGCGATCTCCTGGGCCGCAAGCGCTATTTCCTGATCTGCATCGGCATGTTCACGGTGTGCTCGTTTTTCTGCGGCATAGCCGGCAGTCTGTCGCAGCTCATCGTGTTTCGTCTGGCGCAAGGCTTTTTTGGCGGCGGGATGCAGCCCAATCAGCAAGCGATCATCCTCGACACCTTCCCGCCGGCCAAGCGCGCCGCGGCTTTCGGCGTCACGGCCATCGCCACCATCGTCGCGCCGGTGCTGGGGCCGACGCTCGGCGGCTACATCACCGACGAGGCGAGCTGGCGCTGGATTTTCTTCATCAATGTGCCGGTCGGCGCGATCGCGGTTTTTCTCTGCTCCGTCGTGGTCCAGGACCCGCCGTGGGAGAAGAACAAGAAAAGCCGCGGCATCGACTTCATCGGCCTGTCGTTGATCACGCTGGGGCTCGGCTGCCTCGAAGTGATGATGGACCGCGGCGAGGACGCCGGCTGGTTCGAGTCAAACTTTATCCGGTCGATGGCGGTGCTGGCTGTCCTCGGCATCACCGGCGCGATCATCTGGCTGAGCGTCGCCAGGAAGCCGATCGTTCACCTTACCGTCTTCCGCGACCGCAATTTCGCCGCCGGCTGCGCGATGATCTCGGCGATGGGCGGCATTCTCTACGCCAGCGCGGTGATCATACCGCAGTTCGCGCAGCAGGTGATCGGCTACACCGCGACATGGGCGGGACTCATTCTCTCGCCCGGGGGCATCGCGGTCATTTTCCTGATACCGATCGTCGGCCAGATGATGAAGCGGATGCAGACCCGTTACATCATCGCCCTCGGCTTCACGCTCATGGGCTTCGCCTTTGTGTATTCAAGGAAGCTGACGCCGGACATCGACTTTAACACGCTGATGTGGATGCGCATGTCGCAGACGGCGGCGCTGGCCTTCATGTTCGTGCCGATCACCACCGTGACCTTTTTGACGCTGCCGCGCGAGCTCACCGGCGACGGCACGGCGCTGTTCGCGATGTTCCGCAACGTGTTCGGCTCGATCGGCATTTCGCTCGCGACATCGCAGGTCACCCAGCGCACGCAGGTCCACCAGACCTATCTGTCGCAATGGATGACGCCGCTGAATTCGAATTACGCCGCGCTGGTCGCCAGCTATGAGCGCACGCTGCTGTCGCTGGGGCGGGCGGCCGGCGCGGTCCACGACATGGCCGTCAGCCGCGTCTATCAGACTTTCCGCTCGCAGGCGGTCATCATGGCCTATTCCGACATATTTCTTTACTGCGCCGTCGCGTCGTTCCTGATCGTGCCGCTGTGCTTCCTGGTGTCGCCGAAAAAGGCCGCGACGCCCGCCGCGGGCGTGCACTAATGGCGGCGCGAGGCACCCTGTCAATACTGGGGCGCCAAACCCTCTCCCCGCTCGCGGGGAGAGGGCAGGGCGGGGGGCTCGGGGCGTCGCCCCGAATGCCGATGACTCCCGCTGGCTCGACGCCGCGCGCCGACGTCGCGGTCGGCGCCCCGAGCCCCTCACCCCANNGCGCTGCTCGCCGGCTGCAACGTCGGTCCCGATTTCGCGCCGCCAGACCCCGGCCTGCCGAACGACGCCTTCTCCGCGCGGGAAGGGCGGGGCGCCGCGCCCCCGAGCCCGACATGGTGGAGGGCGTTTCGCGATCCGGTGCTGACCGACCTCGAGGCCCGCGTCGCGGCGGCCAATCTCGACGTCAAGACGGCGACGATCCGTCTGGCGGAAAGCCGCTTTCAGCGCGGCGTCGCGGCCTCGGCGCTACTGCCGTCGGTCAACGCCGACGCCAAATATCAATATGAGCTTTACAGCCAGAACGGCATCGCCGGCCTGCTGACCAAGCTGTCTTCGTCTTCGTCCACATCCACCAGCACGACTTCCCTGACGATTCCGGCGATCAGCGATTATACCGTCGGCTTCGACGCCTCCTGGGAGCTCGACCTTTGGGGCCATGTCCGGCGCTCGGTCGAATCCGCCGACGCACAGGTCGAGCAATCGGCCGAGTTGCGCCGCGACACGCTGGTCTCGTCGCTGGCGGAACTGGCGCGCGATTACGTGCAATTGCGCGGCGCACAGACGCAGATCGCCATCGCCAACGAGAATTTGGCGATCGCGCGAGAGATCCAGAAAGTCGCGGAGGAGCGGCAGAGGAAGGGCGTCGCCACCGGCTTCGACGCGCAGACCTCGACCGCGCAGGCCGAAAGCGTCTCCGCGCGCATTCCGACGCTGCGGTCGGACGAATCGCAATATTCGAACGCGATCGGCTTTCTGCTGGACGAGCCGCCCGGCGCGCTGCAAGGGCAGCTCGGGCTGCGCAAGCACGCGCTGGCGCCGCCCGGCGTGCCGTCGCTTGGCGTCCCCGCGGAGCTGGCGCGGCGGCGTCCCGACATCCGCGCCGCCGAGGCGCGGCTGCACGCCGCGACCGCCGACATCGGCGTCGCCGTCGCGGCCTTCTACCCGACGATCAAGCTCAACGGCGTCGTCAGCCTCGACGCGCTCGACGCCAAGAATCTGTTCAAGGCCAGTTCGCTGCAATACAACGCCGGCCCCAGCATCGTGCTGCCGATCTTCGACGCGGGGCGGTTGAAGAGCACGCTGGAGCTACGCAAGGCGGAGCAGCTGGAAGCCGCCGTCGCCTGGCACAAGACCGTGCTCCAGGCCTGGCGCGAAGTCGTCGACGCGCTCACCGCCTATCGCCGCGAAGCGGAGCGCCGCGCGGGACTGAAGCGGGAACTGGAGCACTCGCGCCAGGCGCTCGACATCGCGCGGTCGCGCTACAAGACCGGCGTCGGCGAGTTCCTGTCGGTGCTCGACGCCGAGCGGAGCTATCTCCAGGCGGCGCAGGACTTCGAGACCAGCACGACCAATGTCTCGCTCGATCTCGTCACGCTCTACAAGGCGCTCGGCGGCGGATGGGAACGGGTTTTTCCCGATGGGCCGGTGGAGCCGGAGCCTCTTTTGCCGTTTTAAACGGCCTCCCCCGGCGGACAGAGAGAGGTTTGGCGGCGGTCCCGACTCACCACCAACCCTAACGGGAGGTCCCGAGCGCCCCAGGCGTCACCGCGCCGAGCGAATCCCCCGCGACGCCGACCGCGAAAAAGGGGCATCCGTAATACGGATAGCCAATGAGATGGCTCCAGCCGAAATCCTCCCAGGCCGCGCCATAAGCGGTATGGCCATCCCCGCCGCCGTGGCGGGCCTCGCCGGCCCGGGCATATGCGCGGCTCCAGCTGGCGTGGCCGCGCGCGGAAACCGTGCGGCCGGCGCCAGCCTTCGCCGTCCGCCAACCGGCGTCCGACGCAGGCGTCTCCGCCGCATTGCCCGCGGCGAATATTCCGGCCACGAACCCCGCTGTTAAAAGCAAACGCGCTCTGCTCATCATTCAGTCTCCGCGCTCCTCGACGACCGGGACAACCCCGACAGGCGCCAGTCGTTCCCGCGCCGCGATGTTTTTCTGGCGGCGGCGAGTCGGCGCCTGACGCCGAGCCGAGTTATCTCCGGGCGGCGCGAGACACCGGGAAAAATCGCCTCCTATCCCCCGTCCAATCCGTCCAACCGTGATGGAGTATTGGACCGTTTAAGCAATGAGAAGCCGGCTGAGCGGTAAATTCTCTCCGAGTGAGCCCGTTTTCATATTCACCGCGAGTTTTCACGCGGTCTGCTTGAGTTTAGCCATGGAGCTTCTGGCTCAACGGAACAAATGAGTAGTTTCCGATCCTATGCGGCGCCGCGTCGAGAAGCCTAGGGTCGCCGCCGTCAAGCACGAACAACCGATGGGAGGATGTCATGGACAACCAACAAGTGATCGCGACCTTGAATTCGCTGCTGCAAACGACGAGGGATGGCTCGAAGGGCTTTCGAACCTGCGCCAAGGACGTCAAGAAAGGAAGCTTGACGCCTGTGTTCGAATCCTCGGCTCAACGTTGCGACGAGGGCGCGGCGGTGCTGGAAACCCAGATTCGCAAGCTCGGCGGAGAACCCGCCACGTCTGGCAGCATAGGCGGAACACTGCATCGACGGTGGACCGACATTATGTCGTCCGTCACGGGCATGGAGGAGCACGCGGTGCTCGAAGAATGCGAGCGTGGAGAAGACGCCGCGATGCATAATTACGAGGCGGCGCTCAAAGAAGATTTGCCGGCGGATATCGCGGCCATTGTGCGTCGACAGTATGTGGGCGTGAAAGAGAACCACGATCGGATTCACGCCTTGCGCGATCAATCAGCGCCGCGCGCGAACTGACAATAAGAACGCCATTCAGACTTCACGCGCGCCGGATCTTCCGGCGCGCGACATTTTAGAAATGTTGCCCAACACATATGGCGATTTCAGCCGCGAGCCGCCCGCCGCCGTTGGCTCGACGGCCGGGTGCGGGTCCGCGCGTTCAGTGTTTCCCGTCATCGTTCGTCTCTATCGCCTTCGTGGTCGTGTTTTCGCGCCTCGTGTCGTCCAATCGCGCAGCCAAGCGCCGCGCCTATAACGCCATGATGACCCGCGTAGTGGCCGGCGATTCCGCCCACGACCGCTCCCTTGAGACAGCCTTTGGCGTCCGCGGAGTTAGGCATGGCGATCGCGGAAAGCGCCAAAACGGCGGAAACATACAGGATTTTCACTGGGACTGCCCATTCTNNACCTGGAGTCTTTCCGGTTCAAAGACTCCAGGCGCGAGCGGCTTAAGGCGTCAGTTCATTAGCAAGGCGCGCGCACTTGCACATAGCCTTGCATGGGGTCCCACACCGTTCGGATGCAGGCGCGCCCCGTTCTATATCGGGGGGTGCTGTATTGGGCCTGTGGATAGCTGTAACCGTAGCCGTACGGGTACTGAGTTGCGTCGGCCGCGATCGCTCCAATCGTCGCCGCGCCAAGCGCCGCGCCGAAGAGGCCGGCTCCGTAATCGTAGCCATCGTAGCCCCAGCCGCCATCATAGCCCCAGCCGCCGCCGTAGCCGCCCCAGCCGCCGCCGTAGCCGCCGCCGTACCCGCCGGCGTAGCCACCGCGGCCCCAACCGGCGCGGCCGACACCACCACCACCATGGCCCCAACCGCCATGGCCCATACCGCCATGGCCAATACCACCACGTCCCCCACCACCACCACCCCGGCCCCGAGCCGAAGCAGGCGCCGCGGCTGCGATGCCCGCGGCAAAGATCGCGGCGACAAGGCCGGCTGTCAGAAACTTGCGTGCTTTAGTCATGAATTGCCTCCCAAAGTTTTCGAGCATTATTCATTCATACTCTCCACAATATAGGACAGCTTTGGCGGAGCGCCAGTTATCCGCGCGCCTAAACCTTTCCCGCGGCTTTGCAGGCGGCAAAAAAGGACGCCGAGCGGAGTTATTTCCAGGGGGCGCGGGACTTCGAGGCCAGCACGACCAATGTCTCGCTTGATCGTGTCACGCTCTACAAGGCGCTGGGCGGGGGATGGGAGGAGGTTTTTCCGGACGGGCCGGCGGAGCCGGAGCCTCTTTTGCCGTTTTAGGGCGCGAATCCTTCTCCCACTTATGGGAGAACGCAGCCTCGCGAAGCGAGGTCGGATGAGGGGCGGTTGCGGACTCGCACATAGCCGACCGCGGGGTTCCATTGCGTCCGGACGCACCCGTATGCGTATCCAATCCCGGGATAGCCGTAACCGTAGCCGCGGCCTTCGTCGGTTCGGGCATAGGCGCTGCTCCAATCGGCGTAGCTCCTCACCGGAACCTGGCGGTTATCATCAGCCTTTGCCTTCCTCCAGCCGGCGTGGCTTTCGCCGGGGGGATCGCCATCCCGGGGCGCCCGATCCGACCCGGCCGTCGCCGCCGCGCCGCCCGCGGCGAAGATTCCGGCCACGACGCCCGCTGTTAAAAGCAAACGTGCTTTGTTCATCGGTCACCCTCCGCGACGACCAACGCCCCTCGGCGCGCCTCTCCCCGCGGACGGGGAGAGGTTTTGCTAAGCTTCCACGGCGTCCGCCGTTCCGATGCGAGCCCGCCCGTTCTACCACCAACCGGGGCCGTAGCCGAAGCCGGCCCCGACCGCTCCAAGCGTCGCCGCTCCAAGCGCCGCGCCCGCGACGCCGGCTCCGTAATAACCGGCTCCGTAATAGCCGCCGCCGTTTCCGCACGTACAATTCCCGTAGCCGGCGTTATAGGCGTACGGATAACCCCAGTCGCCGTTGTCCCAGCCGCCGTTGTCCCAGCCGCCGCCCCAGCCGCCGCCCCAGCCGGCATAGCCCAAACGGCCTCGGCCCCAGCCGTTGCGGGCCCAACCGCCTCGGCCCCAGCCGCCGCCGCGAGCCCAACCGCCATGCATGCCCCCACCGTGGCCCCAACCACCACCATGGCCACCGCCACGGCTAAAAGCCGAGGCGGGCGTCGTGGATGCAATCCCTGCGGCGAGGACCGCGGCGATGACGCCGGTCGTCAATAATTTACGTGCGTTGTTCATGATTCAGCTCCGCAAGTTTTCGAGCACCCTCCGCGCTCCGCGATGAGTAGAACAACCCGGCGAGGCGCCAGTAGTTCCCGCCCGCGACACTTTTTCAGCGACCCGGCGGGAGGAAGCGCATTGAAAGCGCACAGCTTTCGTTCGGCGGGGGATGCAACGGCGGAGAGCGCGAATCCTTCTCCCGCGGGCGGGAGAAGGAGGGGACGCGCCCTCGATAGTTAGCGCGCGTTAACCCTTTCGGGCTATTATCGCCCCCATGAAAGACACTCGCCTCCTTCCTGCGGCCATCGCCGCCCTCTGCCTCCTCGCCGCGCCCGCGCGGGCGGATTGGGGCTCTTGCCTCTCCAGCCTTCGCCACGCAGCCGCCGCTTCCGGCGTTTCCGAGCAGACCATTTCCAGCGCGCTGGGCAATCTCGAGCCCAACGACGCCGTGAGCTTCATGGACAAGCAGCCGGAGTTTTCGACGCCGGTGTGGGATTACATCGCCGCGCTGGTCGACGAGGAGCGCGTCGACGAGGGCCGCGCGCTGCTGCAACAACACGCGGGCTCGCTGCGGGCGGCGCAAAGCCGCTTCGGCGTCGATCCCGCAATCATCGTCGCGGTGTGGGGCGTCGAGTCGAATTTCGGCAAGAATTTCGGCAAGCGCCCGGTGGTGCAATCGCTGGCGACGCTGGTCTGCGAGGCCCCGCGCCGCAATGAATATTTCAAAAAAGAGCTGATGGCGGCGCTGAAAATTCTCGATCACGGCGACATCGCGCCGCAGGAGTTCTATGGCTCCTGGGCGGGCGCCTTCGGCCATACGCAATTCATGCCCTCGACCTTTCTGACGACCGCGATCGATCTCGACGGCGACGGACGCAAGAATATCGCGAGTTCCCCCGCCGACGCGCTCGGCAGCACGGCCAATTTTCTGCATAAGGCCGGCTGGGTTCCGGGCCTAGGCTGGGGATTTGAAGTGCGCTTGCCGGAGGGCTATTCCGGCCCGTCCGGGCGCACCAACCGACAGTCGATGTCGGCCTTCGCGGCGCATGGCGTGCGGCGGCTGGATGGCGGCGGACTCGGCGAGGGCCGCGCGGCGCTGCTGCTGCCGGCGGGGCGGAACGGCCCGGCCTTTATCGTGACGCGCAACTTCGACGCCGTTTACGGCTACAACGCCGCCGAATCCTACGCGCTGGCGATTTGCGTATTGTCCGACCGGCTGCGCGGAAAACCCGGCATTCAGACCCCCTGGCCGACCGACGATCACGGCCTCTCGCGCGAGCAGCGGCGCGAATTGCAGGCGCTGCTCAACCGGCGCGGCTACAATGTCGGCGAACCCGACGGCGTGATCGGCACGCAGACCAAGGAAGCCATCGCCGATTTCGAAGGCAAGATCGGCATGAAGCGCGACGGCCGCGCCGGGCTGAAGGTGCTGAACGCGCTGCGCGGAGGGTGAGGGGGCGTTGACTAAATGCGCATTTGATGCGCATATATGTCTCCTCACACGATCCCGAAATGGGAGGCGACAATGCGCAAGAGCAACGAGGCGGGAGTCGTTCGCCGCAATATAACCCTACCGCGCGAGTTCGTGGACCGCATGGCCGAACTGCGCGAACTGACCGGCGTTCAATCCGATAGCGAACTGATCCGCCGCTCCGTCAATCTGCTCGAAAAAGTGATCGAGAATGGCGGAACCGTCACCGTCACCGACCCGAAGACAGCGACCGAGACGAAGATCGTGGTGATTTAGACTCTGGCGAGCGGCGCTCAGCGTGAGCGTCACTCGTCTAACTTTCAGCCGTAATAATATTCCGCGAGGGACACGATTACGCACAGCTTCGTGCAGCCGGACGTGTACGCGATTGCGTCGATATAATTGATATATTCAACATCCAGCTTTTGATCCTTCAAATGTCCTTCCAGCCAGGCTGAAAAATGCGCGTCGTCGCGGCGAAAGTCGTTGAGCCCGGGCTTGTTGCGGTTGGCTGCGAGAATGTCCCTCAAATTCCTCGGCAAATTCAACGTGTGGCGCATAAATTCAATCCTTGGCGTTCCCTGCTCGAACAGCGCTACCTTCGACGACTCAACAAAGTCAACGCCCTATTCCCAAAAAATCCCCGCCGTTAACCCGGCGTGAGCGAACAGCCGTTTACAATGCCGCTCAAACATTCCTCCACAAGATCGGATGCTTTTCATGCGGAATCTTTCGCTTGGCGCCGGATTGGTCGTGCGTCAGCTGTTGTTCCTGACGCTGATGGTGTTCATGGGCGCGGCGGCCTATGTCGGCGTCGTTCATTTGCGCGACCTCACGGTGGTCACGAGCCCGGTTGGCCCCGCTCAGGCCCTCGCGGTGCTGGCGCTCGCGCATGACGCGGCGAATTCGCTCGCCATCGAACTCGCCATCGGCACGGTGTTTTCCGCCCTGCTGATCCTCTGCGTCTCCGTGCCGACGATGAACGCCACCATTTCCGCGCCGATCAAGCTGATCGCGCGCCAGATGGTCGATCTCGCCGCGGGCGACACCGAGATCGACGTGCACGAGACCGACCGCACCGACGAGATCGGCGACATATCTCGCGCGCTGGCCGTGCTGCGGGACGCGGTGCGCGCCAACAACATGCTCACCGCCGAAATCAAGGCGCGCGACGACCGCGAGGAGCGGCTGCGGCGCGAGGCGGCGATCCGCGAGAAAGTCGAGCATTATTCCGTCGATCTTTCCGCCGCCACCGCCAAGCTCGGCGACATGACCCGGCGCATGGCGGCCTCCTCCGAGGCGATGATCGACCAGGAGCGCCTGTCGCGCGCCGATTCCGATCGCGCCCGCACGGCGTCGCTGCAAGCGGCGAGCGACGTCGCCGCCGTCGCCACCGCCTCCGAGCAGCTATTGGCGGCGATCGGCGAAATCAGCCGCCAGGCGGTGGAGTCGACCGCCGTGGTGCGTCAGGCGGTCTCGGAAACCAATGGCTCCAGCGCCGAAATGCTGCGGCTCGCCGCCGCCGCCAATCGGGTCGGCGATGTGGTCAATCTCATTTCGCGCATCGCCGCGCAGACCAATCTTCTGGCGCTGAACGCCACCATCG
>PLAI01000210.1 GCA_003134075.1 Methylocystaceae bacterium | reverse complement strand
GCAATGCACAACAAGAACTCTTCTTCGATCGCATCCAAAATTCGAGGCTTATCGGTGGGGCTAGCGGCGGATTTCGTTGCGTGGCCTCGCTGAAGAAAAATGCGTCATTGACGCGGGGTGGAGCAGCCCGGTAGCTCGTCAGGCTCATAACCTGAAGGTCGTTGGTTCAAATCCAGCCCCCGCAACCAAATCAAACCTGTCGAAGAAATACAGCAGCGAATTCTTTCGAGCGGCCGCTCTTTTCGCCGCGCGATCCGGACCACGCGAACGTTGAACCGCCGGCCTAGCTTAGCCGGAGATTTCTCGCCCTCAAGCGTCGCCAATGCTTTCTTCGGCTTGGATGACTTTGCGGAATCGCGGCGTGGGGTTTCGCCATCTTAGCTTCTGATTCGCGGTGACGATCCTCACCGAGGTCGGGAAGGTAATCTACTTACGCCTATCCTCGGATTCGCGAGGACGACTCACTGATCCGCCCGAAAGAATGAGGTATAAGGTCTTGTCAGCGGCGATTGACGCCTCTATAGATCACCCCGCTTCGTCGACGCTGTCGGCGACATTGTGCGCCCATCGTCTAGAGGCCTAGGACGTCGCCCTTTCACGGCGAAAACAGGGGTTCGAATCCCCTTGGGCGCGCCAATAAAAACAATCAGTTGCAAGATTTCTTTCTCGGCTCTGGCCATTTATACGGAAATTATACGGAAAACACGTCCCCGAACGCTGGCGAGCTTCCCAGCACACGAAGGGGCAAAAAATCTTAGGAAGTGCCGGCCGAGCTCCCACACTTTGGGAACCTCGCAACTATGGTTCGCGATTCACGACCTTGCATTCAAGGTCGCGTGTCCGGCATTTTTTCGCTATTCTTAGCCATGGCACGTAGACCCGTCCCGCCAATGCCTGTGGAAGGCCTCATAGATCACCCGGAAGCCATGACGCTTCCGGCGGCGGCATTCGGCATGTTGATGCGACTCACTCTACATTTCTGGTCGACCGACTGCCGGCCGCTTCCGATCGCCGATCATGAGTTGCGCGGCATTTGCCGCGCCCACGCGCCGACGTGGCGGCATTGGAAAGCGAGCATTCTTCGGATTTTTGAAGCGATCCGGCCCGAATGGGAGGCGGCGAGGCGGGCAAGGGAAAACCGCGTCGAAAATCTCATACGCCTTTCGCAGCGCTCGGCTTCAATGCGGCGGGTGAATGCTCTGCAATTAAAAGCCAACGCTCCGATCACTGGCGGCAACGCTTCGGCGAACGGTTTCCCGTGCCTCGCTCCGAAACGCGCCGAGACGACGCGAGCGCGATCCCAGAGGGCAACGCCATCCGGGCAGCCCAAGGACGGCTGGCGGGACTGACGACGCGCCCGTTGGCCGCGCCGGCGTCGCGTTGATGAAGGCCACAACAGGGAGCCGGCTATCGCCCTGTCCGGGGGCGCTATGGTGAGGCCTGAGCGCATGCCTCGCGGCGCGCGGCGCAAGCTCGTGGCAAGATTGCTCGCTCGGGGACGAAAGGGGTATGAGCAAAGAGGCACACTACAGCCTGCTCCCCGGAAAAAGTTGGCAGTTGGCCGGGGTGGAAGTCCCTGTCTCGCTATGCGGGCGCCGCGGAGAGCGGCTTGGCATTGGACAGAATCGACGCGCTGCCGAGGAGAGGGCTTCAGATTGAGTCGAGATCGATAATCCGCAGCTTAACAATGACTTTGAAAAAATGCGCTGGCGCTATTGTAGCGCACACCGGAACGAACGTCCGACCGATTGGCAATGAACAGTTTTCACCCTGTGTGCGATCACATATTCCGGGTGGGCCTTTGCATAACTCATTTGAGCTCGCGCCAGCGTCGATTGCAAGGCAGCCAACCTTTCGATCGACGCATGGCTGCGCGTCGCCAAGGCCAGCCCAATGGACGCCACGTCAGAAGCCAGTTCCTGCGCAGCTTCCTCCCTCTCGGCGGTTTCCTGTCGATGCGATTCGAGAAGCCTAGCCTTGAGGTTGGCGCCCATTTCTTTGGCCCCGGCTTGTTGATTTTGCTTCAAAGCGGCAATTTGGGCGTTGACCTGTCCAAATGTCTGCCTGTTGGAAACAAACTTGTTCGCGATTTCGGCGATTTCAGCTTGGCCGTCCGCGAAATAGATTTCAAATTCCGGAGCCAGTTGTCCAAGCTCCTCGATTGTCGGCGTCGAGCAAGCTTGAAGCTCCGCGAACCAATCAAGGGCAAGCCCTATGTCGCTATCAGTCACGATTTGACTATCAGCTAGCTGCGAGGGCGAAGGCGTGCGCCCCGGTTCCTTTAAAGTTGCGACACCAAATTTCTCGTAGATACGAGAATAACGAGGGTTATTTTCGAGTGGTGACGTGCATATCTTGTACGTTCCAAGGCAGCTTGACCTCGTGTCACAATTGTTTGAGCTTCTCGTTGCGCTTCTGTCGGGGCGCAACCGGTCAAGGGCGCCATCAAGAGAACGAAAATTAGCCATTTGCACCGCATTCCGCGATCCTTCGTCACAACCTACAAAACTTAAGATCGTCCAATCTGTATATTTTGTTCCCGCAATCCAGTTAGCTATTGGGCGCACTGCACAGCGCAGGGATCGTTAGCTCCGACATGACCAGATTGAATCATCATTTGGCAATATTGGCTGCAAGAGGATTTGGGAGCGGGAGCGCATTGCACAGCGCAGGGATCATTAGCCGTGACATGACCAGACGCAATCAGCGATCGGCAATATTGACTGCAAGAAGACTGAGCGGCGGCGGAGGATTTATCCCCGTCTAGCGCGGCCATCGAAATTAGGGCGCACAGGAAAACCAAAACCTTGTTGCTCATAATCGACTCCAACAGCATCAGCGACTTTCGGTCGGGCTTCGCTCGCCAGCACGATTCACATTGGGCCACCATGCATGGGAAGCAGGCCGAACTGAACTGCTCCCAAAAACGCCGCGGAGGCGGTGCGGGCAGCATCACCCCTGCTGGGCGGGCTCATTCCGCAGCGCTCCGCGAGGCCTCGGTTTGACAACCACTGGCCAGCTTAAGCCCGACGATGCATCGAACACCGACTCTGCCCTGCTTACGTCCTTCAAATCCTCGGTCGGAAAGCTCCCGGCCAAACCGGGCCGCCCTCATCGTGTATCCGTGGTTCTCTGACGACCATTGCACGTAGTTCGAATGAAGGACGCTGGTCGGGACTATGGCCGCAGGGTCACGCTCGCAACGCTCTTCGATCCACTGGCGCAGGAAGTCCATTTCCTCCCGGTAACTTTTCGTCGCGCCCCGCACGCATTCGGGCGGGTTGAGACCAACGCGCTGGTAATCCGCAAGCCCTACAAGCGCCCAATTTAGAATACCTGACATTTCGGGCAACAAACGGCGCGTTCGGAAATCACGTTCGATTTTTTCAACCGGGATTTGGATCGTAAACGGTGTGAGGTGAACGCGTCGCCAAATACCCTCATCCTACACTCTGATCACCGGCTTGTGATTCGTCGTTAGGAACGTCTTGTGCGTCGGCAGGAAGTCGAACGGTTCGGAATACAAGTTTCGCGCCGCGATCCTGTCGTTGCTCGTAATGAATTTGACGCGAGCTTCATTCAACTGGTCGTTCTGCGCAGTCTCGTTGATCGAAACGAGACGCCGCCCTTGGAGTCGCGCCACGTCGGGAGTGGCCCCGCCCGGCGTTTGCCGAGTAACCAAGAGGCCCGCATCGGCGCTGATCGCATAGTCTCCCATCATGTCGTGCACCGTTTCGCGGAATGTCGATTTGCCGTTGCGCCCGGTCCCCCAAAGGACGGTCATGACCTCTTCGTGGGCCGTTCCGGTCAGTACGTAGCCGACGAGTCGCTGCAAATACCCGATCAATTCTCGATCGCAGTCCGTAACCGTATCGAGAAACTCGAGCCAGTTGGGACAAACGGCGTCCCGGTCGAAATCGACGTTGGCGCTCTTGGTGATGAAATCACCGCGTCGCGCCTCACGAAAGCCGCCCGTCTTCAAATCCAACACGCCGTTGCGCACCCCCAGAAGCCAAGGATTGGCGTCGAACAGGCGCGAGTCCGCGACAACTTCGGCTTCACTTTCCGCAAGCCGAACCATCGCCTCGATCCGCGCCGCCGATTGACAATATAAAGCATGCTTCCGCAAGTCGGCGCGCGCAGTATCGTTCGTAAGGGTCTTGGCGTCATCGTGCATAGCCTCGATGGTTTGCTTAGCCAGTCGGATAACCGCGCCGTTTTCGTCGATCCGCCATCGCTCGCTGTCCCAGACGGCCCATTTGCGGCGGGCGTGCATGTAACGCATGTCAGAGCCATGGCGTCGCACCAGGCGCCGTGCGTTTCCCAGATCGGAATTGGATTCGTTCCTGGGCTTCGACGCCACACCGTCCCCTTTGCCGGGACCAGTATCCGGCCCATTGTCCGGCGCTCCATCCGGCGTCTCGCCCGCTTCGCCGCCGTCGATGTCCTCAAAGGATTGTGGGCGGCCACCGATCTTCAAAGCCTGCGGGTCGATCCCCAGTTGCTCGCAAAGCCAGTGGGCGGCCTGCATCCGCGTCGTCGGCGTCGCGCCGTTATCGAGCGTTGCGCCATATTGTTCGCCCCATTCCAAAACGATATCGATCGGCGTGCGCTTGCCTTGGCGCTTGAGCGGATCACGCTCGCCGTCATGAACGCCGAAGTCTTTGATCCCCGAGGGGTGGAGCGACAGGTCTTCTTCGAGGTCGCGGCCCAGTGCTTCCGACGATACGCGATAGCCCTCGCCCCTCGGCCGGCTTTGAGCGTCCTGCCCAAACAGCGCCGGAACCCAAGCGTCGAGTTTCGTCAAGGCGAGCGTGCCCACGTCACGGAAGAAGTTGCCCGTGGGTTGAAACTCGTTGCCGGACCCGGCGCCGCCGTGCTTCGTTTCGGCGTTTTCGGGAGCCGGCGCGAGGTCGAGGAAGGTCCCGATCGTGACGGCTTCGGCCGCGTCGTCGATTTCTAGGCCTGTTTGTTCGACGACATAGCCCTTGGCGCGTTTCTTTCCCGGCGGATACGATACCGAGCCGGCAAGCCGCATCAAACGGTTCAATCCTGTCGCGCTCGTATCGGCGCCGGCGTTTCCGACCGCGTTCTCAAACGCGCGCGTGCACTTGCCAGCATGATCGCAAGGCTCGGTCAGCCAATGCCATCGCTGTTGGCGAAGCGACGGAGTGCGGCCCGTGGTGACGATCGCGCCGGCGCGCACGCCAAGCTCGGCGAGGCGCGCGAAAACCCCGTCCGCGTCCTCGTCGAAGTCGATCGGGATTGCGGTTGCGACGTAGAAGTCGTCAGCCTTCGTTCTCTTGCCACGCGTCGAGTTCGGCTTCTTGAGGAACGCGCCCACATACACGTTGTATTGGTGCGCGTTCCTTTCCGCCGCGTGAGC